>CAYFYE010000060.1:0-16006 GCA_964347285.1 uncultured Acidimicrobiia bacterium
CTCCACCCGGTGAAGGTGAAGCGTCACGGGGTGCGCCTGTCCTACACGTTGTGTCTCGGGGGCATGAGCTTCTTCCTCTTCATCCTCCTGACCATCACCGGCATCTTCTTGATGTTCTACTACCGGCCCACCTCCCCCCAGGCCTACCTGGACATCCAGCAGCTGGAGACGGGGGTGGCCTTCGGGCAGCTGGTGCGCAACATGCACCGCTGGGGAGCCCACCTCATGGTGCTGACCGTCTTCCTCCACATGGCCCGGGTCTTCTACCACGGCGCCTACAAGCCGCCCCGGGAGTTCAACTGGGTGGTCGGGGTGGTGTTGCTGTTCCTCACCCTGCTGCTGTCGTTCACCGGCTATCTGCTTCCCTGGGACCAGCTGGCCATCTGGGCGGTGACGGTGGGAAGCAACATGGCCGCCTATACCCCGGTCTTCGGGGACCAGGTGAGCTTCACCCTGCTCGGGGACTTACGGGTGACGGCCGACACCCTTCTCCGCTGGTACGTGCTCCACGTGCTGGCGCTCCCCTTCATCCTGACGATCTTCCTCGCCGTCCACTTCTGGCGAGTCCGCAAGGACGGCGGCATCTCCGGACCGCTCTGATGGCCGAGATACCCGAGCACCTGCTGCGGCGCTCAGCCGAGGCAAAGGCCAAGGCCACCGGGCGCCCGGTCGAGGAGGTCCTCGCCGAGATGAAGGGGGAGCCTCCCCCGGCGGCCGAGGCGCCGGCCGAGGCACCGGCGGCGGCTGCACCGGAGCCGACGCCTGCGGCGGCGGAAGGAACCGGGGGCGTGCCCGAGCACCTGCTCCGTCGCTCCGCCGAGGCCAAGGCCAAGGCCACCGGGCGCTCGGTCGAGGAGGTCCTCGCCGAAATGAGGGGGGAGGCTCCCCCGGCGGCCGAGGCGCTTGCCGAGGCACCGGCGGCGGCGGCACCGGCTGCCGCTGCGGCTCCCAAAGCGGCTCCGGCGGTGCCCGAAGGGATCCGCACCCAGCGTTTGCTGACGGTGGTCAAGGCCGGTGCCATCCAACAGGTCAAGGCCGAACCGACCGACAAGGTCAACGTCTGGCCCCATCTCGTAGCGGCCGAGTTCGTGGCGCTGTTGGTGGTCACGGCCCTCGTCACGATCTTCTCGGTGTTCGTCGACGCCCCGTTGCTGGAGCTGGCCAATTTCAACGAACAGCCCAATCCCTCCAAAGCGCCCTGGTACTTCCTCGGGCTCCAGGAGCTGCTGTCGTATTTCGACCCCCAGGTGGCCGGGGTACTGATGCCCGGGCTGGGTCTGGCGGGCCTGGCCGCCATCCCCTACATCGACCGCAACCCGTCCACCCGTCCCGCCGATCGCAAGCTGGCCATCATGATCTTCACGTTCTTCTTGATGGCATCGGCCGTTCTCACGATCTTCGGGTCCTTCTTCCGGGGCCCCGGGTTCAACTTCACGTTCCCGTGGAACGACGGCCTCTTCTTCGACTTCTGATGAGCGGCGGACAGATCTTTGCGCTGGCGATAGCAGCAGTGGCCGTGGTGGCGGCCATCTCCATCTTCGCGGTCGCCTTCCGTCGTGGGCCCGCCCCACCTCCCACTGGAAAGCTCGATCGCAGGGCGCTGGCCGCCGAGCGACGCCGGGAGGAGGAGCGCCGCCCGGCCGCAGTCGCCGCCGCACCGGCCGAAGAGGCACCCCGGCTCGAAGAGGCCGCGGCCCTCCCGGAACCCGAATCGGTCCCCGATCCGCTCCAGGCCCGCCCCGAGATCAGCGAGGAGGAGTACGGCGTCACCCGGCGCATGTTTTTCACCCGGTCCATCCTCATCATCTTCGGCGTCTTCCTGCTCCAGTTTGCGCTGGGCTCGCTGGCGTTCATGTGGCCCCGCCTGCGGGCCGGCGCCTTCGGATCGGCAATCGACGCCGGGAACATCGACGAGATCCGGGACCAGCTCTTCAACGCCGACGGGTCGGTGACGCCGTTCTTCGTACCGGCCGCCCAGGCCTACGTCCTCCCCTTCCAGACCGACGTCACCACCAGTCAGTTCGAGGGGACCGGCGTGGTGGTCGACGACGTCATGGCGCTCTGGCAGCGCTGCGTTCACTTGGGCTGCCGGGTCCCGTGGTGCCAGCCCTCTCAGGGCTTCGAGTGCCCGTGTCACGGCTCGAAGTACAACTCCCACGGGGAGTACGAAGCGGGACCGGCCCCGCGCAACATGGACCGGTTCGTCGTCACGGTCGACGACTCCAACAATCTCGTCATCGACACCGGCGCGGTCATCCAAACCGCCCGGGCCAAGGACAAGACGGTCGAATACCCGCAGGGGCCGTCGTGCCTGGCGTAGCCGCGCCGACCACCCGGGCAAGGAGGCCTCGCTAGATGGGTCTCGGTGCCGTCGTGGTCGGCATCGCCGTCCTGGCCATGCTGGTGTGGGCGGGATACATCATCAACAGTCGGCGTCCCCGCCCCACCGCAGTCGAGGGGGCTCCCCAGAATCTCGCTCCCTACCTCACCGACGACGAGCTGGAGAACAAGAGGGTCAGCAAAGCGCTGGTGGGTGCACTGGTTTCGGCGGGGGTGCTGGCGCTGGTGATCCCGGTCTACTACTTGGGCGAGTCGAGCCGCCAGGCCGAAGCAGCCGAGGCGCAGCTGGAGAGGGACATCGAGGAAGGCGAGCACTGGTTCGAGGAGTTCCAGTGCCTGCTGTGCCACGGTGCGGCGGGAACCGGGGGCGGGGCGACGTTCATCGAGCCCCGCAGCGGCCTCGAGACCACGTGGGCGGCTCCGTCTCTCAACGACGTCTTCTACCGCTATTCCGAAGAGGACGTGCGGTTCTGGATCACCTTCGGCCGCCGGGGAACGCCCATGCCGCCTGCCGGCCTGGAGGGAGGCGGATCGATGACGAGCCAGCAGATCGATCAGGTGATCGCCTACATTCACTCGATTCAGATTCCGCAGGAAGAAGCGGTCGCGCAGGTCGATACCAGGGTGAGCCTCGCATTGGACCGACTCGACCGCGCCGATGAGTCGATCGGTACCGCGCTCGCCGATCAGGAGCGGCGAATTGCGGAGATCGAGTCGGTGCCGGCCGTCTTCGAGCGAGTGGAGAGGATCCCCGACGAGATAGCCGACGTCCTGGCCGGCGCCGGCACGTGCACCGACCATTCGGCCCGACTGGCCGAACGGCCCTGTGAGAGCGAAGGGTCCGACGGTGACCGCGACGACATCACCGACGCCGCCGAGGTCGAGCTCACCCGGTTGTTGGGCCGGTTCGCCACCGAGACCGGATTGGAGCAATTCGACGTCCGGTTCGATCCGGTCAACGGCTTTTCGACGACCGACTCGGCCGGTGATCCCATCGCCGACTTCGACTTGCTAGCCGAGCTGCTCACCGACCTCGAGGTCGAGTTCATCAATCTCCGGGTGACCGCCCAGAACAACGAGACCTTCCTCGAGGGAGCCAGGGTCGGAGCCGAGTTTCTCGAAGAATCTGGGGCCGCCCGACGCTACGCCGTGGACGTCCCGGCTCTGGCCGACGAAGCATTTCAGGGCGACGAGGAGGCCGCCCGGCGAGCCGTCGGCCTCTTCAACGCGTATTGCGCCCGCTGCCACACCGCCGGATACGCGGCGGGGGTCGCCTTCGAGCGCGAGGCCGGATCGGGAGCGTGGGGTCCCTCGCTTCTCGGCGGCAAGGCGGTGCGCCAGTTCCCCGATCCCGAGGAGCATTCCGACTTCATCGTCAAAGGCTCCGAATCCGGCCAGAACTACGGCGTCAACGGCCTCGGTAACGGCTACATGCCGGCCTTCGGGTTCATCCTCGGTTCAGAGGACATCGAGCTCATCGTTGCATACGAGAGGGCAATGTGATGAGGACCGGTCTTCGCGACGAATCCGGGCTCACCAAGCTGGAGTGGCTGGGGGTGGCCCTCATCGTGGTGTCCATCCTCGCGTTCGTCCCGGCCATCAGAGGGTGGGTCGGTGAGCTCTACGACCGCTACATCTGGTCGAACACGTTCTGGTCGGGGGTGTTCATCGTGTTGGTGGCGGTGGCCGCCTTCGTCGGCACCTCCTACCTCTTGCTCTACACCAATATGGGCAAGCGGCTGGCATTCCTGGTCACCGGTGCGGCCCTGTTCGGCTGGGGGGCCATCAACGGATTCCTGTTCGTCCTCACCGTGCCCCGTGGCCCTCGCCCGGCCGAGTTCGAAGGCCTCAACGCTTTTCAGCTCCGGGTCATGTCACTGGCGATGATGCTGGGCTCCCTGGTCCTCTTCGCCATGTTCCTCACCGCGCTCAACCGTTTGGAGTCCGCCGACGAGGAAGAGGGCGAGTAGCGGCTACTCCGCCTGGTTGAGGTAGTAGCTGAGAATCTGCAGCTCGGTCGACAGGTCGACCCGCCGCACCTGGACGCCCGGAGGCACCTCGAGCACAGCCGGGGCGAAGTTGAGAATGGACCGCACCCCGGCGGCCCCGAGGCTGTCGGCCACATCCTGGGCCACCTGCGGCGGAGTGGTGATGATGCCGATGTTGACCCCTCGCTCGACGACCGCTCGGCGCAGGCCGCTGAGATGCTCGATCGGCATGCCGTTCACCCGGCGGCCGATCTTGTCCGGGTCGGTGTCGAAGATGGCGGCGATCCGAAACCCCCGTTCCTCGAAGCCCTCGTAGCCGGCTAGCGCCTCGCCGAGATTACCGGCGCCCACGATCGCCACCGCGCACGGCTCGGTGCGGCCCAGGCGGCGGGCGATGAGCACCCGCAACTCCTCCGTGTCGTAGCCCACCCCCCGGGTGCCGAACGAGCCCAGATAAGAGAGGTCCTTGCGCACCTTGGCCGAGTTGACCCCGGCCATTCTCGCCAGCTGCTGGGAGGATATGATGCGCTGCGAGGCCGGCACCTCTTCCAGGCACTGCAGGTATAGGGGCAGGCGAGCCACCGTGGCCTTGGGGAGGTTTGCCTTCACAGTCCGCCACGCTACTGCCTGCGCTCGTGATTTCACAATCGCGCAAGACTGCCCGACGCCTTCCTACCGCTCGACGAGAGCCCGTTCCTCGATCCTCTCGGTCCGTAGATAGGCGTAGAACGCCGCCACCGAGCCCGCCGTCACCAGGTGCCACAATCCGTGGCCTTGGAGGAGGGAATCTGCATCGCACAGTGGCGCTCCGGTGCGGGAGGCCAGCCACACCAGATTGGCCCCGACGTAGGAGCCGAGCCCTACCCAGAACCACGGCCGGCGCCGGGCGATGAACGGGTCCAGGGCGATCCGCCATTCTGTCCCCACGGTGATGATGATCAGGGCCCCGAAGACGAACTTGCCGAGGCCTTCCTCGAGGGGCCACTGCACCAGGGCCAGGACGGCGACCAGGATCCCGTAGCCGGCCGCGAAGGACTTTCGGTTCCAGGACCGCAAGGCGCCGACGTTGTAGGCGAAGAGGAACGAGATGTAGGCGTACATCGACACCAGGTCGAACCAGCCGCCCCAGTCGGTCATGGTGCCGTGGAACAGGGCGGAGCCCACGCCCAGACCGATCGCGGCCGAGCCGTACAGAACCGGGTACAGCTCATCGTCCCTCATGCGGTTGGGCCGCCCGGCCCGGGAGCCGTTTCGGGCCCGTCCCACCTGTGCGAGGACGGCCAACCCCACCAACACGAAGCCGGCGTTGGTGAGGGTATTCACCGGCTGGACGGCCGCTCCCCGGTCCCTGAATGCTTCGCAATAGCAGTCGTCGTGGACGAGACAGCCGGACGGGTCGCCGGGCCAGCCGGCCGCACCGGTCACCGACATGGCGGCCGCCAGTCCTCCCACCAGCACAACTGCGATCACGAATTCTCGGTAGCGGCCGGTCCCGCCCATCCCGTCACCGTAGCCCGAAGTGTCGCCAAGTAGCTTGGCGGATATGCTGCCGGTCCGGCGCCGGACGCTCATCGCCCTCGCCGTATCCACTGCGGGGGTTTGCAGAGATCTGGTTGTCGCCGGGGGCCAGGCGTTCGCCGCACCGGGGACTCCGCCCTTCTTCACCTATAGCCACAGCCCCCCCGGTGCCCTGCCCACCGAGGAAGGCATCGGCCTGGGATCCACCGACACCGATCCGCAGGCCGCCTACGACGACCGGCACGTGCTCGAAGACGAGCTGGGCTTCCCGTTCTTGGGTGTCGACCAGGACTTCGATACCCCCGAAGCTCTCTCAGGAGGAACGACCGGCCCGGCCCTCGATGACCGCGCCAGCCTTATCCTGAGGGGTCCGGGTTGCCGGGAATGACGGTCCGGTAGATTCCAATCATGGCGGGACCCAACGCAGACGTGGCCCGCGCCTTCCGAGAGTTGGCCCTCCTCACCCAGCTCGCCGAAGGGAGCCCGCAGGCGTTTCGAGTACGCGCCTACGAGAACGCCGCCCACGCCGTCGAGGAGTTGGCAACCGACGTCTCGGACCTCACCGAGGCCGAGCTGGTGGCCATGAAAGGAATCGGTCGGAGCTCGGCCCGCAAGATCCGAGAGTTCCTCGAGACCGGCACCTTGGCCCGGTTGGAGAAGCTGCGGGCCGACTTCCCGCCGGCCTTCGTCGAGCTGACCCGCATTCCCGGTGTGGGGCCCAAGACGGCGATTCTCCTCCGCGATCGCCTCGGCGTCGAGAACGTCGACGACCTGCGCCGGGCCATCGACGCGCAGGCGCTGCGTGATCTGCCCGGTCTCGGGGCCAAGAGCGAGGAGAAGCTGCGTGCCGCCATCGAGCGCCTGGGTCTACACGGCAAGGAGCGGCGAACTCCGATCGCCGACGCCCTGCCTCTGGCCGAAGAGATCGTGGCCGTGCTGGAAGCTCTGGGCGAAGTGCAGGCGATCAAATGCTGCGGCAGCCTGCGGCGGTTCAACGAGACCATCGGCGACATCGACGTGCTGGCAGCCTCGCGACACCCGGTGCCGGTCATGGAGGCGTTCGTCGGCATGCGCCTGGTGGAGCGGGTGCTCGGTCGAGGCGACACCAAGTCGTCGGTGGTCACCAGGGAAGGACTTCAGATCGACCTGCGAGTGGTCGAGCCGCACAGCTTCGGAGCCGCCGTTCTGTACTTCACCGGCTCGAAGGCGCACAACATCGCCCTCCGCCAGGTCGCTCTAGAGCGGGGATGGACCCTCAACGAGTACGCCCTATCCGATGCCGAGAGCGAGGAAGTCGTTGCGTCTCGGACCGAAAAGGCCATCTACCGGGCCCTGGGCCTCCAGTTCATTCCGCCGCCGATGCGAGAGGATGCTGGCGAGATCGAGGCGGCCGCCGCCGGCAAGTTGCCCCGGGTGGTCGACCACGAGGACCTCCGGGGCGACACCCACGTGCACACGTCGCTCTCCGGTGACGGCCGGGCCTCCCTCGAGAAGATGGTGGCGGCCGCCGCCGAGCGCGGACTCGACTACGTAGCGATCACCGACCATGGCGAGAACCTGGCCATCAATGGGGTGTCCCGTGACAAGATGCTCCGGCAGCGTAGGCGCATCGCCGGCCTCCGGGAGGAGTATCCCGATATGGCGCTGCTGCACGGTTGCGAGCTCAACATCGGCGCCGACGGCGATCTCGACTACGACGACGATTTTCTCATGGGCTTCGACTGGTGCGTCGCTAGCGTCCACTCCCACTTCGACCTGGAAGAGGCTCGCCAGACCAAGCGGATCCTGGCCGCCATGGAGCATCCGGCCGTCAACGCAATTGGGCATCTCACCGGCCGTATGATCGGCAGACGGCCCGGCATAGACCTCAACGTCGAAGCCGTCCTCGAAGCTGCAGCGGGAACGGGAACGGCTCTCGAGATCAACGGGGCCCTCGACCGCCTCGACGCTCCCGCAACCGTCATCCGACGGGGCGCCGAGCTGGGAGTCCGCTTCCTCATCGCCACCGACTCCCACCACCCCTCCGAGTTCCGTAGAGCGCGCTGGGGCGTGCTCTACGCCCAGCGGGGCTGGCTGGAACGCAAGCACGTGGCCAACACCTGGCCCAAGGCACGCTTCCTGCGATGGGTCGCTTCCCGCCGCAAGGACTAGTCACTCGCAAAACCAGGGTTCAATCTCATGCCGCTCCTGCCGATAGAAGTGCGTGTCGTTTTCGGGAACGGTGGACCAGGGCATGCGCGCCGGTGGCGGATCGACCCGTCGCAAGAGGGCCGAAGGCGGCGCCCCCCACTCCACGATCCGCAACCTCACCATGCCCTACATCACCGGCTTGGCCGCGATAGCCCTTCTGGCCCTCGCCAGCACTGCAGTCATGTGGGCCGCCATGTCTCGCCAACAGGAGGATGCCCGAGTCGCCGACTTGGCCTTCGGTCAGGTCGTAGCCAGCTACCAAGTGGTCCAGGGAGCCGTCCAGGCGTCCCAACTGGACGTCCCGGGCCCGGCCGAGGTGGAGTTCGTCGAGTCCACAGTGGAACGCCTCAATCGAGTCCACGGAGCTCTCATCCATGGGGACGAGAGCCTGGGCGTCAGCGCCGGCAACAGCGCCGTCGTGCAACAAATGTACGGCTCGATCCAGGGAGCCCTGGAAGCCATTTCCGAGGGGGCAGCGGCGATGCGCAGCGCTCTGCTCGCCGGTGAGGCGATCGAGGCTGGCGAGATCGAAAGGCTGCTCCTCCAGGTGGACATGTACCGCCTGGGCATGGAGAACATCGCGTCGCAGTACTCGCTCGAGGCCGACGCCCGTGCCGAAGACTTGCGCAAGATCCAGCTCGGACTGCTGGGCGGAACACTGCTGTTGCTCGTACTGGAAGGCTTGTTTCTCTTCCGTCCTGCCACCAAGCGGATCCGGGCCGACATCGAGGAGCGGCGGCGGCTTCACGAGGAGGATCAAGACCGCCTCGATTACCTCAACGAATTCGATCCACTGACCGGTCTCGCCAACCGGGCCCTTCTCAACGATCGCTTGCAGCGGGCCCTCATCAGGGCGCGTCGCGACGGCGGGCTGGTGACGATGATGCTGGCCAACCTCGATGACTTCAAGGCCGTCAACGACCAGTACGGCACCGAAGTGGGGGATGCTCTGCTGATCGAGGTGGGCCGGCGAATCAAGGACGTAGTCCGAGAGAGCGACACGGTCGGCCGCCTGAGCGGAGACGAGTTTGCGGTCATTCTCGAAGGCGGCCATCGGGCCGAAGACGCCGGGCGGATCGCCGACAAGATCCTCAATGGCCTCACGGCCGCCCACACTGTTCAGGGCAACGACGTGTTCGTGAGTGCCAGCATCGGCATCGCCATCTACCCACTCGACGGCGACAGCGTGGAGGGTCTCTTCCGCGACGCCGGAATCGCGCTGGAGACCGTCAAGTCGACCGGCCGTAACACCTACCAGTTTTTCACCCAGGAGCTGCGCCAGCGGACTTCAGAGCGCCTCAGCCTCATCGACGGCCTACGCAGGGCCTTGGACAAGACCGACGAACTGCGGCTCGTCTACCAGCCCAAGGTGGATCTCCGCACCGGCGAAGTCATCGGAGTCGAGGCTCTGATTCGGTGGGAACACCCCGACCTGGGCATGATCCTGCCGGGCCGCTTCATCCCCCTCGCCGAGGAAACCGACCTCATCATTCCGCTGGGAAGGTGGGTCCTCAATCGGGCATGTGCCCAAGCGCGGGAGTGGGCTCAGGCAGGGAAGGACGCGATGGCGGTGTCGATCAATGTGTCGTCTCGTCAGTTCCGGCAAGGTGACCTGGTGGAAACCGTGGCCGATGCCCTGGACACGTTCGACCTCGACCCGCAGTTCCTGGAAGTCGAGTTGACGGAGGGAACACTGATCGAAGACGTGGAGTTGGCCCGTGAGACCCTACGCAGGCTCAAGGAGATGGGCGTTAGGGTGTCCATCGACGACTTCGGAACGGGCTACTCCTCGCTCAGCTACCTCAAGCGCTTCCCGATCGACACGTTGAAGATCGACCAGTCGTTCATCGACGAGATCACTGAAGATCCCGATGATGCTGCCATCTCCGAAGCAATCGTGGGCCTCGCCCAGAGCCTCCGCCTCCAGGTGGTAGCCGAAGGCGTCGAGACGGACGAACAGCTCGAGTACCTGCGAGCCCTCGGCTGCGACGCCGTCCAAGGCTTCATCTTCAGCCGACCGCTGCCCCCCGAATCCGTGGAGGCCTTCGTCGCCGGAATGGAACGTTCGCCGACCGGCTAGCGCTGCCGTCGAGGGGACGGCAACACGACGGATGGCTGCTCTACGACCCCCCCGGACAACCGGATTATGAGTCCTCGCTCCGGCCGTTCGCCCTCGGCGTTGCCGCCGGTGATCAGAAGCTGGGTCCGAAGCCGACTGCCTCGGCCTCGGCGGCGATCGGACAGGAATCGGGACGTTGCTGGAATCGGCCGTAAAGAGTGGTTTCGGCGTTCTCCCAAATGCCGAAGACGGTGCCTGAAGCGGCCTCGCTCCACAAGCACACTGCCCCGTCCTCAGAACGCTCCAGAGCGACGCCCGCCACTTCCGCCTCTCGACCGGGCGCCGATCCCGAGAGGCCGACCAGGGCCTCCTCGATGGAGGAGAACTCATCACCGGCGATCACGCCCACCTTGGCGGGTACTGCGGCATTGCGGACCTCGAGAGCGGCCCGGGCCTCGTCGACGCGCTCGAATACGGTGTTCAACACCGGAATGACCGCCGCGGCCAAGACACCGACGAGGAGCAGGCCGACGCCGAGCTCGGTGGGCTTGACGCCCCGATCGTCGCGGTTCATGCCGCTCCCTATCGGCAGCCGGACGACTCCCTTGATGCCTACTGCTCTCGGTATGTTTTACACACGCAGCGTGATGACATCCCCTCCGGTGCCGGGAAGAGATTCGTCCTGCTCCGGCCGGTGCCTATCCTCACCCGGGACGTAGTGACCGCGCCATGACCGAACCGACGACCCCGCCCGACGATTCCGAAGCCGACGCCCTCGAACCCGAGGTCGTCGCCCAAGAGGCCGCTCCCCAAGAGGCCCAGGAAACGATCAGCAAGCCCTCGCTGATCATCCGCATCGCATCGATGACCCGGGCGATGCTGGAAGAGGTACGCCAGGCCCCCCTCGACGAGGCGGGCCGACGCCGCCTCCTGGCCGTTCACGACCGCTCGCTGGAAGAGCTCTCGGAGGTGCTCTCCGAAGACCTGCGCGAGGAGTTCGAGGAGATCTTCGTGCCCCTCCAGGGCACGCCTTCCCAGTCCGAGCTGCGCATTGCCCAGGCCCAGCTGGTCGGTTGGCTGGAAGGCCTGTTCCACGGCATCCAGGCCAGCCTGTTCAGCCAGCAAGTAGCGGCGGCTGCCCAGCTCGAAGAGATGCGGCGGAGGAAAGCGCTCGATCGGGGCCAGCAGGAGCAGCCTGGGCTCTATCTCTGAGCCATCGCCGACGGCCGCCACGGCCCGGCGCGCGACACCGCGCTGAGAAGGACCGACGCGCCGATGCGTCCTCTCACGAAGCGGCCAGGGGCCGTCCCTGAGCCTCGGTGCGGGCTTCGGCGGAGCGGGCGATACGTCGGGCCATTCGTCCGAAGATCGCGATGTGGAAAGGAAACAGGGCATACCAGTAGAGGCGGCCCAAGAGGCCCCGCGGTTCGAAACGGGCCTCCTGGTGGAGGTGCGTCCCCCCGGTGTCCTCGACGGCAACAAAGGAAAGCCAAGCGGTTCCCGGCAGCTTCATCTCGGCTCGCAATACCAGCCTCCGCCCCGGTTCGACGGCGGCGACCCGCCAGAAGTCGAGCGCTTCGCCGGGACGCAGGTCGGTGGGATGACGCCGGCCTCGCCGCAGGCCCACCCCACCCGAGGCCGAATCGAGCCAGCCCCTCAGGCGCCAGGCCCAATTCATCGCGTAGTAACCGACCGAGCCTCCCAATCGGGAGAATGCCCAGAACAGATCATCGGGAGTGGCGCGCGCCGGCACCTCCCGGCGGTCGATGAACACAGTTCCTCCCGACCAGGAGGGATCGCTGGGCTGGGGAGCGGCCGGGAGCTCGGAGGCATCCGACCATCTGGTGGTCACCTCGAGTTCTCGGGTGTGCTGCAGCGCCAGGCGTACAGCCGTCCGATACGGGGTGGGCTCATAGGGGATCACCTCGGCTATCGAATCGTCACGGACGACCACCTCGTTGCGCAGGCTGTCCACCAGAGGCCGGGCCACGCCGACCGGTAGAGGCGTCACCAGGCCGATCCACAGAGAGGACAGCCGTGGGCTGAGCACGGGTACGGGAATGATCCGCCGACGGGGCAGTCCGGCTTCCTGGGCGTAGATCTGCATCATCTCCTCATAGCTGAGGATGTCCGGGCCTCCAATCTCGAAGATTCGGTCGGTCCCGCCCGGGTCGCCGAGCGCTTCGGCCAGGATCTCCAATACATCGCCGATGGCGATCGGCTGACACCGGGTCCGCACCCATTTGGGGGTGGTCATCACCGGAAGGACCTCGGTGAGGTAGCGCAGCATCTCGAAGGAGACGGAGCCCGAACCGATGATGACGGCGGCCCGCATCTCGGTCACCGGAGTCTTCCCGGCCGCCAGCACCCGGCCCACCTCCTGGCGACTGTCGAGATGGTGAGAGAGGGCGTCCTTCTCATCGCCCAGCCCACCCAGGTAGACGATCCTGCGCAAACCGGCCCGATCGGCTGCCTCACGGAAGTTCTTGGCCGCGACCGCATCTCGAGATCTGAAATCCCCCGACCCGTCCATCGAATGGATGAGGTAGTAGGCGAACTCGCACCCGGCCATTGCCGATTTCAGCGTGGAAGGCTCCAGCGCATCGGCGCGCACGATCTCCACGTCGTCACGCCACGGGTGAAGGCCGAGCTTGGCCGGAGAACGCGTCATGCATCGAACCCGGTAGCCGGCTGTCAGAAGGTGCGGCACCAGTCGCCCACCGATGTAGCCGGTCGCTCCGGTGACCAAGACGATGGGTTGGGACGCAGCTTTCACAAGAAACCTGTTGTGCTCAGATGACTTTAGTACTAAATTGCCCCCACAGGCAAGGCCAGCCCCATGAAAGCACTGCATACCGGCCCCGTGCCGTCCTCCGGCAGCCCGGAGAGGAAGAGGCAATGAGCGAAAGCTTGAGCGCGCACCGAGTCGGCCATGGACCGCGCCGTCGGCCTCAATCCCTGGACGAGCGCCGTTACTGCAAAGAACCCGACTGCACGACGATCATCTCTCGCTACAACACCGCCGACTACTGCTACCGGCACGCCCCGGTGCGATTTCCCAGAATGCGTGGCGTCGTGACGGAGTCGTGAAGGCTCCGACCCGGCTCCAGCACTAACGTCCGAACATGGCTTCCTGGACATCGCTGACCCTCAAGGACGCCGCCGATGAGCTCGGCGTCCACTACATGACGGCCTATCGATACGTCCGGCTCGGCCTGCTTCCCGCCCGCAAGGAAGGGTCTGTCTGGCAAATCGAGAGGTCAGACTTGGATCGTCTCGCGGCGGGCCGGCCCAAGCCGAGCAAGGCCCCGGTCCGGGCCGACTGGGCCCGGCGCCTGACCTCCCGGCTGATAGCCGGCGACGAGGCCGGGGCATGGCAGATCGTCGAGGCGGCCATGACGTCGGGCAAGGATGCGGCCCACATCCATCTCGAGGTGCTGTCTCCGGCAATGCGATCGATCGGATCCGCCTGGGCCCGAGGTCGACTCGACATCGCCGATGAACACCGTGCCACGGCCATCGCCCAGCGCATCATCGGCCGTCTCGGCCCTCACTTCGCACGGCGCGGCCGGTCGCGAGGAACGGTCGTGATCGGGACTCCGGCCGGCGAGCTTCACGCCCTTCCGACGGCCATGGTCGCCGACCTGCTCAGGGGTGCCGGCTTCGCGGTCCTCGATCTGGGTTCCGACCTGCCGCCAGAGTCGTTTGTGGTCGCAGCACAGGACGCAACGCGCCTCGTTGCCGCAGCGGTGAGCGTGACGTCGCCGGGGTCCTTGCGCCCCGCCAAGAAGCTCATAGCCCTTCTGCACGAGAGCCTCGACGACGTTCCTGTGCTGGTCGGTGGGAACGCCGTGACCAGCCCCGAACAGGCCCAATCCTTGGGGGCCGACGGCTGGGCCGCCGACGCCGCCGGCGCCGTTGCAGCCGTCGAATCGCTGCTCTCTCCCACACCGAGCTGATTCGATGGATCCGGCTCGCCTCGCCGCCACCCAGCTAGCCCGCATGCGGGCGATGACCGGCTACTACCACCGCCGCTTCTTTGCCGACGTCCGCTTCACCCTGGTAATCATCCTCGGCTTGTTCGGTGCCGGGCAATTCGGCGCCGATCGCCTCTACCTCGGCGTAGCCCCGGTTGCCCTGCTGGGAGCCGCCCAGACCGCCTTTGACGCCTCGTATCTGATCTTCGCCCGTCAGTATGCGGCTCGGCTCGAGGCGTACCTCAATCGGCGCGGGGGCGACGAGGTGCTGGTGGCGGCCCGGCTCGAGAACGCCTACCTGTTCCCGCTCGACCGCCGCAAAGTGGTGACGTTCGCCTTTGGTGCGGGGTTCTCCTGGTTCGGATTCATGACTGCGCTGTACACCGCCGCCGGCATCGGGGCATACGGCGCCGGACTGGCCGCATCGTGGGCCGTGCTCGAGGAGCTCGGCGGCGCATGGGCAGCGACCTATCTCGTCTTGCTGGGCATCGCCACCGCGGCCAGCCTGGCCACGGGCCTGTGGTGGTTCGTCGGGGGCGAAGGGGAGCGCCGGCTCAAGGCAATCCTCGACGAGGCTTTCGGCGGGTAAGTCGACCCCGCCTCCCCCACTTCGACGCACCTGTCCCCCCAATCCACTCGGCCCGCCCGGTTCCGGCCGTGGGACAATGTTGGTCGATGACAGAAGTCGGCAAACGCATTCCCACTTTCATCGTTGTCATTGCCCTCTTGGTCGTTGCCTGTGATGGTGGAGACGGGAGCGCGCCGACTACCACGTCGAGTACCGGACCCACCGCGGCTCCGTCCCCCACGACCACCATCGCCCCCCTCGCCCCGCCCATCACCCCACCTTCGCCGACCACCGTCACGACAACCCTCTTCCGCCCCGAGCTGGGTACGCCACAGGTCGTCTACTTCCTCATGGAGGGGCCGGCCGACGCCCTCGGGCCCCACCTCGTACCGGTGTGGAGGGATGCCACCGCTTCACAAGGGCTGGCGGGCGCCATCGAAACCCTCCTCGCCGGTCCCACCCCGGCGGAGCGAGGGAGCACGATCTCGACGGGAATCCCTCCGACCACCAGCCTCATTGGGGTCGAGGTCGACGAAAGCGGCCTGGCCTCGATCGATCTCAGCGGCGACTTCGAGGCCGGTGGCGGCACCTTCTCCATGCAGGCCCGGCTTGCCCAAATGGTCTTTACGGCCACGAGATATCCGGGAGTCGAGGCAGTCAGCCTGCTCATCGACGGCGAGCTGGTCCGGGTCTTCTCCGCAGAAGGCATCGTCATCCAGTCGCCGCTCACCCGTACGGCATTCATCGACCTGCTGCCTCCGATCTTCGTCGATGATCCCCCGTGGGGCGGCCCGATCGACCACCCGGCTCGCCTGCGAGGCGAGGCCCAGGTGACCGACGCCGAGTTCATCACGGTCCTCTCCGACGCCGACGGCGAGATCATCGCCGAGTTCCCGGTCTCCACCAGCCCTCCGGCCTTCAATGTGGCCCTCCGCTATTCGGTCGAGGTCGACCAAAGTGGAACGCTGTTGGTCTTCACGAGGGGGCCCGGGGGCCCGGAGAACGCCCGTGCCTATCCGGTGCTCTTACAGCTCCCGCAAAGCGGTGCCCTCTGCTCGGCGGCCGGCTTGTCTGCCGAACCCGTACCTCAGGTACTCCCCGAAGCGGTGGCCGCCACCCGAGCCGCCGTCATCGAGGCGGCCGTGGCGTGCGATTTCCAGCTCTTGGCGGCCATCGCCGAGCAGAACCCGTTCTTCACACTCAGCTTCGGAGCCGATGAAGACCCGGCCGAGTTCTGGAGGAGCGAGGAGGCGGCCGGCTTCCCGGTAACTCGTCTCATGGTGCAGTTGCTCAACACGCCTCCCGTGCTGGACGCCGATTTCCCCGAACCCACCTACTTCTGGCCCTCGGCGTTCCGGGCAACGCC
>CAYFYE010000061.1:0-15101 GCA_964347285.1 uncultured Acidimicrobiia bacterium
GTGGAGGTTCGAATCCTCCCCCGGGCACTTCCTGCCGGCTCCCGGCGGGCTACGGCCCGCCCGGCCGGTACCGACGTTCTACGCTTGGAGCATGGCCCGACACGGCCTCAGCGATCCTCGGTTCGTCATCGAAGACTTCGAGCCCGCCTATCTCGAGACGTGGCGGCGCGGGGAACTCGACGCCAAGGTCCATGACGCCCTCGAAGAGCTCCGTGACTGCAAAGCGTGTCCGCGCGACTGCGGAGTGAACCGGCTCGAGGACGAGCGCAGTCTGTGCCACACCGGCCGCCACGCCTACGTGTCCAGTGCCTTTCCCCACTTTGGGGAGGAGGACTGCCTGCGGGGCCGGAACGGCTCGGGGACGATCTTCTTCGCGTTCTGCAACCTGCGCTGTGTGTTCTGCCAGAACTGGGACATCTCGCAGGCGCCGTCGGGCCGGGAGAGCACCGCCGCCGAGATCGCCGCTCTCATGCTGGAGCTTCAGGAGGCCGGGTGCCACAACATCAACTTCGTCACTCCGGAGCACGTGGCCCCGGAGGTGGTGGAGGCGGTGGCCGTGGCCGTGCCGGCCGGATTGCGAGTACCGCTGGTTTACAACACCTCGGCCTACGACGCCCTCTCTTCACTTCGCCTCATGGATGGGCTGATCGACATCTACATGCCCGACTTCAAGTTCTGGGAGCCGGAGACGGCCCGCCGACTGGCCCGGGCCAAGGACTACCCGGAGCGGGCCCGGGAGGCCATCGCCGAGATGCATCGTCAGGTAGGGGTGCTGCGGTTCGGGCCGGACGGCGTCGCCCGGCGAGGAGTGCTGCTGCGCCACCTGGTCATGCCCGGCCTTGGCGATGAGACGGCAGCCATCTTCCAATGGCTGGCCGGCGAGCTCTCGCCGGATACCTACGTCAACGTCATGGGTCAGTATCGGCCCGACCACAAGGTGCCCGGTTCCGATCGCTATCGCGACATCGACCGCCCGCCGGCCCCGGCGGAGTTGGAGGCCGCCTACGCCGCCGCCCGGGCCGCCGGGCTGTGGCGGTTCGACCGGCGGGTGGGACGCCCGGTGATCGCCTAGGGCTCGGCCGGCGGGGCCCGGCCGGCCCGCCTACTCGGTATAGAAGCGGTCGTCGATGAGGCGCTCGGACACGTAGCCGCCGGACGGCTCGAACCGGTAGTGCTCGAAGTCCTTGCGAAACTCCAGGTCGAGCGGGGCCGGGCCGCCCCGGTTCTTCTCGATGGTGAACACCACCTGGCGGTGGAATGACTCGGCCTGTACCGGGTCGTAGGCGGTGTGCACTTTGGACACGGCGTCGAACTTCTCGTTGAGCATGATCACGACGTCGGCCTCGTAGGCGAGTGCCGAGGACCCCCGCAGGTGATGGAGCCGCAGCCGGCGGGCGACCAAGCCCGGGGCGTCGCTGGCCACTACTGCCACCACCGGCACCCCCCGCCGCAGGGAGATCTCCTTGAGGCTCTCGACGACCCGGATGACCTTCTCGGTGTTGTCGACCGAGTGGTCGGGGAGGGCGATCTTCTGGAGGTAGTCGACGAACAATGCTGCGTGGTCGTGCTCGGCGATCATACGCTCCAACTCGGCCGGCCCGGTGGTCGCACCCGAGGCCCGAGCCAGCCAGAGACGCCCGGCGTACTCGTCGAGCCGCTCGCATGCGCCTTCGAGGACCGAGTTGTGTGGCACCAGCTCGTCGAGGCCCCGTCGACCGGTAGCGACGTCCCACAGCATCATCCGCAGCTGATCGGAGCCGGCCAGGTCGGTGCGCCGGGTGATCTCGCCCACTTCCAGCATGATGAGCCGGGCCAGCAATGCCGAGACGTCGTGCTCGAAGCAGGCATAGACGACGGCACGACCCGATCGGGCGGCATGGCGGGCCCACTGCAAGGTGACCACGGTCTTGCCGACGCCGGGCAGCCCCCCGACGAGCGTCAGGTCGCGGGGAGCGAACCCGCTACCGAGGGCCCGATCGAGGGGATCGAACCCGGTGGCGGACCAGGTGGATGGGTGGCCGGCTCCTTCCCGGAGCGAATCCTTGATCGCGGCGGCCGTGTTTGCTCCGATGAGGGTTTCCCGAAGGTGGATCGTGTTGGTCAAGGGGGCTCCCTATCCGCCCAGTGCCCGCCAGATCCTGATGGCCGCAGGGCCCAGGAGCACGATGAACAGCGCCGGGAAGATGCACAGGGCGAGAGGGAAGATGATCTTGACGGGGATCTTCAGCGCTCGCTCCTCGGCGCGTTGATGTCGCTTCAGCCGCAGTTCAGAAGCCTGGACCCGCAGCACGTCGGCGATGGGAAGGCCGTACGCCTCGGATTGGAGGGTGGCGAACACGAAGTTGCGGAGGTCGGAAACCGTGCTCCGCTCGGCCAGGTTGCGCAGCGCCTCGTCGCGAGAAACGCCGATTTGCATCTCCTGAAGCACCCTGAAGACCTCCTCGGCCATCGGCCCCTCGCCCACCTGGGCGGCCCGTCCCAAGGCGGCCTCGAAGCCGAGACCGGCGCTGACACTCATCGTCAGCTGGTCGAGGACGTCCGGAAGGGCTCGCTCGATCTCCTGCTGCCGCTCTGTTGCCCGGCTCCTCACCACGAGGTCGGGAATGAAGTAGCCGACGGCGGCTCCGGCGACGACCACGAGCAGAAGCCGACCGAGGCCCTGAGGGCCGAGCACGAACCACGAGATGAACCCGGTGAGGGCCGCCATGAGGAATTTGGCCGCCAGCACTCGCTCCACGGGCCACTTCGCCCCCAGCCCGGCGAAGGTGATCTGACGCTCCAGCCCCTCCACCCAGCCGGCCGGGGTGAGCACTCGTAGCCGCCCCGAGATGGCGGCGATTGCGGGACGGAAGACACGCTCGGTGGCCGATTGGGTCAGGGCCAGCTGGTGCAGGTCGGCGGCCGGGGCGCCGTCCCCTGCGGAGGCGCGGGCCGGCCGTTTGGCGCTCAGAGAGAGCCACAGGATCGGCAGCGAGGCGGAGATGGCCGCAGCGGCGATGATGACGGTGAGTGGCATTCTCGGACCCCCTAGTACTCGAGTTTCACTATGCGCCGCATCCAGGCGGCGCCGACGACCATCAGCAGTCCCCCGGCTCCCAACAGGACCTTGCCGAAGCCGGTGCCGGTGAGTTCAGAGATGTAGTCGGGATTGCTGATCGAAATGAAGCCGGCGGCCAAGAACGGGAGAGCGATCAGGATGATGGCCGACAACCGGCCCTCGGCGCTCAGGGCCAGGATCTTCCGTCGGATCTGGTTGCGGTCGCGGATGGTGGTGGCGACCCGTTCCAGGACCTCGGCGACATCGCCGCCTACTTGACGGTTGATCTCCATGGCTTCGACGACCCACTCGAAGTCCTTGCTGTTGACTCGGGCGGCCGCCGCCTTGAGCGCTTCGTCGAGGTCCCGTCCCAGGTTGACCTCGGCCACGATTCGCCGGAACTCGTCGGCCGATGGGGAGGGGGCCTCTTGGGCGACCGCGTCGATGGCCTGAGTAAGTCCATACCCGGCCCGAACGCTTCCGGTGATCAGCTGGAGGCTGTCCGGCAGCTGTTCGGCAAACGCAGCCTGACGCCGGGCGGCCCGTAGCGCGAGCACGACCGGAAATGCCGATACTGACGCTGCGGTGAGAGCGGCCCCGAAAAGGGGTCCGGCCAGGGCGTGGCCGACGGCGAAGGCGATGACGCCGGCGCTCACGGCCAGCACCAAGAACTCTCCCGAGCGCACCAGGATCCCGGCACGCTCGAGCGTCGCCGCCAAACCGCGGGCTCGGCCCTGTCGCTCGAGGGCCACTTCGGCGAAGAGCACGGCCCGGTCGGTGATTCCGCTGAGTTTGCCCTTGCGTCCCTCCCTGAGCATCTTGCGTTCAGCCCTGCTGAGGAGATGGACCCTCCGTTCCGAGGCCTGGGCCAGCAGTATCAAGGTGACCAGTGCCACGAATACGAGTGCGGCACCGAGGTACAGGGACCATCCGCCGCCGAGGAGGCCGACCCGGAGGGATTGCGGTTGCGGTTCCGCAACGGGAAGAGGCTCCGGGGCCGGAGTCGGGGCCGGCAAAGGGGCGGGGATGGGCTCGGGCGCCGGGGCCGGTTCCGGTGCGGGAGGTGCCGCGGGCAGCTCGATGGTCTGGACCACCTCGGCGAGGGCTCCTGCCGAGGACACGGAGAGGAAGAGCCGGGTCGTGTCGAAGGCTTGCGATGTGTAGGTGAGCACGTACTGGTTGACCAGCCCGGAAGCTATCTGGTCGAAGATGCCGGCCAGCGCGTCGGGATCGTTGGCGGAGACGACTTCGCCGGCCGTGGCCGACGCCAGCCGATCGAGGGCCGCAAAGTCGCTCTCGTAGGTCTCGAGCGCCACCGCATAGAAGTCCGTCCGGCCGTCCAAAACGGCGATGATCGCCTCCTCCAGGGTGCTCTGGCTGACCGTGTCGCCTCCATCGGAAAGAAGGATGAGGGATCGGCGCGCCGACTGTTCGAGATCGAACAGACCGGCGGCCGCGCTGAGTCCGTCGTAGAGGGCGGTCTCACCGGCCGCCACCAGTGATCCGATCGCCGCCCTGACCACTTCCCGGTCGGCCGAGAACCCGCTCACGACGGTGGCCTCGTCGCCGAATCCGACCACCGCGATGCTCACCCCTTCCGGCATCTGTTCGACGAACGAGAGCGCCGCCGACCTCTCGGCGCTGAGTGCCTCGCCCGCCATGCTGCCCGAGGTGTCCAGCACGAGCACCACCTCGAGACCCTCGTTGGGAATGCGGGCGACCTGGGCATCTTGCGCTAGTCCGTTCTCGGCCAGGTGGAATGCCTCGGGAGGGAGGTCGGTGCCGACGAACGGTCGGGGAACGCTCACCGTGACCGAAACGATGGGATGCCCGGCCGTATCGACAGACTCGATCCGCAGCGGGGCCGCGGCCCCGCCCTCCTGGGCGGAGGCGAACGGAGGTGGGGGGGCGACCGCGAGGGTGATGGCCAGCAGGGCGGCCACGAGAATGTCGGACTTCACCGGGTGCCTTTCGTTCGGGTTCTGCCGACCAGCTCCGGCCGGCCGAAGATGCCCTGGGGCAGTTCGATTCCGAGTTCACTGAGGTGCTTGCTGAACTGAGGCCTGATGCCGGTCGGTCGGATCGTTCCCTTGAAGCGGCCGGCCTCGTCGACTCCGGCCCCGTAGTCGAATTCGAAGATCGTCTGCAGGGTGACCACGTCGCCTTCCATGCCGACGACTTCCTCGATGCTGGTGATCCGCCGGGAGCCGTCCCGGAGCCGGCTGAGGTGGATGATGGCGTCCAGAGCAGAGGAGACCTGCTCGCGGATCGCCCGCACCGGCAGGTCCATCCCGGCCATGAGGACCATCGTTTCCAGTCGGGATAGGGCATCGCGCGGCGAGTTGGCGTGCACCGTGGAAAGGGACCCTTCGTGTCCGGTGTTCATCGCCTGGAGCATGTCGAGGGCCTCGGCGCCTCGCACCTCGCCCACCACGATGCGGTCGGGGCGCATCCGCAGGCTGTTGCGCACCAGGTCGCGAATCTTGACCTCGCCCCTGTCTTCCAGATTGGGGGGGCGGCTCTCCAGCCGCACGACGTGGAACTGATGCAGCTGCAGTTCGACGGCGTCCTCGATGGTGACGATCCGCTGGTCCTCGGGGATGAACCCGGAGAGGACGTTGAGCAGTGTGGTCTTTCCTGAACCGGTTCCACCGCTGATCAACAGGTTGAGGCGTCCCTCGACGCACGCCACGAGGAGCTCGGTCACCTGCTCGGACAGCGTGCCCATGGCGATGAGGTCGTCGACCTGGAACGGCTCCTTGGAGAACTTGCGAATCGTCAGCATGGGCCCGTCGACGGCGAGGGGCGGGATGACGGCGTTGACCCGCGAACCGTCGGGGAGCCGGGCATCCACCATCGGCGACGATTCGTCGATGCGCCGACCGACCTGGGCCACGATCCGCTCGATGACCCGCCGCAGGTGATTCGGCGATCCGAAGCGGATGTCGGTGAGGTGAAGCTTTCCGTCACGCTCGATGAAGATCGAATGCTCGGCGTTCACCATGATCTCGGTGACCGTGGGGTCGGCGAGGAATTGCTGTATCGGTCCATATCCCAGGATGTCCTCGCTGATGGCGCCGACCAGCTTGCCGACCTCTTCCTTCGAGAGCGGGGCGCCTTCGCTCTGCACGATCTCCTCGAGCTCGTTTTGCACGAACACGTCGAGTTGCTGTTTGCTGATGCTCGAGTCGTAGAGACGGGCTCCCAGCTTGACGAACAGTGCCTCCTTGGCCCGCTGCTTGAGAGTGGCCAGCGGGTCGCCATTCCCCCGGGCCCGCAGCGGTGGCTGACCCGATGCATCCAGCTCGGCGTCTTCGACTTGGCGCAGCCGGTCACTCAGTTTCATCTGCTCTTGATCCTTCCTAGCAAGCCCGTCGGTTGGGCCGGCACTTCGGCAAACACGTCGACTAGATCCCGCAGTGCCCGCGCCGGGGGCGCCTTGGGGGCCGTCTCCATCAGCGGAACCCCCTGGTTCATCGAGAGCGGGAGCAGCCTCGAGCTGGGGATCTTGTGGTGGATACTCGTGCCCAGAGTGGCGGTCGCCTCGGCAGCCTCGAGACCGACTCGGGCATCGGCTCGGTTGAGGATGTAATGCCTTGCTGGTGCCGTCATATCCAGGCGGTCGAGGGCATCAACGATCTTGCGCAGGCCCCGCACGCTGGCAACCGACAGGTCGCAGACCAACAGCAGATCGGTGGAGCACTCGAGGGCGGAGAGGGTGTGTTCGCCGATCCCGGCCGAGGTGTCGACGATGACAAAGGCGAACTCGTCGGCCAGCAGCCGGAGGGCCGCCTGGACCTGCCCCTCGGTGACTCGTTCACCTTCGGCAGGAGTATCGGGAGCGCACAAGACGAACAGGCGCTCCTTGCGGCGACCGAGAAAGACCTTGAGGGTGGCCGCATCGAGGCTTCCCTTGGTGGAGGCGACGTCGGCGATGCTGTGCTGCGGGGTGAGAGCCAGCGCCGTGGTGATGTCTCCGAACTGGAGGTCGAGGTCTACGAGCACCACCTCCCCGGGCCGGGCCTCGGCCAGGCCTACTGCCAGGTTGGTGGCGATGGCCGTCTTACCGGCGCCGCCCTTGGGGGAGACAACGGTGATCACCCTCCCGTGCGGGCCGCCCGGACCGGCGTCTCCGATGAGGTTGTTGCGCCTCGTGCGGGCCGTTTCGATGGCCCGATCGAACTCCTTGCGCAGCTCGTGGTCGGTCGCCTCTGGGGAGATGATCGCCCGCACCCCGGCACCCAATGCTTGCTGCCACAAGTCGGGACTCGGTTCGGCGGTGAGGATGAGGCTGATCTCGGGTCGGTGTTGATCGAGATGGCTGGCCAAGCGGAGCGCGTCTTCGATCGGGATGTCGGGACCGAGCACGACCAGCTCGGGTTGGCTGTTGGACAGCTCGGCCACGGCCCGGTCGGGCTCGACGATGAGCTGCTGGTCGCGCCATCGGGTCAGTTCGCCGTTGAGACTGCCGTCGAAGACGCGCCGTACTCGCTGCTCGAAGCCCAGGTTGGCGGTGGCGAGGATGATTCGGCTCATCGGTAGATCGTCCCTCTGGTCTGGATCTGGGTGCCTTCCTCAGAGGCGGTCTCGGACTGCCGGGCCAGCCAGACGGAGCCGTGCTCGGCGGTGAAGACGATCTTCTCCACCTGGGGAGCGTCGGCGGCCAGCGTGATGAGGAGGTTCCCGGTCGGGGCCAGATCCAGCCCTGATTCCTGGGCACTCTCGGCGTCGGTGTTGCTGGGGAGGCGCTCCACCTGCACGTTGGTGACGAGCAGTTTGTGGAGGATGATGTGGGTGGAATTGGAGGTCCGGGTGTTCTGGGAGCCGGCCCCTTCCTCGCCGGTCGGTTCCTGAGCGGCGAACTCCGGGCTTTCGCCGAGGCCATCCTCGACGGTGAACGGATCGAAAGAGGCCACGAAGGCCACCGTGTCGCCCGGCACTATCTGGCCCCCGATGGCCCGGTGCGGGGCCAGGGAGATGGTCACCTCCAGGAGGCCCTCGGGCACCTGGACGGCACCGAGTGCGGCGAAATCGTCCTGGGTGATGAACCTGCTCGCCAGCAGCTGCTCGCCGGGGACGAGGTCGACGGCGGCCACCATGCCCTCCAGCTGATCGATGCTGGCGACTGCCCCGTCGGCCCGCACCTTGGCCGGCACCAACTCGGGCTTGATCCGACCGGCCAGGGTTTCTGCCGACTCACCGGTGGCGACCGGGTCGTCGACGACGAGCACCTCCACCCTTTCCTCGTCGGCGAGGGCCCGTTGCTCGGCATTGCGCACGTACGACACCAAGACGAAGGTCCCCGCGGCGGCCAATCCGATGGCCACGATCAGACCGAATAGCTTGCGATTCATCAGCCTTCCTCTCCTAACCAGTGAGCTTCACTACCAATACGCCCCGGTATTCGCCGCCCGGCAGGATGTCGCCGGTCGTGTCGAGCGTCACCGTGGGGTAACCCTGAATGCAGCGGACGTCGCCCTTGCAGGGCGGCTCATCGGTGAGCCACTCCTTGTACTGGCCGCCGAAGTTGTAACCGGTCACGTAGAGGGCCAGCGGCTCGGTCATGAGGTACTGACCGTTGGCCCCGAGCCCTTGGGTGTCGGTGAACACCGGGATGGTCACGACGGTGCCGAGGATGCCCTGGAGCTGGCTCGGCCCGCAGCCGGATGAGGGCGAGGCGCCGGGATCTTCCCCGTACCAGCCTTCGTGGTCGGTTTCGGCGTAGCAGTCTCCGTCGGTGTCGAGCCACCCGAAGCCCCCGGAGAGGCGTCCGTCTCCGTCCGTGTCCTGGCCCGCTTCGGCGCTGCAGTCTTCGGTCGCCTTGCCGTCGTGGAAGGTGGCCGTGATGGAGTTGGCGTTTGTTCCCGGAGGGTCGTAGAGGTGGAACCAGTCCAAGTGATCCATCACGCCGTCTCCGTTTTGGTCTTCGGCGGGGGGCTCGTTCAGGTCCAGAATCGGCGTCCCGTCGGCGCGGTACCCGACGACGAACGGCCCGACGAACTTGTCCCACTCGCACTTGGAGATGGTGAGGGGGATGTCTCCCGATCCGGCGGGGACGCCCCAAGCGGCGCTGGCTTCGGCGCGTACGGTGCTCCCTTCGAACCCGATCACCTGGGCGAAGAACGGCCGAAAGATGGTGCCGCCGTCGGAGGTTTCGGTGGCCGTCTCGACCCTGACGGTCTGGGCCGCCAGATCGAGGTCGAGCTCGTCGATAGCGGCGGCGCCGTCGATGCCGTTGGCGTCGGCGTACTGATCGGCCGTGGCCTCGGCGGTGGTCGTGTCGCACGGAAGACCCCGGCCGCAGTTCTCGGCAATGGCGAGTGCGGCGGCGTCGGCACCGTTCTGCAACTCGCGCCGCTCCTCGTAGAGGGCTCCGACGTCCACGGCGAAGGCCACCATGCCGATGAGGACGACGAGGACGATGGCGACCAGCACGAGAGAGAATCCCTTCTCGTTCTTCAGCCGGAACATCGCATGACTCCTTTTCCGTTGAGGGTGATCGTGTGAGAGCCGAGGAACGGGATGTCGTAGCTGAAGGGGTACGAGACCGTGAGCTCGGTGGGCTGGCCCGGGTCACAGGGGGTGTTGGTGACCGTGATCTGAGCAGGATCGAGCGAGGTGGCCGCCGCCTTGGCGGTGTCGCTGGCGGCGGCCGGGTCGTTGCTCAGGGCCAGCACCCGGACGCCCTCCCGAGCGGCATGAGTGACGGTCACTTGTGCGTTGTAGGCCCGGCCGAACTCGACCAGGCCGAAAACCAAAAGGACGAGGACGGGCAGCACGAGGGCCGCTTCGACGAGGGTGGCGCCCCTCTCTCGGGATGTGACCGTCCGGATCATGAGACCGCGTCCACGAGCGTCTTCGACGTGAAGAAGTCCCGAACCGAGATCCCGAGGGCGCTGATCAGCAGGATCGACACCAGGGCGATCGCTGCGATGACGATGGCGTATTCCACGATCGTTGCTCCTCGATCTTTCTCATCTGGGGCAAAGGACTGTGTGGTAGAGAACTGCTGGCTCACGTGCGCTCACTTCCATGGTCCAGCCGGCGGGAGGGAAGCGGCCTCCCCAACGGAGGCCGCCGCCTTCCCTGGGCAGTGCGGTTTGCGGCGCTTAGGGAGTACCGCCGGCGCCGCCGATTGCACCGGCTACCTGGTTGAACTTGCTTGAGACGTTGCCCCCGAGGAGGGTGACGGCCGCAATGGCTACAACGGCGATGAGCGCGACCATCAGGCCGTACTCGACCATCGTGGCACCCCGGTCGCTGCGGAGATACGCCTCCACCTTTGTCCAGGCTCGCACGAGCATGCGCTGTCCTTCCTTCGTGTCTTCGCCCGACCGCGTATCGGTCGAGCTCCTGAGGGCTAACTTTGCGCAACAAGGGCCGCCTGTCATCCCCAAGATTGGGGAAACCGCTCAGCCGTTGAACCACCCGGCCTCGTGGGCCAGTGCCACCGCAGCCAGCTGGGAGGAGACGCCCAGCTTGGTGAGGACGGACCGGATCTGGGAACGCACCGTCGACAGCGAGACGTAGTGCTCTGCGGCGATAACCGACGCCGACTGGCCCCGGCTCAGGGCACGGAGTACCTCCCGCTCTTTGCGGGTGAGGTGCTCGAACCGGGCGAAGCGGGCCCGCACGGAGGCGCGGTGGAGCTGGAGGTCTCTCAGGAGTTGGTGGCGGTCCTGGCCGGGAAAGGGCCGGCCGCCCGATGTCGCGGTGATGATGGCCTCCCACAAGATCGGAAAGCTCTCCTCCTTGGGGACCACGCCGGCCGCGCCCAGCTCCACGCATTCGGCGATCCGGAGGCGGTCGCCGGTGCCGGTGAGAACGAGGACGATGGCGCCGGTATCCGTCAGTGGCTCGATGAGAGCGCTGCCGTCGCCGAGAGGGCCCAGATCGAGGTCGAGGAGCACCAGGTTGGGCCGAAACCGTTCCGCGGCGTCGAGAATGCCCGACAGTGATGGGCCGGAGGTGAACTCGGCCGTCACCCCCTCCTCGCGCAGCGACCGGACGAGCATCAACCCGAGCAGTTCGTGGTCTTCGACGACCATGACCCGCATGGGAACAGCCGCCGTCGCGGCTTCACCGGTCCCTCGGTTGCCCATCGCGCCCGTTGCCCCTATCCAGGGTCCGCTTCAGCCGGACCCAAAGCATCTGGGGGCGAGCATGATCGGAAGACGGGAGCGAGTCATCATCAAGATTGATGATTCTTGGCCCTCTAGTGGATGGACCAGCCTGCCTCGTGGGCCATGGCCACTGCGTCGAGCTGGGACCCTGCTCCGAGCTTGGTCAGAACCGACCGAATCTGAGTCCGGACCGTCGCCAGCGAGGTGCAGGACTCGGCCGCGATCGCGGCGGCACGCTGGCCGCGTCTCAGCGCGTCGAGCACCTCTCGTTCCCTCCGAGTCAGGCGGCTGAATCTGGCGAGCCGACGATGTTCGATCTCGCGACGGAGCCGCAGCTCGCGGAGGAATGTATGGCGCTCCTCCGGTGCCATCAGCTCCTCGCCGGCGGCGGCGGCCAGCACCGCTCGGTGCAGTTCCTCGAAGTCCTTCCCCTTGCTGATGATGGCCTCGGCTCCGGCCTCCAGGGCGGCGGCCAACAGAAGGCGGTCGGTGCAGCCGGTGAGCATCAGCACCCGGGCACCCATGTCGATGAACCGGCCGATCAGAGGGAGCGAGTCCCCGACGGACTCGCCCAGATCGAGGTCGAGCAGGATCAGAGTCGGGCTCAGCCGCTCGGCCACCTGGAGGATCTCATCGAGCGTCTGGCCGGCAACGAGGTCGGCCTGTAGCTCTCGGGCCTGCAAGGCGTCGACGAGGATGCGCCCCAGCAACGCGTGATCCTCGACGATGCCGATACGCAGCCCAGAATCCCCAGATCTGGGGATGACAGCGGGGGAGGCCGTCTGGCTCAATCCGTCCATGACTTCGTCTCCGTTGCGCCGAGTGGCGATCGCCGCCTCGCCACCGATGCTGGCCGATCTGCTGGCCAGGCTCTTGGATCGGCCGGGCCTGGAGGTGGTACGGGTGTCTGAGACCTCGGCGGCCGGGGCCGGGCCCTTCGACGTGGCGGTGCGGGTCGGCGAGGCGGCCCCGCCGTTAGCGGCCGAGGTGACCATCGTTCTCTCCGACGTTCCTGGGGCGGGCTGCTGGGCCGCGGTCCACAGCGGCGAGGGCATCGCGACCATTCCGGTCACCCGCCTCGGCCAGCTCGTCGAGCTGGTGGAGAGCCGCGGCTGAGTCGCTCCGGCCCGACTCCTCGGCCACGGGCAGACACAAGACGAAGCGAGTACTCCCCGGCCTGCTCGAGTCCAACCACAGGCGTCCTCCCTGGGCCCCCATGAGGTCACTGCCGATGGACAGGCCCAGCCCCAGACCGCGCCCGTCGAGGCTGGCGCCGCGCGTGAAGATCTCTCCCTGGAGCTCGGCGGGTATTCCCGGTCCGCTGTCGTGCACCTCGATGTGGACCTCATCGCCCGCCCGGAATGCCCGGACTTCGACCGGGGCTCCCGGGGCGTGGGTGCGGGCGTTCTCCAGCAATCCTTGGACCACCTCGGCGGTGGAGTGCACGTTCCCCCATGCGTACAGGCTGCGGGACACGTGCAGCGTCACCTCGGCGCCGTACAACTGCTGAACGGAGACTGCTCCGACCAAGGCGTCGGCGACCGGGAAGGGAGCGTTCTCGCCCTTCGGGATCGTGAGCAAGTTGCGCAGCAGACCGATTTCGGTGCGGATGGTTGCTTCCAGGCTGGCCAGCGTTGCGGTTGATGCGCCGGGGTCGTGTCGACCCAGCAAATGGGTGGCATGATCGATAGCGGCGAGTGCCGACTTGGCCTCGTGGCGCCGATGTTCGGCGGCGGCGAGCTCGCTCCGGGCCTCCGCTTGGAGCCGGGCCAGGGTGGCGTGAGAGCGGCGCAGACGTTCGTTCTGTTCGGAGTATTGCCTCTGCACCTCGGCGGCCGCGCCGAGCAAGGCAAGGAGCAGCCCGAGCATGAGTACTGCGCCGGCTCCGGCGACGAGCACGAATTCCGATTCGGCCGACACCAGGTGGCTCAGCTCGACGAAAGCGAGTGCCACCAGGCCCAGGCCGAACCATCCTGGCAGCGAGTCTCTTCGCACCAGGCCGACCGACAGGTAGGCGGTGCCCAGTGAGCCCCAGACCGCCGCCAGCACGATCGTCAGCCAGGCATCCGGCTCGGGCCTCCCGGCCGCCAGATTGGCGATGACGGTGGCGATGCCCAACAGGGCGGCGGCGCCGGCCGTGGTCCGATACGGACCAGGAGTCAGGTCCAGGGCCGGGCTCCGCAGCCCATGGAGCAAAACGACGACGGTGCCGATCACTACCAGCGCCCAGAGCCCGCCGGAGGCGTACGCCGCTGTAGTGCCGGGGCCCGTCGTCGGCTCTGTGAGAACGAATGCGCCGATGAGAATGGCGGCGGTACCCATCCAGGCCGCTGGGGCAGCGCCCCGGTGATGCCACCACCGCAGGAGGAGCACCGCCAGAGCGATGCTCACTGCGGCCGCGGCGGCCGCCAGAACACCTTCGAGCAGGCCGGTGTCGAGGCCGCCCCAGGGGTGGCGGGGATCCTGGGAGGCGACCGCGAAGGACACGAAGACGGCCGCCAGCAGCGCTGCTCCAAGCAGGAGTGCGGCTGCGGGCGAATACCGCTTGGCTCGCTCGCCGTGGGAGATCTTCCCGTCCTCCATGTGGTTTCCCGTTTGATCCTGGCCCCGACACAGAGTGTCAGGGCCATGATTGTGCCAAAAAAACCACGGAGAGGCAACCTCTTTGCCACAAATAGTGTTATTTTCTCGCCGCGACGACCGAAGCGGCTTACCCCGTATGGAGGGCTTACTCCGTATAGAAGCGGTCGTCGACGAGCCGTTCGGCTACATAGCCGCCGACGGGGTGGAACCGGTAGTGCTCGAAGTCCTTCTGGAATTCCAGGTCGAGCGGGGAGGGACCGTCCCGATTCTTCTCGATCGTGAAGACCACCTGCTGTTTGAAGGTCTCGGCTCGGACCGAATCGTAGGCGGTGTGGACGTTGGAGACGGCCCGGAACTTGTCGTTCAGCATCACGACGACGTCGGCCTCGTAGGCGAGCGCCGAAGAGCCCCGCAGGTGGTGCATCCGGAGGCGGCGAGCGTTCAGGCCGGCCCGATCCCCGGCGACCACGGCCACGACTGCTATGCCGCGCGACAGGGCGATCTCCTTGAGGCCCTCGGTGATTCGGGTGACCCTCCGCCCCTCGTCGGGGGCGCCCTGCACCGGCACCTTCTGCAGGTAGTCGACGAAGAGAATGGCCTCGCCGGCTCCGTGATCTTCGGTCGCCTCGTCGAGCTGACGCAACCCGGTGTGGGCGCTGGAAGCTCTGATGAGCCACAGCCGCCCGGCGTATCCGGAAAGCCGGTTGGCGGCGGTGCGCACGAGGTCGCTCCCCGGAGCGACCTCGTCGATCGTGCGGTCGCCGGTGGCAATGGCCCGCACCAGGGCTCGCACCTCGGCACTCCGCTCGAGGTCGCTCTCGTCTGCGATCGTGCCGATCTCGGCAAGGAGCAGGCGGGCGAACAGCGAGGCCTGATCGTGCTCGTAGGAGGCGAAGATCGCCGTCTTGCCCGCCTCGGCCAAGCTGCGAGCCCACTGCAGGCTGGCGACGGTCTTGCCCACCCCGGGCCCACCTCCCACGAGGACGAGATCCTGACCCCGCAGCCCCCCATCGAGGGCTCGATCCAACGGATCAAACCCGGTGCTGTAACTGACCGGTCCCGCCGATGGTGCCTCGCCGGCCTCGATTCCTTCGAGCACCGAGGCCATCGACCGGGGCTTGCCGACTTCGGTGGCGAGCTGAATCATGGTGATATCCCCCTCATCCGAACAGTGTCCTCCACATCCGCAGGGCGGCCGGCCCGAGCAGCACGATGAAGAGGCTGGGGAAGATGCAGAAGATCAGCGGGAAGACGATCTTGACCGGCACCTTGAAGGCGCGCTCTTCGGCCCGCTGGCGGCGCTTGTCGCGCATCTCGGCGGCCTGGACCCGCAAGGTATGGGCGATGGGGAGGCCGTA
>CAYFYE010000062.1:0-14760 GCA_964347285.1 uncultured Acidimicrobiia bacterium
CGGTCCCGATACAACCGCAATGGGTAGGGTGCTGGTCCTCGCATCCGTTCTGGCATTTCCCCTCTGTCGGCCGGCGGGACCGCCGAGGCGGTCGAGCTCGATCCGCCTGATCAGTTGCTCGGCTTGATCAACGTCCAACGAACCAGTTTCGGTCTGGCTCCTCTCGAGACCTATTGGGACCTCGCCGACGACGCCGAGGCTCATTACTTGGCGATGATGAGCCGGGGCACTCGCTACCACAACGCCGACCTGGCCTCGGCCACCACCATCGGGTATGTCTTCGCCGAGAACGTGGGGGTCGGACCTAGTATCGAAGCGATCCACGCCTCGTTCATGTCGTCTCCGACACATCGGGGAGTGGTATTGGGCGACTTCAACTACGTCGGCATCGGGGTAGTACGGGAGAGCCCACTCAAGCTGTGGGTGACGGTGGTGTTCATGCAAGGTCCCCCCGGCCTGGTCGGCGCAGCCCCGATGACTTCCGAGCAACCGGTGGACGTACCCCCTCCGGCCGGAGGCGGCATCGTCGCCCTGACCGATCCGAGCACGGGCATCTGGTACCTGCGGCAGCCCGACGGCATCGCTTACAGCTTCTACTACGGCAATCCGGGGGACTACCCGGTGTTCGGCGACTGGGACTGTGACCGGGAGGAGACTCCCGGCCTCTTCCGGCGCCCCGACGGGTATGCCTACCTGCGTAACTCGAACACGCCGGGATTGGCCGACGTCGGCTTCTACTTCGGAGACACCGGCGACATCCCTCTCGGCGGCGATTTGCACGGGGATGGCTTGGCTGTGACACCTTGGCGGTCTACCGACCCGGCGAAGGGCGGACGTACGTGATCAACCGGCTCGGGTCCAATGATCGTGGCCTGGGCCGAGCCGATTTCACCCTGGTGTTGGGGGGCGCAGGGAGCCAGGTGGTGGCCGGCGACTTCGATGGGGACGGCGTCGATACCCTGCTCGCCGTACCCGGAGCAGGCTGGGTGGCCGGCGAGTGGGACGGCGATGGGCGCGAACAGCTCGGGCGGTTCGACGCCGGCCGAGCCCGGTTCGAGCTGTTCGCCTCCGCGGCGGTCCGCTGGCATCGTTCTTCTTCGGAAACCCCGGCTGGCAGCCGGTCGGAACCCAACTCCGCTAGCGACCCGGCGACCGTCGGAGGGTACGGCCAAAGCCGGACGACCGCCGAACGCATAGGATGCCTCTATCGAGCCCACCCCTGAGGAGGCGACTGTGAGTGAGGCGATCGAGAACCTCTTTCAAGAAACCCGTACGTTCCCCCCTTCGGCGGAGTTCGCGGCTCAGGCCAACGCCGGGCCCGACATCTACGAGGGCGCCGCTGCCGACCCGCTCGGTTTCTGGCTCGGCCAGGCCAAGTCGCGCCTTTCTTGGTTCAAGGAGCCGACCGAGACCTTGGACGAGTCCGAGGCGCCGTTCTTCAAGTGGTTCGCCGACGGAGAGCTCAACCTCGTCTACAACTGCCTCGACCGCCACCTCGATGAACGAGGCGATCAAGTCGCCTATCACTGGGTCGGAGAGCCGGGCGATAGCCGCACGATCACCTTCCGCCAACTCCACGACGAAGTAGGACGCCTCGCCAACGCCCTCAAGGCCCTGGGAGTGAGCCGGGGCGACCGGGTGGCCGTGTACCTGGGCATGATCCCCGAGCTGGCGGTGGCGATGCTGGCGTGTGCCCGCATCGGCGCAGTCCACTCGGTCGTGTTCGGCGGTTTCTCGGCGGGAGCCCTGGCCGATCGCATCATCGATGCCGAAGCCAAGGCTGTCATCACCGCCGATGGTGCATGGCGGCGGGGATCGGCGGTGCCCCTCAAGGCCAACAGCGACGAGGCGCTGGCCCGGTGCCCCACGATCGAGCATGTGATCGTCGTGCGCAGGTGCGGTAACGACGTCGAGATGGCCGAGGGCCGCGATCACTGGTACCACGAGCTCGTCGCCGACCAACCCGCCCAGTGCGAGCCGGAGTCCATGAACGCCGAAGACATGTTGTTCATCCTCTACACGTCGGGCACCACGGCCAAGCCCAAGGGAGTGGTCCATACCCAGGGCGGCTACTTGACTGGAGCCGCCACGACCCACCACTACGTGTTCGACATCAAGCCGGACGATGTGTACTGGTGTGCGGCCGACATCGGGTGGATCACCGGCCACTCCTACATCGTCTACGGGCCGCTGGCGAACGGCGTCACCAGCGTCATGTACGAGGGAGCCCCCGACTTCCCGGACAAGGACCGGCTCTGGCACATCGTCGAGGACTACGGGGTCACCAAGTTCTACACCGCCCCCACGGCCATCCGGGCCTTCATGAAGTGGGGGACGCAGTTCCCCGAGGCCCACGACTTGACGTCGCTGCGCCTGCTGGGGACCGTCGGCGAGCCCATCAACCCGGAGGCGTGGATGTGGTACCACACCCACATCGGCGGCGGCCGGGTGCCGATCGTCGACACCTGGTGGCAGACCGAAACCGGCTGCATCGCCATCACCCCTCTACCGGGGGCGGTCACCACCAAACCCGGCTCGGCCACCAGACCCTTTCCTGGAATCGAGGCCGACGTGGTCAACGACGACGGCGTATCCGTTCCACCCGGGGGCGGCGGCTATCTCGTCATCAACCAGCCGTGGCCGGCGATGCTGCGAACGATCTTCGGCGATCCCGATCGCTACGTCAAGACCTACTGGTCCCGCTTCCCCGGCCTGTACTTCGCCGGCGACGGATGCAAGCGGGACGAGGACGGCTACTTCTGGCTCCTGGGCCGGGTCGATGACGTCATGAGCGTTGCCGGTCACCGCATCAGCACCGCCGAGGTGGAATCGGCGCTGGTGGACCATGCCGCCGTGGCGGAATCGGCCGTGGTGGGCCGATCCGACGAGCTCACCGGCGAAGCGATTGCTGCTTTCGTGACGCTCCGCTCCGGCGTCGAAGGCAGCCCGGAGCTCGTCGACGAACTGCGTGAGCACGTCGCCGCCAAGATCGGACCGATTGCCCGGCCCAAGAGCATCATCTTCACCGAGGACCTGCCCAAGACGAGGTCGGGCAAAATCATGCGCCGGCTACTCAAGGACATCGCCGAAGAACGCCACCTCGGCGATGTGACCACGCTGGCCAACGAGGACGTCGTGCGCGAGATCGCCGCCAAGGCACAGTCCAGCGAGGTTTGAGCGACGGGGCGGGTCAACCGCCCCGGGCCAGGAGATCCACGAAGCGCTCCACACCGATGTTTCCACCCGACAGGGTCACCCCGACCCGTTGACCGGTGACGTCGATGCGGTTGGCCAGCAGGACGGCCAGGCCGCAGGCCCCGGAAGGCTCGAGAACCACCTTCATGCGCTCGAAGGCGAACGCCATCGCGTCGAGAATCTCCTGATCGGTGACCACAACGACCTCGTCCACTCGCTCTCGCATCACCGCGAACGTGCGCTCCCCGGGTGAGGTGGTCTGCTGCCCATCGGCAATTGTTCGCGGAGTGGGGATGGTGACGATACGGCCGGCGGCCAGCGATCGACGGACGTCGTCACCGGCGGCCGGCTCCACCCCTATCACCCGGACGGGCGGATCCTGCGCCTTGGCCACCGTGGCGCACCCCGAGATGAGACCTCCGCCCCCGACGCACACCACGAGCGTGTCGAGATCGCCGACGTCGGCGAACAGCTCGAGGGCGGCCGTGCCCTGGCCGGCGATGATGTCCCAATGATCGAACGGCGGAATCATCGCCAAACCCCGTTCGGCAGCGAGCGCGTCCCCCAGCGAGGTGCGCTCTTCGGCATATCGGTCGTACGAGACGATCTCGGCCCCGTAGCCGCGGGTGGCGGCCACCTTGGTGGCCGGAGCGTCGAGGGGCATGAGGATGGTCGCCGGCACATCGTGCAGAGCCGCTGCCAGCGCCACCGCCTGGGCGTGGTTGCCCGATGAGTAGGCGGCTACACCCCGGGCCCGCTCGACGGGGTCGAGCCGGCTGATGGTGTAGTAGGCCCCCCGGAACTTGAACGACCCCGTGCGCTGAAAGCACTCCGCCTTGCAGAAAACCTGCGCCTCGAGCCCCTCGTCGAGACTGCGGCTGGTGAGCACCGGAGTGCGCTGAGCGCGGCCGCCCAGCACCCGGGCGGCTTTCTCGACGTCGTCCAGGTCGATGAGGCGTCCCACACCCGGCGAGGCTAGACGCGGGCTCGGCCGGGTTTGCGGGTCCGCCGGTTCGCTCTGGATTTCCAAGCAGCCAACCGCGTGTGGTCCGGCGCCCGGCCGTCTTGGGCCGATCGGCCCTGGCCCCCGATTGAGACTTCACGATGATGGAGATGCGGCAGAATTGGAATGACGAACGGGGGTTCCAGGATGGATCGGTGGACGGTTCCTCCCCTTCGGGTGGCCATCCTGCTGCTGGCAACGGCCGTGGCAGCGGCCGGCTGCGGGGACTCCGCATCACCGGCAGACACAGAGGATGGGGTGCCTTCGGGAACCGTGGTGCTCTACACCTCGATGCCCCTGCCGATCGTGGAAAGGCTCGAGGGCGTCTTCGAGGGAGCCTTCCCCGACATCGAGGGCGATCTGTGGATTGCGCCGGGTGCCGCCGAGGCGGGAGGTATAGACCTCGAGATCGTGCGCGGTCGCACCGGCGACATCCAGGAGCGGATCGCCGACGAGCTGGCTTCGGGCGGTATCGGGGCCGACGTCATCTGGCTCGCCGAGCCCTCTCCGTACGAGGAGTATGCGGCCGACGGACTTCTCGCCCCCTACAGCCCTCCGACCGAAGCGCCGATCCCCGAGGCTCTGATCGACCGGGAGGGGTTCTATGTGGCCGGCCGCATCATCAACATGGTGGTCGCCTGGAACACCGATCTCCGTCCCGAGGGACTCCGGGACTGGACCCAATTGCTGGAGGCCCAGAACGCCGTGTTCCCCGGGCCGGGATCGGGGGCGGCCCGGGCCGCCATCAAAGCGCTCTCAGAAGCTTTCGGGGACGATTTCTTCGCCCGCTTCGTTGCGGCCGGGGGCTCCCAGGTGGACGACAACGGCACAGCCCGAGATCGTCTGGTCGAGGGCAGCCACGATGCCGCCGGGGTGCTCGACTACATGATCCGACTCGCACGACAGGAAGGTTCCCACGTCGATCTCGCCTATCCGGAGAGCGGCACCGTGATCATCCCGAGTCCGATCGCCGTCACCGCCGCAGCGGCGAATCCGGCCGCCGCCCGAGTCTTCGTCGATTTCGTCCTGTCCCGACAGGGCCAGCAGATCGTTGTCGAAATCGGCAGCTTCTACCCGGTCCGCACAGATGTCGCTCCCCCGAGCGGGGCGCCGCCCCTGGACGAAATCACTGCTCTCGAAATCGACTGGAGCGAACTCGCCGCCGAGACCGAGAGCATCGACCAGATGTGGACCCAGCTGTTCGGGGAATAGGCCCCATCGACCGACAGGAGCATGGTGCAAGAAGGAAGCGAGCGGACCCTCCCCGAGGTGGGCGAACCGCGCCGATTACGGCTCGGCTCGCTGACGATCACGGGACGGAGGCGCCGTCCATCGGGAGAACGACCGCCCGTACCCCGCACGCTTCGTATCAGCGGCTGGATGTGGGTCCTTTCCGGCCTCGCGGTCCTCCTCGCCTGGCTCTCGCTGTTTCTCTGGCCGCAGACCCAACGCCTGTGGTACCGGGTCGATCACGAGGTGACGTTCTGGCTGGCCGACCTGCGCACCGGCGCCGCCACCACCACGATGAAGGCGCTGCAGTTCCTCGGCTCGGAGTGGATGATCCTGATCCTCCGCTGGGGAGCGATCCTGGTCCTGGTGATCTTCAGGCGGTGGCGCCACCTTCTGGCGTTCGTGGTCGCCATCACCTTGCTCGAATCGTTCGTCAACGTCGTGAACCTGACCACCATCCGGGAGCGGCCCCTGGCCGTCGAGATCATCGGTGAGTGGTCCGGTTCCTCTCATCCCTCCCAGCCGGTGGCCTCCCTCGCCGTCACCCTGGTGGCCATGCGCTACTCGCTCCTCCCCACCAACTGGCGATGGAAGACGCGTTGGATCGTTGCGGCCCTCGTGGTGGGAATTCTCGGTGTGGCCCAGCTCTACCTCGGAGTGGATCATCCAACCGACGTGCTGTTTGCCGCCCTCATTGCCACAACCATCGGGGTACTGACCTTCCGGCTGCTGACTCCCGCAACCGTCTTCCCGGTCAGCTACCAGCGGAGGAGACCGGCGCATCTCGAGCTCGGCACCGAGCGGCGCCGGGTCATCGGGCGGGCATTCAGGGACCAGATGGGAATCGAGGTGCAGGACATCGAACCATTCGGGCTGGAAGGCTCGGCCGGATCGACTCCGCTGTGCATCAACGTTCGAGACGAATCCGGCGAACGCTGCGTGTTCGCCAAGCTCTACGCCAGCACCCACCTCAGGTCGGATCGCTGGTACAAGCTGGCCCGCACGATCCTCTACGGGTATCTCGAAGACGAGGTGCACTTCAACTCGGTGACTCGGCTCGTGGAATACGAGGACTACATGCTGCGCCTCATGCAGGACGCCGGGCTACGGGCCCCTCAGCCATACGGCTTCGTGGAACTGATCCCCGAGGAGGAGTATCTGATCGTCACCGAGTTCATCGACGGGGGTCAGGAAATGGAAGTGGCCGAGGTCACCGACGTGATCATCGACAGCGCCCTGGGATTGGTCCGCCAGATGTGGGATGCCCGGCTGGCCCATCGTGACATCAAGCCGGCCAACGTTCTCGTGGTCGGCGAGGAGGTCTGGCTGATCGATGTGGCGTTCGCTACCGCCCGGCCCACCCCATGGCGGCAAGCGGTCGACCTGGCCAACATGATGCTCATCCTCGCCCTCCACGCCCCGCCCCAGCGCGTTTACGAGCGAGCCCGGCAGTGGTTCACCCCGACGGACGTCGCCGAGGCGTTCGCCGCCACCCAGAGCGTCACGATGCCCACCCAGCTGCGCGCCAAGCTGCGGGAGCACCAGATGGTCGAGGGAGTCGATCTCGTCGCCGCATTTCGGGAGCTGGCGCCCCCCGCCGTTCCAATTGCCGTGCAGCGGTGGAGCATGCGCCGCCTGGCGCTCAGTGTCGCGGTACTGGCCGGCTTTTCCGGCCTCGCCCTGCTGGTGGCCTTCAACATTCGTCAGGCGGGGTTTCTGTGAGGCGCCCTCTGTCTTTGCTGCTGGTTGCCGGGTTGGCCCTCTCTGCCTGCACATCTACCCAGCGGGCCAGGATCAGTCCCCGCTGCGACTTCGACAACGGGAGCGTCCTCCTGCTCATGGCCCAGTCCGTCCCGACGGCCCAGCTCATCCCCTGCATCGAGGCCCTGCCGATCGGCTGGGAGTTTCGGACCGTCCGGGTCAGGGAGGGTGAAGCCCGATTCCTCCTCGATTCGGACCGGTTCGGCAACGCGTTCCTGGAGGTCGGTTTGACCCCGGCGTGCGATCACGACTTCGTCGGCCAGCCGTACCTGGTACGGGGTGGATTCACCCGCCGATCGATCGAGGTGCAGGCGGCCCGAGGCCAATACCTGGGCAACTGGTACTTCAGCTTCGACGGGGGATGTGTGACCTATCGGTTCGCGGCCCTGGGCCAGGAGATCCCGTTCATTCATACCGAGACGGAAGAGGCGTTGTCGTTCGTAACCCGTGGGGCGGTCGACCGCTTCGTCCGCGACGCAGTGGACATCCCGCTCGACCCCTGAGCGAGGAGAGCCGGGCCCTCGTTACGGCGTCAGGAGTCGATAGACCCGGCCCCCGCCCTCCACGAGTACGAGGTCGAGGCGATTGCTCCCCGGCCTCAGCCGATCCGGCGGCAAGAACGCGGTGAGGCTGGTGCGGGGCCCGGCGGTGTCGAACGAGCGGGTCACCGCCACCACCTCTCCGTCCAATGCCACGGCCACCACGACGTCACCAGGGAAATCCCCAGAACCGGTGAGTTCTGCGGCAATGATCACCGGGAGCACCGGTGCCGATGGGTCGACGTCGTCGAGGCTCGGTGTGGCTCGAACCTGGATGCCGCCAGCGTCCTCGAGCTGCATCGAATCGAGGGACCGGCCGAGCACGTCCCGGTAGCCGGGCGGGGCCAGCGAGAACGGATCGCCGGCTTCGAAGAAGCGGGCTTTGCGCTCGACCGTCTCCCACTTCTCCGATCCGTCGGCGCCGAAGGTGACGTCGCCTTCGGCCCCGGTGATCGTGGTCTCGGTACGCCGGGGGCGCTCATCGGCGAACAGCACCGTTCCATCGGTGTCCCAGGGCACTTCCACGTCGAGCAGGTCGGCGATAGTGGGGACCACGTCGGTCGTGACCGCCCGGTAGTCATCGGTTCCTCCGAAGGCCTGGAAGGGAGCCTTGATGAACAGGGGGATGGCGGCGACCTCGCCGACGGTGTCGGGCTTGGCGATCCGGCGGTGGACGACGTTGGTGCGAATGGTGATCCCGTGGTCGGACAACACCACCACGACCGCCTCGTCGTAGATCCCGGCCCTCTCGAGACGGGTGATCATGTCGCCGACCAACCGATCGGCGAACTGCACCTGGATGAGATGGCGCTGATAGGCCTGGGCAACCAGCCAGTCGTCGTCGCCCCATCCGGTGGTGACCGACCCGGGCGCCGGCCCCCCTTCGTACTCCTGGCCGGAGGGCAGGTACTGCCACGGGACGTGAGGCAGCAGCACATGGGTGAAATAGAACACCGGCTCATCCCCCTGCGGAGCGATCGAGTTCAAGAAGCGGGCGACCGGCCGGCGCCGATCCTCGCCCACCTCCTCGAGGAAGCGGTCGATGATGTTGAACTCTCCGGCGTCGTAGTCCTCGTCCGTCAGCTCGGGACGGTCGCCGAAATCGCCCCACGACTGGTCGATGGGAGGAAGACTGCCAGTCAGCTCGGTGGGAAGCACCACATGGGCGGTGACGATGCTCAGATCGTCGGCCAGGGCCCGCCACCGCCGGACGACCGGAGCGGTCTGCCGTCCGGTGTTCTCGCAGGCGTACGTCGGGCACAGCTCGGTCACCGCCTCGAATGCCCGGATCTCGTGGGAGTCGCTGAGCAGGCTGAACAGGCTGGCCGGGTAGTCGGAGGCAAACGGGAGGCGACCCCTGGGACGGTTGGTGCCGGTCAGGATCGCCGGCAGTGATTCCTGGGTCTGCTGTTGGACCGTGATCGCGTTGCGAAACCACGTCCCGTCCTCGGCGAGGCGGGCGAAGTTGGGAAAGACGTCGGCAGGGATAGAGCCGTCCTCGGCCATCAACGACGCCACCGGGAACTCGTCGAAAACCACCAGCACCACCGGAGCCGGGTTGCCCACCGTCACGCCTTCGGGACGGGCGATGCTCGAACGCAGCACCAGCCCCGAGGCCGATGAGGCGAACAGGAACACGAGGGCGAACACCAGCGGAGCGATCGAGGCAAAGCGCAACAGCGTGCGCATCGTCTCGAAGCGGGCGTAGGCCACGGCCACCAAGAACCCGGCCCCGGCGCTGATCAACAGCTGGGCCCAACCGGGGAGGACATCGGTCGGGCTCCGCTTGATCACACCAGCCACCAGGATCGCCCCCAGCAAGCCGAGGATCACCAGATGGGTGATCCGACCGGCACGCCGATTCAGCCGACCGATACCGACGACCAGCGCCGCCAGCAGCCCGGGAATCACCAGGGCAAAGGCCACGGTCACCACGATGATGTCGATGGGTGGGGCGGCCCGGGCCAGAAAGAACTCGGCGTTCCTTCCCAGCAGGTCGAAAAGAGGCTGGGCGACGGCGAAGGCGAACAGCGCAACGATCGACACCACCACGTCGAAGCTCCCCACCGGCCACGCTCGGCGCGCCGCTGAAGCGGAAGCCGAGGTCATCGTCAGCGGCGGGGCCTGAGTGACAGCAACGTGCGGGCTCCGCCCTCGAGCCCCATTTCGGCTTCGATCTCGAACGCCCGATCGAGATAGGCCCGCAGTGCAGGCTCCGTGTAGTCGGGATGAATCTCATGACTTCGCTTGTTGGCCGTCAGCCGATCGACCATCGGATCGCCCGAGGACACCCACTCCAGGACCACCCTGGCGTCGAGATCCGCCAACCACTCGACCACTGCGCCCAGCGGAATGTTGGCCCCGATCACGAGGTGGTGAACGAGCGCCAGCAGGAGGACGAGATCGGGCCGACCCCGATCCTCGAGGGGGCGGCGCTCGCGGCCGCGCCACCCCAGACCCGGGGAAGGATTGGCCAGATCGCCCACGAGCGGTAGCACGTTGCCGACTCCATCTCGTTCGAGACCGCGGTACATCCGGTCCACCACTAGCTCGTCGGCGTCCAGCGCCACCACCATGTCGGCCGATCGGGCGGCGAGGCGCGAGAAGTGCCCATCGTTGGCGCCCAGGTCCCATACCAGGCCCGGGCGATGCTCAGCGACCACACCGGCCACGAAGGCAGACTTCGCATCCCGGTGGCGAGCCACGTGCTCGTATTCGGCGCTGTAGTGGGACCAGGTCGATCGGTCCCGTCGCCGACTCAGCTTGTTGATCACCCTGGCGAGACGGGCCACGTTCGCCTCGATGAGCTCCTTGCGGAAGCCGGCCTCCTTCAGTTCGGCCCGCATGTCCCGACTGCTGGCGGCGTAGCGCCGCTCGGCACGAGCTTGAAGCGATACGTGCAGCAGTACGCCCCGCCGAAACAGATCCCGGACCGACATGAGGCGGCGCATTTCCTCGGCGGTGATCCCCTCGGGATCCCCTCGCAGGCGAGGCTGGAACGGCACCCCTTTGTAGGCCGTCAACATCAACGGATACAGGTACTGGCGACAGAACTGCCGGTAGGCGATCCAGGGCTCACCGGACCCGAGGCGCTCGAAGGAGCCGATGTCGATGAACACCGGCCGGCTCCCCAGCCACTGGACGTTGAAGGGGGTGGCGTCCTTGAGAATGAAGTCTTCGGCCAGGGCCGCGCCGAGCAATTCGAGCTGGAGCAGGGCGGCATCCTTGAGCATCGAGAACGGCCATTCGTAGGGGTAGGAGACGAAGGGAATCCGCTCGTGGCGGAGCACTCCCGCCCACTTCTCGGCAACGTCGGCACCCGTCTCCTCCCGGGTGGCAACGATGCGTCCCGCCTCCATCTGAGCCGGGAAGAAACGGGTCGCCGCCAAGGCCCGCCAATCGCCCAGGGCCCGCTCGTTCAGGAAGCGATAGACCTCACCATCGCGATAGACCACTCGACCGGCCGGATCGCGGAACGAGCCGGGCTCGTCGCCGGTGTGCGGACCGGTTGAGCCGACGGCATCGCCTCGGAAGGATTCTGCGTCAGGCATCGTCGGCCTGGGCGTCGGGCTCAGGCGGATTCGTCGCCGGAGTGAGCGGACTCGTCCTCGGTCACCGGCTGCTCCTCGGACCGTTTGAAGAGGCGCCGACCGACGGTCTTGAAGAACACGGCTACTCCCACCACCCCACCGAGCACGGCCTGCAGGATGAGACTGCCACTCCCCGGGTCCAGATAGCCGATGATCTTCATACGGTTGCCTCTCCCATACGATGCAATGCCGTCCGGATCGCACCCCCAAGGTCGTCTGAGTGTAGCGGGACCATGAATGAAGGCCTCCGGGTCGGTCTGCGAAGCGTTTCGGGGCCCGAGACGGTTGCCTTGAGCCAATCGGTGCTGATTGTCCGAACCATTCGGCGTCGGCAAGCCTCCGGAGACAACGGTTCCGGCCACGGTATGAGCTCGCCCCGGCGGTCGGGCCCACAATCCGCCAGACTGGCTGCAGCGCTGCCGGAAAACCAGCAGGCCGGTGCCGAGGCCACCCAGGGCCCGATCTCACATGACCACACCACCTTCGAACGTTCCCCCCGAGCGCATCTGGATCGTCACCGACGCCGCGGTTCGGCCCGACGGCCGCTACGTGCTTTCGTGGATGACCGCCTACCGCAGGACGACCTCCAATTTCGCCCTTCAGCGAGCTGCCGACTGGGCTCGCTACCTCGGACGCCCCCTGGTGGTGCTGTCGGCGCTCGAGGTGGACTATCCCTGGGCGACCGATCGCAGTCACGCCTTCATGCTCGAGGGAATGGCAGACGTAGGCGAAGCGCTGGCGGACACCAATGCGGTCCATTACCCGTACGTCGAGCCCCGCCCGGGAGCGGGACGCGGTTTGCTCGAACGGCTGGCCGCCGACGCCTGTGTGGTGATCGCCGACGACGCGCCGGTGTTCTTCCTGCCGAAGATCCTCGGTGCGGCGAGCCGACGCCTCGACGTGCGGCTCGAAGCCGTCGACCACAACGGCCTTCTACCCGTCTCAGTCACCGACAAGGTCTTCCTGCGCGCCTATGACCTTCGGCGCTTCATCCAGCGTGAGCTCGCTCCACATCTCGAGGACACACCGGAGGGGGACCCGCTGGCCGACCTGCCAGCGCCACCCGCCGGCCTGCTCGATGCCATCAGCTCCCAATGGCCGATGGCGGCCGCCCTCGACCGGTCGATCATCGCCGATCTCCCGCTCGATCACTCCGTGCCGACCGTCCGGGAACAGGGCGGGCAAGGGCCGGCCACCCGGGTGCTCGAACGCTTCATCTCCGAACGGCTCGACCGGTATGACCAGCGCAACCACCCCGATGCGCGGGTCGAGTCGGGCCTCTCGCCGTACCTTCACTTCGGCCAGATCTCGAGCCACCAGGTGTTGGCAGCAGTGGCCGCCCACGAGGAGTGGAACCCCGGCAAGCTCGGCGACACCGCTTCCGGCGCCCGTGAAGGCTGGTGGGGCATGTCGGGCCAGGCCGAGGCGTTCCTCGACCAGCTGGTCACCTGGAGGGAGCTCGGATACCGGACGGCCGCTTCCGATCCCGGCGGATACGACCGCTACGACGCGCTGCCCGACTGGGCCAAGGCCACCCTGGCGGAGCACGCCGGCGACCCCCGGGAGTACGTGTACGACGTGGATGAGCTCGCATCCGCCGACACTCACGACGAGATCTGGAACGCCGCTCAGCAGCAGCTCCTCGAAGAGGGTGTCATCCACAACTACCTACGAATGCTGTGGGGCAAGAAGATCCTCGAGTGGACCCAGAGTCCCCAACAGGCCCACGACATCATGATCGAGCTGAACAACCGCTACGCCGTCGACGGCCGGGACCCCAACTCGATCACCGGGATCCACTGGGTGCTCGGTCGGTTCGACCGCCCCTGGGCGCCGGAGAGGCCCATCTTCGGGAAGGTCCGCTACATGTCGTCTGATTCGACCCGCCGCAAGCTCCGCCTGAAGGAGTACCTGGCCGGGAAGCAGCCGCTGCTGGACTGAGGGCCTACTCTTCCGGCCCCTGCAGGCCGCCGGCATGGAAGGCGAGTGCTGCACCGGCGCCGATCCCACCTCGCACCACCCCCTACGCTCTGGACGGCGCCGATCCCGCCAGCTGCTCGGCATTACTTCTGGCATAGCGGAGGGCATCGCCGATGGTCATCGTCGCCCCCTCGCCCTCGGCCGCGGCGAACGCCTCCGCCCCCAGGCCGGCGCGGGCTTCCTCGAGGCATGCGTCGAGATGCCCGCGCCACCACGACCACATCGGCCAGCCGTGGGCCTCGGCCAGGGCTAACAGCCCTGCTTCCAGCCGAGCGGCCTCGGCCCACCGGTTGGCGGCGGCCAGTACCGACACGACGATGCCGAAAGCGAAGGCGTAACGCTCACCACCGCCCAGGCCGATCGCGCACCCGACGGCGGCGCCGGCTTTGTCGGCGGCGGCCGGAACCTCGCCCCGGTCGCGGTGCACCAGCGCCCGGCCCGCGTAGCCGTAGACCAGGGTGGGCCTGGTCTCCAGCTCCTCCCACAGTCCGACGCCGTGGTCGAAGCGCTTGGCGGCAGTGGCCAGGTCCGCCTGAAGCCACGCCACCACACCGAGCCCGAGATCGGACCAGGCCTCGTGGTCGACGCCGGGCGCTGCCGCCTCCGACCGAGCCGCCTCGGTCTTCTCCTCGGCGTCGGCGAGGTCTCCCACCTCCAGCGCCAGCCAGCCGAGGTTGATGAGCAGCGGCACATCGCTGGTCCCCGCCCGGTGCTTGGTGTCCAGAGCCTCCTCGTAGAGACGGCGGGCCCCAGCTAGATCTTTCCGGCCGACGGCGAGGTTGCCCAAGTTGTTGAGGGTGTCGGCCGCCCGGTCCACTTCGCCGGCCCTTTGCAGGAGGCGGAGGCCCGCCTCGAGATATCGGCCGGCCTCGTCGAGATCGTTCTGATAGAGCCATCGACCCGGCCGCGTGGAGGGCCAGACCCAGCACCTCGTCCGGCCCCTCAGCCCCCGCTTCCAGAAGGCGGTTCAGCCATTCCCGGCCCTCGCTCCAGTCGCCGTGCCGGATCCAGTAACGGCCGAGGCCGGCCGCCAATCGCAGCCCGATCTCGGTGGCCCCGCTGCTCAGCGACCACCGCAGCGCCGCCCGCAGGTTGTCCTGCTGGGAGCCCCACCTGCCCACCTGGCCACTCTTCTTTGGACCTGCCGGTTCTTTCGGTGATTAACACGCAAAGCAGCAAAAAGCAGGGGCCGGGCACGAGGCCCGACCCCATGATCTACCGCTGGCGGTAGTGATGGTAACTAGTACGGGACCGTCGACGAATGGAGAGACATACCGGTTCCTGCGGGAACACGAGAAAGGCCGGGAGAGGTCTCCCGGCCTTTTCCGGCAGTATCGGAACGGACCGCTATCGAATACCCATTGGGCCGGTGTCGATCGGCTCTGGTGGCTGCTCGATACCGAACGCGCCGGCGTCCCTGAGGGCCATCTCCACCTCGGCGAACGCGTTGAGCGGGGTGTAG
>CAYFYE010000063.1:0-14423 GCA_964347285.1 uncultured Acidimicrobiia bacterium
GCCGCTGAACCGGAAGACGTTCAGTCCTTCGTTGATGTGGGTCTCGTAGATGAAGTTGTTGTACCAGTACGAGGACCACGCACCACCGATCTCACATCCGAGCCCACCGCAGAACGGTCCGCCCGGCGGTGGGATGGGGGGCGGATCCGAGAAGGCGATCTCCACGGCGTTCGCCGGGTCTGTGAAGTCGACCACGCTGGTGCCCGACTGATAGCTGCCGTGCACCAGAACGTCGCGACCGCTGGGGAGCGGCACGACGTTGAAGTTGTGGATCGTGCAGTTCTCGATGTCCGACTGGAACCGGGTCAGTTCCCAGGTACCCAGCAGGTCTCCGTTGCCGGTGTCGTAGAAGAACAGTGACCGGTCCGAGGGTGGGTTGCTTTCCTGGCAGTTGGCCTGCACGCCGCCACCAGGCTCGTGGCCAAAGACCAGCACTTCACCGTCATAGCTGAAGGCTGCCGTGTGGCCGATGGAGACTCCCGGCACCGCTTCTGCCCTGACGAGTTCGGGGTCTTCGAGTGAGTCTTCCAGGCTCCAAAGCACGTAGCCCTCGTCCCCGGCGCAGGCCGCCAGCATGGCATCACCGAGGATGACCGCGGTGTCGTGACAGTCGGTTTCCGCCGGCTCGGTGCGGATATATGCCGCTGCAGCCGGATCGTCCAAAGGCACCTCGACGATGTCGATCCCTTGACACTGACTGCCCGAGTTGTAGACGACGAGCCGACCGTTGGCCGGGTCGGGCACCCCCGTGGCCGTGTGCGAGCCGCAGCGACCGGGAATCGCACCCGTGCTCAGGTCGACGGACCCGACCAGGACCGGGTCTTCGACATCGCTGATGTCGAAGACGTGCAGGCCCTCGAAGCCCTCAGCCACGGCTTCACCGTCGCAGTTGGCTCCTAGGCCGGCCGGTGAGTTCCACGACCTCACCAAGACGTCCTCCCACACGATGATGTCGCCCTGGTTGCCCGTACACGTCGTGAACGACACCTGCTTGGGATTGCCCGGCGCCGAGATGTCTCGAACGTTGAACCCGAGCCATGAGCCCTGGAAGGCGTACTTGCCCCAGAAGGCCATGTCGGTGTGGATGTTCGGGTTGCCGACATCCGGGTTCAGCAGGCTGGCCGGCTCCTCGATGTGCCCCATCGGGTGCAGGTTCTTGGTCCGTGGATCGTCGTCGTGGCCGGCACCGGCCGGGCCGGCCGATAAGACCAGCACCACAGCCGACAGTGCAGCCAGCAGGACGAGCGCTCGAGTCTTTCTGAGTCGAGCCATGAGCATCCTCTCCCTTCCTGTTCGTTGCCGCAGTGCGGCAAAGCCCAATGGCGCCTGACACTACCAACTGTGGTCGTGCCGCATCGGATCGAGTGTTGATACTGCGGGTGGTCTCGGCACCGGCTGCTGAAGAATGGCAGCTCCATCATTCTCAACCGGGAGCCGGGGGGACCGGACTCAGCGACTTTCGGTACTGAGGGTCGCAGGGGCCGGCATGGATCTATCGAGGCCGAACTACCAAGAAGGAAAGCTCTGGCAACTGTGCCTTGACGGCCGACGCCTGGCCTCGCATCGGACGGCCGACACGAAGATGAACACGTCCATAAACCAAGGGCCGAGCTCCGGTAGGGCGGCAGTTGGGTCGCGAACCTCGCCGACAACGAGGAGCCGGGCGAAGACCGCGAAATCCGTTTTGGCTGCCGGTGTCGGGCCGCTTCGGCCCGGGACGGCCATCACATGCGAGCCCCTGTGTTCTGGGGCGGCCCGCGTAGTGGCAAACCCCCGGTGACGGCGCTGGCTCCAATGCCTGACGTCCCGGTGGGTGCGGCTTGCTCGGGTCGGGGAAGAGGCGGGCTCAGGCCTCCCTGGGGATCTTGCCACCCAGTCGCAGCATCCCTTTCATGATCCTGTGCCCGAAGTCGGCGGTGGGCGAATACATCAACGGGCACCCGCCCGCAATGCAGGTGATCCCCTGGTCCCGACACAACGAAGCGGCCGTCTCCGAGACGCTGCCCTCCCCAAACGAGCGGTGCATCCATACCCTGGTGATGCCCAGCTCGGCGCAATCCCTGACCACACTCTCGGCGACCTCGGGAGTGGTGGCCACCACGACCGCATCCACTCCTCCCGGAATGCTCTTGAGGTCGTGGTAGCAGGGATCGCCCTCGACCTCGTCGGCGTTGGGGTTGACCGCAAAGACCTCATACCCCCGGTCGCGCAGGCGCCGGTAGACGATGTTGCCGCCGTGCTCTTTGGGTTGGCGGGAGACCCCGGCTACGGCAATCCGCTTCTGGGCCAGGAAATCAGCCGCTGCTTCCTTCGCGGTTGGCATGGTGTTTCTCCTCCAGTATCTCCGCAGAGACGTCTCGTCAGGCAGCCGGCTGCTTGGCGGCCTCCCGCTCCTCGAGGATCTCGAGAATCCGCGTGGTCTGTTCACGGGTGGCGGCGACGTTGTCGAACATCACCCTCGGCGGGAAGTCCTCGGGCATCTCCGCCATGCGGGCCGCCATCCTCTCCCACATTGAGGCGCCGCCGGTGCACTTGCGAGCGAGCAGCGTCATGCCGACCACCGCACCGGCCACACCGAGTGTCACCAGGAGCCTTTTCTTCATCGTCAGTCCCCCTCTCGATCAGGGCCCGTCAACCTGTCTCTATACGACCGGTGGGCGGCCGTCCAGGGTCTAAGGACCCGACCCGACCGGGTCGGGCTGCCGGTCCGGAACACCTTCCCTCGAGCGGCCGTCCGGGCAACCAAGCAGGAGCCGGCGCCACCTAGGCTTGGCGGGGAGTGGTCAGCGCGCGCCGAAAGGGATGCCTTCGGCAACACACGGGAGGTAGCGGCATGAGGAGCTTTGCCGGGAGGGACATCCTGTCCCTGAAGGACTTCGAGCGGGCCGAGTTCGAGCACGTGTTCGAGGTGGCCGACGAGCTGGAGCCGATCGCCCGGCGACGGCAGAACAGCGACCTGTTGAAGGACAAGACGCTGCTGACCGCCTTCTACCAGCCGTCCACCCGCACCCGCCTGGCCCACGAGGCGGCGATGCACCGGCTCGGCGGGCACGTCCTCGGCTTTGCCGATCCCAAGATGACCCGGGCCGGAGACTTCTACCAGGAGTCGATCAAGGACACCGTCCACATGCTCGAGTACTACGCCGACGTCATCGTGATGCGCCACTTCCAGCAAGGAGCGCCTCATGAGGCGGCAAAATGGGCCAGCGTGCCGGTGATCAACGCCGGGGACGGCTGGGGGGAACATCCCACCCAGGTGCTGACCGACCTCTACACGATCAGGCAAGAGGTCGGAGTGGTGGACGGGTTGACGTTCCTGGCGGTGGGTGACTGGCGGATGCGGACCATGCACTCGCTCGGCTACGCCCTCACCCAGTTCGATTCCGACATCATCTACGTGTGTCCCGACGACATGGCCCCCACCAAGGAGTTCCTGGCCGAGGTGGAGGGCCAGAACCTCCGGATACGGCGGGCCGACCACGTGGCCGATGTGATGAGCGAGGTCGACGTGATCTACATGGAGCCGGTGGTGCAAGCCGACTACACCGCCAGCCGGGAGGAGGCTGTGGGGGAGAAAGGCCTCACTCCGGAGAACTTCAAGGTGACCCGGGAGCTGCTGGCGGACACAGCCAAGAGCGACTCGATCATCCTCCATTCACTGCCGCGCATGGACGAGCTGCCCACCGACGTCGACTCCACCCGTCACGCCCGTTACTGGCAGGAGGCCTACTACGGAGTGGTGATGCGCATGGCGCTGCTGGGCCTCGTGCTGGGAGCAATGGAGTAGACGCGGGAGCGGGGAGAGGAGGCGGTCGAATGCAGACCTACCTGAAGGGCCGGGACATGATCACCACCCAGGAATGGTCCAAGGACGAGATCGACACCGTCCTCGACGTGGCTATGGATCTGAAGAGGATGCGCGCCCTCGGCATCGAGCACCCCCTGCTGCGGGACAAGGTGCTGGCGATGCTGTTCTTCTTCTCGTCCACCCGGACCCGGGCCAGCTTCGAGGCGGGGATGGCCCAACTGGGCGGACACGCCCAGTTCATCGAGTCGAAGACCACCCAGATCGCTCACGGCGACACCGCCACCGAGATCGGCGAGATCCTGGGCCGCTACAACGATGGCATCGCTATTCGCCAGGTGGATTGGGGAATCGGCAACAAGTACATCCGCGACGTGGCGGCGGCGTCGCGCACCCCTGTGCTCAACATGCAGTGCGAGATCTACCACCCGTTCCAGGTGCTGGCCGACCTACTGACGATCATCGAGCAGAAGGGGGATCCCGGCGGGCTAACCATCAACATGAGCTACGCCTACGCGGCCAGCTACCAGAAGCCGCTTTCGGTGCCGCAGTCGGTGATCCTGCTGATGAGCCGTTACGGCATGAACGTGCGCCTCACCCATCCGCCCGAGTTCATTCTCATGCCCGACATCGTGGCTCAGGCCGAGGAGAACGCGACGCGATCGGGAGGGTCCCTCGAGATCCTCGAGGACTTCGAGGAGGGCATGACGGGTGCCGATGTGGTCTACGCCAAGTCGTGGGGGTGCATGCTGACCACCGAGGACCCGGAGGAGTCGGCCAAGATCGGCGAGAAGTACCAGGACTGGATCACCGACGAGCGGCGGATGGGCCTGGCCAAGCCCGATGCCGTCTACATGCATCCGCTGCCCGCCGATCGCAACATCGAGGTGACCGATGACGTGATCGACGGTCCGCAGAGCGTCGTTTTCGACCAGGCCGAGAACCGCCTCCACGTCCAGAAGGCGGTGATGGCGCTGACGATGTGACTCTTTGCTCGGCGGCCGGCCACTCTGTGACTTTGCTCGGCGGCCGGTGCCGCGACGAGCCCGTCGACCAGCAGCCGGCCGCCTCGCGGTGCTGCCGCCCCGCCGGACCCACCGCGTGGCTCGCCCGGAGGGCTCGCCTGGACCCAACCCCGTGACTTTGCTTGGCGGCCGGGCACGATGGTCGGCGTCGATCTGCAGCCGGCCGCCTCGCGGTGCTGCCGCCCCACCCGGAGGCATCACCGGGCTCGCCCGCAGGGCTCGCTTGAATCCAACCCCGTGACCGTTTTCGGCGACCGGCCACGATGAGCGCCGTCGACCAGCAGCCGGCCGCCTCGCTGTGCTGCCGTCCCACCCGGAGGCATCACCGGGCTCGCCCGCAGGGCTCGCCTGAATCCAACCCCGTGACCGTTTTCGGCGATCGGCCACGATGAGCGCCGTCGACCAGCAGCCGGCCGCGTTGCGGTGCTGCCGGCCCGTCGGAAGTCCAGCGGCGGAGCTGCCCGCCCGGCCCGGCTACTGCGCGGGTACGCCCACGACCGTGAACTCCAGATGGGGCGAGGGCACGCCGGGCGTGAATTCGCCAAAACAAGCGTTGACCGCGTAGATGGTGCTGCCGAACTTGGCCGCAGTCGTGGGGATCCGGAAGTCCGGGCTGGTCAGTGGGGCGTCGCTCACGACACCGGAGGTCAGCGATGGGTCGAGCGTCACGACGCCGATCTGATTGGAGAAATTCTGCACCACGTACAGGGTGCGGCCGGCCAGGACCAGACCATCTCCGTTCGGCACGCCGGCGCCTCCCAGGTCGATCTTGGAGGCGTAGCCGGTCCGGGAGTCCACCCGGTACAGGCTCGCGAAGGCCGTGTTCACGATCAGCCAATTGCCGTTGGGCGTGGCCTCGATGCCGTTCGCATTGGGGAACACCGCCGGGTCGAAGTCGAACTCGCCCCCGAGGGTGATTTCCTCAACGGCGGAGGGATCGGGCAGCTCGCCTCCCGCCCCAAGTGGGACCCGGTAGAGAACCGACCGTCCCGAGTCCGTGAAGTAGGCGGCATCGCGGGTCACGACGACATCGTTGATGAATACCCCGTTGAGCGGATACTCGGCCAGCTCGGCACCCGTCTCGGCGTCGTATACATAGGCCGATCCCGGAATGGGACCCAGGAACGGTCCGCCGCCGGCCACGAAGATCGCGTTGCTGCAGGTATCCGCGGCCAACCCCACGGCAATCCGGCCCTGTTGAGGCGGGACCACCGTCTCACCGTCGCCGGTGCGCAGGTCGCCCCCGTACACGGCGCCGGTCAACAGCGAACCCACGAAGAAGTCGGTCCCGCGGCCAATCGCGATACCTTCGGGCTGCCGACCGTTCGGAAGGTCGATCACTGCGGGAAACGTCTCGGGGTGTGGCGGAGTCGCCGACACCGACACCCCGGACGGGACCACCAGCGCCACGACCGCCAACACCTGAAGTAGCCGCTTCATCGTTCCTCCTCCCCTCGCGGGAGGCGAAACCTTGCATCTCGCCGTGCTTTCGGTGACGGAGCGCTCGAGCAGCCGCTGCCCGGACGATCCGGCGGCCACCGCGCCTAGCCGGCCGAGCATCGCGTCGGCCATCCGGGCCTGGGCCGCGCCGGTCGGCTCGGCGACCTCGGCCTGCTGCCGTTCCGTCGAGAGGCATTGCGCGGCTCGTTCGGAGGGGTACTCCCCGGGCCGCCGCGCCCCGCTCACCGAAACCGAGTAGAACTGGACCATGCCGCGCGCCGTAATTGCCATCGGGGGCAACTCCCTCATTGCCGACAGAGAGCACCAAACGGTCGAGGATCAGTACGAGGCGGCCAAGGAGACCACCGGGCACATCGCTGCGCTGATCGCGACCGGCTGGGAGGTGGCCATCTCCCACGGCAACGGACCCCAGGTCGGCTTCATCCTCCGTCGTTCCGAGCTGGCGGCCCACGAGCTGCACGAAGTGCCTCTCGACGTGTGCGGAGCCGACACCCAGGGCGCCATCGGCTACGCCCTTCAGCAGAATCTCTACAACCACTTTCGCCGCATGGGGGTCGAGCGGGAGGTGACCACCGTCGTCACCCAGGTAGAGGTGAGCGGGGACGATCCGGCCTTCAAGAACCCCTCCAAGCCCATCGGCTCGTTCATGGATCAGCCCCAGGCCCAGCAGCGCCGAGAGCGGGACGGCTGGCACGTTGCGGAGGATGCCGGCCGGGGCTGGCGGCGGGTGGTGGCGTCTCCCGAACCGTTGCGCATCGTCGAAGCCGAAGCCATTCGGCGCCTCATGGACGACGGCGTCGTCGTCATCGCCGTAGGGGGAGGAGGCATCCCGGTAGTGGCCGACGCCGAGGGAAACCTGTGGGGAGCGTCGGCGGTGATCGACAAAGACCTGGCGTCGGCGCTGCTGGCCCAGGTGATCGTTGCGGATCTCTTGCTGATCAGCACCGCCGTCGAGAAGGTAGCGCTCCACTTCGGCACCGATCGCCAGACGTGGGTCGCCAGCATGACTCTGGAAGAGGCCAAGGGCTACCTGGCTGAGGGGACCCACTTCGCGGCGGGCAGCATGGCTCCCAAGATCCAAGCGGTGATCAACTATCTGGAGGCGGGAGGAGATCGGGCCATCATCACCGATCCGCCCAACATCGAGCGGGCCGTGGCCGGCGATACCGGGACCCACATCACGGCGTGATCCCCACTCCTACGCTCGACCACGTGCTCCGGCTGGAGTGCCTGGTGTGCAGGGAGCAGTACGACCCGGCCGACGTGGACTACGTGTGTCCCGAGCATGGGGCGGTGGGCACGCTCGACGTCGTCTACGACTACGAGCTGGTGGCCAGCCGTCTCAAGCGGCGCGACCTCCGCGACAGCCATGACACCACCATGTGGCGGTACAAGGCGCTGCTGCCGGTTCACTCCGACGCCGCGGTGCCTCCCTTGTCGATCGGCTGGACGCCGATATACCGGGCCGATCGCCTGGCGTCCGCCCTGGGCATCGGCGAGGTGTGGGTGAAGGACGACGGCCGCCAGCCCACGGCGTCGTTCAAGGACCGGGCCTCGGCCGTTGCGGTCGTGAAGGCTCGGGAACGCCGGGCCGAGATCGTCACCACCGCTTCGACCGGCAACGCCGCAGCTGCACTCAGCGGAGTCAGCGCCAGCGTTGGCCAGCCCAACGTCATCTTCGTGCCGGAGTCGGCCCCCCAGGCCAAAGTGGCCCAGCTGCTGGCCTTTGGCTCGACGGTGCTGTTGGTCGAGGGCAGCTACGACCAGGCGTTCGATCTCTGCATGGAGGCCGCCGAGCGATTCGGCTGGTACAACCGCAATACCGGTGTCAATCCCTACATGACCGAGGGAAAGAAGACCGCCATGCTCGAGGTCTTCGAGCAGTTCGAGGGGGACCTCCCGGACGCGGTGATGGTGAGCGTGGGGGACGGCTGCATCATCGGGGGGCTGCACAAAGGGCTGACGGATCTGACCGCTCTGGGCTGGATCGAGGCGATGCCCAGACTCATCGGAGTCCAGGCCGAGGGCAGCAGCTTCTTCGTGCAGGCCTGGGAGAACAACGAGAACGTGCTCACCAAGCCGGCGGCGCCGGCCGACACCGTGGCCGACTCGATCTCAGCCGGGCTGCCCCGGGATCGCATCAAGGCAATGAAGGCGGTGCGGGACACCGGCGGCGAGTTCTTGGCCGTAAGCGATGCCGAGATCCTGGCCGCCATACCGGCCTTGGCGCGCGGCGCAGGGGTGTTTGCCGAGCCGGCCGCGGCGGCCTCCTATGCCGGCCTGGTGCAGGCGGCCGACCGGGGGATAGTTGGAGCCGACGACCGGATTCTGGTCATGTCCACCGGTTCCGGGCTCAAGGACGTCCCGGCGGCGATGGAGGCGGTGGAGGAGGCCGGGGTTGAGCCGGCGCGGGTGAAGCCGGAGCTTGGAGCCGTGGAGGAGGCCCTGGCCGCCCGGTGAGCCCTCTTCTTGCTGGGCGTATCGGTCCGGGAGGGGCCAACCGTCGGCACGGTAGGGTTCTCCCATGATCGACCTCTCCGTCAACGAGCAGGGCCTGGAGCGGGCCGTCGAGCAGGCCCGACAGCGCAACATCGTCATACCCACCTTCGCCCAGATGCGCGATCCGGGCCTGATTCCGGATTCGATCAAGGCCGACCTCGAGCAGATCGGTCTGTGGGACCTCGATCCGCTGAACCTGTTCCGCATCAGCTGGCATAACGAGCCGGTGGAGAAAGGGGGCGGCTTTGGAGACGTCAACTACCTGGAGTTTCCCAGCGAGCTCACCGGCACCGAGGCCCGGATCGTGGCGCTGGTCGGCAAGTGGTTCCCCACCGGGGCCCACAAAGTGGGGGCCGCCTTCGGGTGCCTCGTGCCCCGGCTGGTGACCGGCCAGTTCGACCCCTCATCGCAGAAGGCGGCCTGGCCGTCGACCGGCAACTACTGCCGGGGTGGGGCCTACGACTCCAACCTGCTCGGCTGTGAGTCGATCGCCATCCTCCCCGAGGGAATGAGCAAGGAGCGCTTCGACTGGTTGGCCACCGTGGCCGGCGAGGTCATCAAGACTCCCGGTTCGGAGAGCAACGTCAAGGAGATCTTCGACAAGTGCAAGGAGTTGGCGGCGTCGGGGGAGGACATCGTCATCTTCAACCAGTTCGACGAGTTCGGTAACTACCTCTGGCACTACGCGGTGACCGGGCCGGCGATGATGGAGGTCCTCGAGGAGGTGTTGGGGCCCGGGGATGCGTATCGGGGGGTGACGGCCAACACCGGCTCGGCGGGGACGATCGGGTGCGGCGACTACCTCAAGCAGCAGTTTCCCACGTCGAAGGTGGCGGCCTCGGAGGCCCTGCAGTGCCCGACGCTCCTACTGAACGGGTTCGGGGCCCATCGCATCGAGGGCATAGGCGACAAGCACGTCCCCTGGATCCACAACGTGCGCAACACGGACCTCGTGACCGCCATCGACGACGCCGCCCCGATGGCGCTGATCCGCCTCTTCAATGAACCGGCCGGCCAGGACTACCTGGCCGCTCAGGGAGTGCCGCCGGCCTTAATCGAGCAGCTGCCGCTCCTCGGTATCTCCGGAGTGGCCAACCTGCTGTCGGCGATCAAATTCGCCAAATGGTTCGAGATGGGGCCTCGGGACGTGGTGCTGACGGTGGCCACCGACTCGATGGAGCTGTACCGCAGCCGCCTGGCTGAGCTGCGAGAGGACGAGGGAGACTTCAACGATACCGGCGCGGCCGCCGCCTATCACCGCTACCTGCTGGGGACAACCACCGACAACATGGGGGAACTCGACCACTACGGCCGCCGTCGCATTCACAATCTCAAGTACTTCACCTGGGTCGAGCAGCAGGGCAAGAGCGTCGACGACCTCGAAGCCCAGTGGTACGACCCGGAGTACTGGACCCGGATCCAGGACCTGGCCGGGCCCATCGACGAGCTCATCGAGGCGTTCAACGAGCGCACCGGGCTCCGGGCCACGTAGCGCCGACGCTCGGCTGCGGCTAGTCGAAGTCGGCCTGGTCGAGTACCCGGGCGGCGACGTGGTCCCCGATCGCCAGCGATGCCGTTGCGGCCGGAGAGGGGGCATTGAGCACGTGGACCGCCCGCGGGGAATCGGCGAAGGCGAAGTCATCGACGAGCTTGCCGGTCGGGGCAACCGCCTGTGCTCGCACGCCCGACCCACCCGGGAGGAGGTCGTCCCGAACCACCTCGGGCACCAACCGCTGCAGGAACGCCGTCGCGGCCCGTTTGCTCAACGAGCGATACGCCTCGGCGAATCCGGTGCGCCAATAGGTACGGGCCAGCTTGGCGAAGCCCGGAGTGACCAGCGTTCTCCACAGCTCGGACGGCTTGATGTGGCTCCACCGATAGCCCTCCCGGGCCAAGGCGAGGACGGCATTGGGGCCGACCTCCACGACCCCGTCCACCCGACGGGTGAAGTGGGCGCCCAGGAAAGGGAATCGCGGATCGGGAACCGGATAGACCATGCTCCGCACCAGGTGATCCCTCTCCGCCCGGAGCCGCTGGTACTCGCCGCGGAAGGGCACGATGGTGACCGGCGGATCAGCTCCGGCCAAACGGGCCACCCGGTCGGCGTACAGGCCGGCGCAGTTGACGAGGAAGCCGGTGGAGACGGCGCCCGCCGTGGTCTCGAGCAGGAGCTCACCGGCGCCATGGTGAATGGACTCCACCCGGGCGGTGGTACGGATCTCGGCGCCCATGCCCCGCAATCTCTTCGCCATGGCCGCAGCCACTGCGGTGAAATCCACGGCCCCGGCCGAGGCGACGTGGAGGGCCGCCAGGCCCCGGGCGTGGGGTTCGATCTCGGCCAGCTCACCCGGACCGATCAGCCGTACTCCTTCCACACCGTTCTCAGCGCCCCGCCAGGCCAACTCGTGGAGTACCGGCAGCTCCTCCTCAGTGGTGGCCACGATCACCTTGCCGTTGCGGGAGTACTCCACTCCTTCCTCTTCGCAGAAACGGATGAGGTGCCGGTACCCGTCGACGCACATCGCCGCCTTGGCCGAGCCGGGGGCGTAGTAGATGCCGGTGTGCAGTACTCCGCTGTTGTGGCCGGTTTGGTGCCGGGCCAGCCCGTCCTCTTTCTCGAGGACGACCAGGCGCAGCCCCGGACGGCGCCGCAGGACGCACAGCCCGGTGGCCAGGCCCACGATGCCGCCGCCGACGACGGCGATGTCGAAGTTCGGTCGGGCCATGGCCGGAGCCTAGGTACGCGGGGTTTCGAGTCGCAGTTTTGGGATTCCCCGACCCGGGTGCCGAGACTTCAGATGCGGCGAATACCTCCGCCCGGTGAATCGTCTTCACGGGTCCGACCCCGACGGGGCCGGGGTACCCACGACCGCTGCCGGGCACCGAGGGCGCATGGGGTTTGGCCGCTGCGACGGGCGGTCACGCGGCGTCCACCACCCGCCTCGGGGCCCCAGCCCGGACCCGACGAAGGGGGCGCCGTTGGCCTGGCCGCCGTGGCCGAAGCGGGATTGATCAAGAAGTTCGGGATCGCCTCAGGAAGCCGGGTGCTCCTGCTGGACGCCCCGGCGGGGGTTTGGCTCCGATCTCGAGCCGCTTCCCGAGGGTGCCCGACCGTCGACGGCGGCCCGGGCTCCTTCGACATGGTGGCGGCCTTCGTGGCGTCCCGCGCAAGGCGGTCGAGCGAAGAGCGGCCACCGTGTTCAGGGTCTCCAAACCGGGTGGCCGGACCTGGCTGGTCTATCCCAAAGTGAGTTCGGGCCTCGGCGCCGACATCAACCGGGACATCCTCTAGGAGACGATGCTTCAGAAGGGGTGGCGACTGGTGTCCCAGTTCTCGGTCGACGCGACCTGGTCGGCGGTGCGGCCCGGCCCTCCGGCGAGTAGGGCGCTGAGGGGGGCCGGGTTCGGTCCGCGGGCGGCACTGGTCGGGGATCATCCATCGGGCCGCGGCTAGCTTGTCCCTATGGCGACTCTCCTGGTGAAGAACGCCGAAGTGCTCGTCACCATGGACGACGCCGGTAGCGAGATCAACGGAGGGGGGCTCTTTGCCCGGGACGGGTTCATCGACCGGGTGGGCCCCGCCTCGGAACTGCCCGCCGAGGCGGACGAGGTCCTCGATCTGGCCGGCCACGCCGTGCTTCCCGGGCTCGTCAACACCCACCATCACCTCTATCAGACGCTGAGCCGGGCGGTTCCCGGCGCCCAGGACGCCGGGCTCTTCGACTGGCTGCGCACCCTCTACCCGATCTGGGCCCGGCTCACTCCATCCGACGTGTACGTCTCCACCAAACTGGGCCTGGCCGAGCTGGCGTTGTCGGGCTGCACCACCAGCTCCGACCACCTCTACCTGTGGCCCAACGGTTCCCGCCTCGACGACCAGGTGCGGGCGGCCCGTGAGGTCGGCCTGCGCTTCCACGCCGGGCGGGGCTCGATGAGCCTCGGGGAGAGCGCCGGGGGCCTTCCCCCCGACTCGGTGGTAGAGCCCGAGAACGAGATCTTCGCCGATACCCAGCGGGTCGTCGAGGCCTTCCACGATCCCGAGCCGGGGGCGATGATCCGGGTGGTGGTAGCGCCGTGTTCGCCGTTCTCGGTGACCCAGGACGCCATGCGGGAAGCGGCGGCGCTGGCTCGCCACTACGGCGTTCACCTCCACACCCATCTGGCCGAGACCAAAGACGAGGAGGAGTTCTGCCTGGATACCTACGGCAAGCGTCCGGTCGAGCTGGCCGAATCGCTGGACTGGATGGGCCCCGACGTGTGGTTTGCCCACGGCGTCTTCGTCGATGAGGAGGAGGTGAGCCGCATGGCCGACGCCGGCACCGGGGTGGCGCACTGCCCGACGTCCAACATGCGTCTGGCCTCGGGTATCGCCCCGGTGGCCGCCTACTCGGCGCACGGCGTCCGGCTGGGACTGGGCGTGGACGGTTCGGCGAGCAACGACGGCAGCCACATGCTGGCCGAGGCCCGCCAGGCCATGTTGGTAGCTCGGCTGGCGGCCGCCCCCGGGGTCGGTAAGGAGAGACCGCAGCTCAGTGCCCGCCGGGCTCTGGAGATGGCGACCCGGGGCGGGGCCGCAGTGCTGGGGCGCGACGACATCGGATCCCTGGAGCCGGGCAAGTGTGCCGACTTCTTCGCCGTGGACCTCGGCCGCATCGAGTATGCCGGAGCTCGCCATGATCCGGTGGCGGCGGTGGTGCTGTGCGCTCCGACTCCGGCCGCCTACACCTACGTGCACGGCCGCCCGGTGGTGGTCGAGGGCCGGTTTCCGGCCATCGACCTCGAAGCGTTGGTGCACACGCACAACCAGGCGGCGCAGCGACTGGTGGCGAGCGAGTAACCCCGACAGTCCATCGGGAACAGGGCGGCAGCCCGACTAGCTTTGGAGCCCGTGGACGTGACCCTGCCGACATCTCTCGACGAGGCACTGGCCGCGCTTTCCAGCCATCCCGAGGCCACGTTGCTGGCCGGGGGCACCGACGTCATGGTCGAGGTCAACATGGGGGGCTACCGGCCCGAGCACGTCATCGGCCTGCGCCGGGTCCCCGAGCTGGCGGAGTGGGAGGGCCGCCGCATAGGCGCCGGGGTGACCTACCGGAGAATGGAGAGCGGCCCCTATCCGGCCCTGGCCCAGCTGGCGCGCACCATCGGCTCGCCGCAGATTCGCAACGCCGGGACGATCGGCGGCAACCTGGGGACCGCCAGCCCGGCCGGCGACTCGCTGCCGTTCCTGGCCGCCCTCGACGCCGAGGTCGAGCTGGCCTCGGCAGAGGGGAGGCGGACGCTCCGCTGGGACGACTTCCTCACCGGCGTCAAGCAGAACGCCAGGAGGCCGGGCGAGCTGATCACCGCCATCACGCTTCCCGAGCGAGTCCCAGAGCGTCAGGCCTTTGCCAAGATTGGTGTCAGGAGCGCCATGGTGATCTCGACCGTCTCGGCCTGCCTGTTCCGCGACGAGGACGGCACCACCACGATCGCTCTGGGATCGGTGGCGCCAACCCCGATGCGAGCCCGCCGTGCCGAGGCGATGATCTCGGCGGAGTCGAGCCCCTCGGAAGCGGCCAAGGCCGAGTTCGCCCGTCTGGTCTCGGAGGAGGTGCGACCGATCACCGACCATCGCAGCACCGAGTCCTACC
>CAYFYE010000064.1:0-14116 GCA_964347285.1 uncultured Acidimicrobiia bacterium
CGGCCGGCGAGGGGCCCGTCGATGGTCGCCACTGGTTGACTGCCGACGCCACCTAGCGGGCGGCCCAGCGGACGGCGTAGGCTGAGCCGATGCCGATGGCAGCCGTGGGCGACGTCGACCTGTCTTACGACGAGCACGGCCAAGGTCCCCCTGTGGTCCTCATTCACGGCCTGGCGGGTGACCGCAGCGCCTGGCAGGCCCAGATCGAGCGACTGGCGCCGAATTACCGGGTGATCGCCTTCGACAATCGGGGTGCCGGGCGGAGCTCGGCGCCGGACTACCCGTATACGACGCGGCACTTCGCCGACGACACGGTCGGGCTGCTCGATGCACTCGGGATCACCGAGCCGGCCCATATCATCGGGCGCTCGATGGGTGGCGCCGTCGCCCAGGAGATCGCCCTGGGCTACCCGGACCGGCTGCGGAGCATGATCATCACGGCCTCGTTCGGGAAGCTTGACCGCTACGGCTACCAGATCCTCGAAAGCATCAACGAGGTAGTAAAGGCCCAGGGCTACGCCGCGGCCGCCAAGATCCAGTCACTGTTCTTCTTTCCCCCGGTCTACTTCAACGAGCACAGGGAGCAGATGGAGGCGTTCCAAGCCGCGCTCGCCGACACCGACCGGCCCATCCACGGCTACACGAACTCCACTCACGCCTGCCTTGCTCACGACGCGCTCGACCGGCTCCCCGAGGTGCGGGCTCCGACACTGGTGCTGGCCGGTGGCCAGGACGTGCTCTGCGCCGCCGATGCCTCACGACAGATCGCCGAGCTGGTTCCTGGGGCTGAGTTGAAGGTCTACGAGGACGCCAGCCACTTCTTCCTCATCCAGCGCTTCGAGGAATCGATGCAGGACATCGAGGACTTCCTGGCCAGGCACTGATGATGGCTCGCGTCAGCTCTTCAGCGATGCGGCCGCGGCGACGACATCGGCCGGCTCGGCCTGACCCTCTGATCGAGATCGACGAAGGTGTATCGGATCGCGCCGGCCCCGCGAGCCTCCAGCGCCTCTGCAAGCGTCATGGAGCCTTCCCGCTCTGCCCTGGCCTGCGACCGAAGGTCGCTGACGCTAACACCGCGCGACAGCGACGGTGAGGAGCCGAAGACGGCCGCGACGGTCGTAGGTCAGGCATCCTCGCGAGGAATGACCGGCAACAGCAGCCGGGCCGGGTGATCCGGTCCGGTGTGCAGGGTCACGATGCCACCGAAGACACCGTGGGGTCGGTCGCCGGGGTCGTCGTGCAGGAACGGCCCGGACCCGCGGAGCTCGTTTTTGAACGTGGACAGGCGGGCAGGGGACGCCTCGCCTTCGTATTCGTAGTCGCTGCCGCGGATCGTCAGCCCGATGGTGTATCCCGCCGGGATCACGATGGAGGTCGGCCAGATCTCTACGTCCACCGCGTAGACGGTCCCCGGGACGAGCGGCTGCTGCTCGTCGTGGGAGTGGTAGGGGCGGTACTCCGTGCTCAGCGTCTCGTCGAGCTTGCGATGCGAAGCCCGCAGCCATCCCTGGCCGATCGGGGTGTGCGGATCGATGGCACCCTGGAAGGTCACCTCGGCGCCCTCCGGGTCGAAGACGCGCAGCACCGCGAACAGATCGGCGTCGGAGGTCTCGGACGACACGAACAGCCTGACGGCCGAGGGTCCCGTGAGCTCGGTTTCCTCCGGGCACGGGCCGGCCAGGAACGTGACCCCGGGGCCCACAGGATCGTAGGAAGCCGTCGCTTCTTCCGGAGGCTCGGTCGAGTCGAGCACCGAGGTACCGGCGTCGAGGAACAACTCGGTCCACCTCGTCTCTGGAAGCGGCCACCCGGCGGTGGTCCGCTCCTCGAAGCCCTCGATCGCTCGCACCTGGAGCAGGACCGGGGGCCTGCGGTCCCAGCCGTTGTCCTCGCCCTTGAGGAAATGGCCGAAGAACTGTTTCTGCAGGCCAACGCCGTAGTCGGTGTAGAAGTGGGTCCAGTGTTCGAGGCCGTGCAGCTCGAGCCACTTCTGCGGAGAGGCCGCCCGCACAAATCCCTCGACGTTGCCTCGCAGGTGCAGGCCATTTCCGCCCCAGTTGCCCGCGCTGAGGAGCGGCACCTCGATGGCGTCCCAGTCGGGAGACCGCTCCCGGTGATAATCGTCGTCGAGCGGGTGGCTGGCGATGTCGGCACCGAGATCACATCGATTGGCGGCGAGCTCCGCGTCGTTGAGCGTTTCGTCTCCGCAGACCGGGAGATGGTTGAACGGGCTCACCGGGCCGTTTTTCCCCAGGCCGTACTGGACCGTCTTGACCTGCATGTCGTACCAGTTCGTCCAGAACGTGCTCAGGATCCCGCCGTGGTGGGTCATGTCGCGATACCAGTCGGCGGCTCCCTCCCAGACGCAGATGGCAGCAAGGTGCGGTGGCCGCAGCGAGGCAACATGCCATTGGTTTATTGCGTAGTACGAGATGCCGTTCAGCCCCACCTTGCCCGAGCTCCACTCCTGGACACCCGCCCACTCGATGCACGCGTAGAGGTCCCGGGTCTCTCGCCAAGAGAAGTGATCGATGTACCCCGGTGACCGTCCGCAGCCCCGGGAGTCGACCCGGAGGATGGCGTACCCGTCCGGAACCCACTTCTCGGGATCGACGACCTCCCAGTTCTGGTACCGGTTCGTGGATCCCGCGGCGACGTCCGGGTGCTCCTCGGTCATGATGCGCCACTGGTCGGGATAGCCGTCCTGGAATCTGAGCCCCTTGGCGTATGGGCCATAGCTGAGGATCACCGGATACCGGCCGGTCTCGGCTGGGCTGAACCGGTCGGCGCGCAGCACGATGCCGTCGTCCATCTCGATCGGCAGGTCCCACTCGACATACATGTTCTCCCTCACCCCAGAGGCGGGCCGATCCTACGGCGTCGTGGGGCCGATTACATCGAGTCCGCGTTCGGTGCCGCGATTCCTTCATACACCGCCGCGCCGTCGGTCACCGCAACCGTCCGAGGCGGCTGGAACCCGGACTCGGCGCAGCCTTCAGCCCACCTTCATCAGCACTTTGAGCGACGAGGAGTCGTGGACGAGGTCGAACGCTTCCCCTGCCTGCTCCAGGTCCAGCATGTGGGTCACCAACGGCTCCAGCTGCAGTGATCCGGCTGCGGCGAGTCGCACCCCATCGGCGTAGTCGCCGGGGAGCGCCGCCCTCGGGTTGTGCAGCGTCAACTCCTTGTAGTAGAGCTGGTAATAGGGCAGGCCCTCGCCGCCTTCGGTGATCGTGCCGAACACGAGCACCTCTCCTCCGATGGCGGCGAGGTCGATCGCCTGGCCGAGGGTGGCCTCGGTGCCGACCGCCTCCACGACGAGGTCGGGCCCCGACCCAGACGTGATGGCATCAACGATCTCCGCAGCGTGAGCCGGCTCGGCGGTGGCAGTTGCGCCGAGGGATTCCGCCAGCTCTCGTTTCCACGCGGAACGGGTGATCCCGACAACGGTGTAGCCCTGGAGGCGGAGCAGCTGGCTGATGAGCTGCCCGGCCACGCCGAGCCCGAGGACGGCCGCAACCCTCCCCGGAAGCGGGCGGAAGACCTTGACGGCATGGACGCAGGTTCCCAGCACCTGAAGGAGGCCGCCGGCCTTGTCGGAGATCGAGTCGGGGACGGCGATGAGTCGGTTGCCGGGGACGACGACGTACTCGGTGAACACACCGTCCACGTCCCGCCCGAGGAGGCCGCCGTTCCGGCAGATGTTGAGCCGCCCCGCCATGCAGAGGTCGCACCACCCGCACGAGACGCCGGGGTCGACGAGCACCCGATCGCCCTCGGAGTACGGGAAACCCTCTGCCGGCTGGACGACGGTGCCCAGCATCTCGTGGCCGGCCACGACCGGGCAGGAAACCGGGATCTTCCCCGCCAGGATCTTGACATCGGTGCCGCAGACCCCGACCTGGTCGACCTTGAGGATGGCGTCCTGCACTTCGTCGGGCTGAGGGATGTCGGTGACGACGACCGAGCCCGGAGCGGTCACCTGTACTGCCCTCACGAGGTCTCCTCGTCGGCTGAGGGAATGGTAGGTGAGCCCCTCGGAATGCCAGTGGCGTCCGGCCGGTCGGAGAGGAGGTTGATCGTCACCCCGACGATCACGAGCACCAGCCCGATCATCAGCGGCGTCGTGATCGGCTCGTCGAGGAGCAGCGCCGAGGAGAGCACCCCAACGACGGGCACGGCCATCAGGGTCAGGTTCGTCGAGACGGCATCGAGGCTACGGAGCACGACGATCAGAGCCCAGAACGCGGTCCCGGTGGCCAGGGCACCCTGGTAGGCGACGATGGCGGCTAGCTGCGCGGTCCAGTCGATGTCCGGGATCCCGTCCCGGAGCAGCGCGATCGCCGTCATCGGGATCAGCGCACCGACGAGCTGCCAGGGCATGGCCTCCAGCGGGGTGATCGTCCAACGGTGCCCCCTGATGTGGACGGCGGTGGCTGCGTTGGTAATGGCGGCGAGCAGGAGCAGGGCATGGCCGACCGCGACCTCGGGCTCACGCCAGTCGAACTGCCAAGGCTGGAAGAGCACGACCACCCCGGCGATACCGGTGAGGAGCCCCACCCATTGCCGTCCGGTGATGTGCTCGCCGAGGAAGATCGCGGCGATCGGGACCGTCCACAGGCTCGTTGTCCACACGATGACAGAGGAACGTCCCGGCGGGATGATCTGCAAGGCGGTGAAGACCAGGAGGAACACCGCACCGAGGCGAAACACCGCCATCGAGGCGATGATCGGCAGGTCCCGGCGCGGCGGGCGTCTCCGATTGCCGGTGGCGATCCCGATGGCAACGACGACGACGGCTGCTCCTGCCAGCCGAAACACCGCCATCCAGATCGGTGTGATCGACTCCAGGGCCACCGACATGAAGGGCCAGTTGAGCCCGAGCAGGAGGATCACCGTCGCCAGCAGGGCGTAGATGGCCGGCCTGGTGAGGTTCCGACCCCGCTCAGCGGCGGGGTCCGTCTCCCAGATGAGGCCGCGCCAAGAGCCGGTCATCCCCCAGGAGCCCCGGCGCGGGCCGCCGCTAGGGTTGCGCCACCATGACGACCGTCGACATCCATTGCCACCTGGCGACACCAGCGAGCCGGCCGCTGGTCGAACCCCATCGCAGGCCCGAGTTCGAGCCGTACGACTACTACATGGGCGCCGACTCGAAGGAACACAACAGGGTCATGTTCCCCAGCATCAAAGACCAGCTGGTGGACCCCGATGCCCGTATCGAGCACATGGACCGGATGGGGATCGACGTGCAGGGCCTGGCCACCTTCGTCTCCGAATACTTCTACTGGGCCCCGGGCCCCGCCGGGGCGGAGTCGGCCAGGATCCAGAACGACAACCTGGCTGCTGCGGCCGCGGCAAACCCGCACCGATTCGTCGCCATGGGAGCCACTGTTCCGCTTCAGGACGTCGATCTCGCCATCGCCGAGCTGGACCGCGCCGTCGACGTGCTGGGCTTCAAGGGCCTCCAGATCGGCGGTACGGTCAACGGTAGGAATCTGGACGAGCCGCGGTTCCGTCCCTTCTGGGCGGCCGTCGAGGGTAAGGGGGTCCCCGTGATCCTCCATCCCAACGGTTACCCGGAGAGCGAGCGGTACTCTGACTACTTCCTGGTCAACTGCATCGGCAACCCGTTGGAGACGATGGTGGCGGCAACCCGCATGATCTTCAGCGGGCTCTTCGAGGAGCACCCCGGCATCAAGCTGGTGCTGCTCCACGGCGGTGGCTACCTGCCCTTCTACAGCTCTCGCGCCGACCACACCTGGGAAGTTCGGCCCGAGACGCGGGTCGGCATCCCCGACCATCCTCCGAGCCACTACATGAAGCGGCTCTACTACGACACGATGGTGTTCCAACCCCTCTATCTCACCCACCTGGTCGAGATCGTCGGTGTCGACCGGGTCATGCTCGGCACCGACTTCCCCTTCGACATGGGCGAAACCGACCCGATCGGGCTCATCGACGCCACCGAGTCGTTGAGTGACGCGGACCGTGTCGCCCTCTCCGGCGGCAACGCCGCCCGCATCTTCGGTCTGGCCTGACGGCGCACCCTCGATCACGATTCCACCCGCTCCTGCATCGTCTCGGCCACAGCCTTGGAGAGCACCACCGCCCCCGTGATTCCGATGGCGCCGACCGCGGCGGCAGCCGCGCCCATCGTCGCCACCGAGGCAACGGCGGCCACGATGAGCGGCCCTCCGGTAGAGCCGAGACCGCCGTTGCTCTTCCACAGCCTGAGGAACTTGCCCCGTCCCGCTGCCGGCGAGAGTTCGGACCCCGGCGTCACGTTGAGGCCGGAGCCCAGCCCCTTGGCGAACCCGATGATCAAGGCGCCGACGGCAAGGCCGGCCAGGCCGGCGGTGAGCGGGACGAGAACGATGCCGACCGAGAACATCACCAGACACGGCACAGCCGTTCACTTCCTGCCGCGAGCGTCCATAACCCTTCCCGCCGGGTAGACCATGAGGATCTCCACGGCGGCCGCCGCCGCAAAGATCAGCGAGATCTGGCCGACGTCACCCCGATGTGGTCCCCACAGCGGGATGATCGCCTCGCGCGAGCTGCGCAACCCCTGAAGGGCGACGACGACGAGCCCGGCAGTGGCCAGGGTCCTGCGATGGTCACGGAGGACACCGGCGACCGAAGGACGCTCACGCTCGCCGTTCTGGCTCACCAGGCCGCCCTTGCCGGAATGTCGGACACCAGCGTTCCCAGGCTCCGCAGGGCGACGATCACACCGGTCAGCGCCGGCGCGGCCCCTAGATCGAGCGCGGGGAGGGCAATCACCGGTGTCACCGCTCCCTGCCCAGCGGCGGAGAGAAAGCTCGGCAGGTAGACCGGGGACGCCAGCGAGCCGACCCTGAAATGGCCGTCAGGCATCGGACGAGAAGAGCGGTGTGGTCGCGACGATGCCGCGGCTCCCATCGACGGCGACCAGCTGGTCGTGCTTCCCATCCAGGTCGACGCCACAGACGGACGGCACCCCGAGCGCCCCGGCGGAGCGGAAGAGGTGGGCGGCGGGACTCCCGGACCGCGTGACGACACCGGCAGCGTCCCACAGCAGCGGAGCCGCAAACGGGAGTGGGTGCTCGGTCACCACGACGTTTCGCGGCGCGAACCCCGTGTCCTCCTCCTCCGGCGACACGTGTGCCGCGACGCCCGCTCCAACTCCCGGTGCGGCCGGCGTGCCCCGATGACGATCACCCACATCGAGAACCACCGCGGCGATCAGCGGCTCCCACCTCCCCCTTCCCACTCGGCTTGCCGGTCGCTGCGACCGGAGGCCGGCGACTGCGGCGAGGAGCCTCGTCGCTCGATCGGGGTCGGGCGATTCGAGCTGTTCGATTGCCGAAAGCGCGCCGGCGGGTTCCGGACCCTGCAGCCGGCGAAGACACTCGCCTGCCATCTTCGTCGCGACGGCCGGCTCCTCTCCCCACACCTCGGCGGTGAGCTCACGGCTCAGCCGCTGCGCATCCTCGAACGTCGCTTGGTGGATTGGTTCGGAAGCATCACCGGGGAGGCCGCCCAGCGCCCAGGGCAGGATCAGCTCCTCCCCGAGCGCGTCGGGGGCACGGGCCAGCGCCCTGACCACCTCGAGCCACTTCGGGTCGATCTCGCTGCCAACCTCGACGGCGTCGACTTCGGCCTGGTCATCGTCGATGACGCCTAGTTGGAGGATCCACGGATCACCGTCGACGGCCCACTCACAGTACGTGGCACCGAGCAGGTCGCGAGCCTCGAGCATGGCTTTCGACAACGTGTCGAGGTCTTCCGCACCGATCAGATCGGAGAGCTCGTCGTCGGGCAGTGCCGGGCTCCAGCCGGTCAGCAGCGGAGCGGGCGAGCCGGCAATCCCGTGTATGACCACCGACCCATCCGACGACACGATGGCGGTTCCGCCGGCTGCGGGTCGCAGTTCCGGCTGCACCAGCACAGCCATCGCAAACGAACCCGGGTCGATTCCCACGGCAGCTTGGCGGCCAAGGGCATCGACCGAGAAGGCCGACGCCCAGCAGCCGACCACCGCCTTCGGCAGATCAGACGGCGAGAGCTCGAGATACGAGGTGAAGGCGCCCGACCACTCCGGCCGCATCTCCAGTGTCGTCGAGCTGCGGGCCACGAGCCGGGCACCGAGATCTCGTCCGGCTTCCACCAGCGCGTCGCCGAACGCGATTGGTTCGCCGCCGACGACCAGCCGCGCACCGCCTGAGCCGCGTTCGGGCAGGGTGCCGGCACCGAGCCGCATGTGGCCGAGCGACGCACTCGATTCGACCACGAACCCGGGGAGGACCGGAAGCCCGGCGTGGCGTGCCCGCGCCAGCCACGCCGCCTTGGCACCGGCCCGGCCCGGATCGCGGCTCGCCTCACTGTCGAGGTCGAGGATCACGGACTCACGTGACCGAGATGATCTCGTGCGATGCGTAGGTGGAGACGAGCTCGATGCCGGTATCGGTGACGTACAGCATCTCTTCGAGCCGGACCCCGTGGTCGTGCATCTTCCCGTGCTGGGTCTCCAGCGCGAACGTCATCCCCGGCTGGATCTCCACGGGATGATCCAGCGACCAGATCCGAGAGATCACTGGGGGGTCGTACTGGGCGAGGCCCAAGCCGTGACCCCAGTTGTTGGCCGCCGCCTGGTCTTCCTCCTCGTAGCCCCACGCCTCCTTGGCCGAGGGCCACTTCGCCGCCACGTCGGCCGTCGTGACCCCGGGCTTGGTGGCCTCGATCGAGTCCCACAACCACTTGTGCGCTTCGGCGTAGGTCTTCTTGTGCTCGTCGGTCGGCTCACCGCCCACGCAGTAGGTGCGGTACACACACGACTTGAAGCCGTTCCAGGTCAGGGCCGCCAGGTCGATGATCACCAGCTCCCCGGGCCGGATCATCCGGTCGGAGAAGTTCCTCCAGTTGGGCCACGCATTCGGACCGGATGAGACGATCACGTCCTCCACGTCCTCCATCCCCGGGATCGAGTACAGCTTCTCGAACCCGAAGGCGGCAACCTCGTTCTCGGTCAGCCCCGGTTTGATGAAGTTGGTGATCTCGTAGTGGACGTAGTCGCAGATGGCGCCAACGATCGAGAACGCCTTGATCTCGTCGGGGCTCTTGATCGCCCTGGCCTCCATCATCGGCGACATGCCGTCCGTCCACTTGATGCTGCGCTTCTCGAACTCCCTGATCAGGTTGATGTCGACGAAATCGACCCCGAGCGGCTCGTCCTTCACCCCGGCATCCTCGAGATCGGAGACGAGCGCGTTGACGAACTTGTTGACCTGCTGGTCGGCCGCCGGCCCGACCGCACCCTTGATCCAGGCATAGGAGTACCTGATGTTCTCCTTGGGGATCCAGGGGTTGTGCACCTCGAGGTGAAAGCCGATGTCGCCCTGCTCGTAGACGATGGGCTTCTTGCCTTTCGGCAGTACCACGTAGCGCAGCCCCGGCTTCAGCCGATTCCACCCCGGAGTGAGCGTCGACGAGACGTAGCGCATGTTCTCGTCGTAGAAGAGCAGCAGGGCGCCGAGGCCGTGCCGCTCCATCGCTTCATGCGCTCGCTTCAGCCGCCAGTCGCGGACCTTCTCCCAGTTGATCCCTTCCTTCCAATCGGTGCCCAGCGTGAAGAACGCTTCCCTCATCGAGTCTCCTTAGTCGAATGCTTCCGGCAATTCCTCGCGGACCACATCGAGGAACTCGTCGTCGTCGAGCAGGCCCTTCTTGGCCAGCGATCGGCCCTTCACCTCGGCCAGGATCGCTTCCAACGCCTTGGTGTCGGCGCCGTGGATCCCGTGCTTCCCGAGCCAGATAGCGATCGAGTCGAGCCCGGATCCCTTGCCGAGCACGATCACTGGAGGTGCCTGGCCCACGAGCTCCGGGCGGTACGGGAACGGCTCGAGGAGGTCGTCGCCGACGTTCTTGACCCAGGTGGCGATGATTCCCGATTCGACGTTGTACAGCATCTCCCCGGTCACCGGCCGGTTCTTCGGCTGCGTCACGCCGGACATGTCAGCGACCATCCGGGCGATCTCGGTGAACTTCGTCGTGTCGATGCCGGTGTCCACCCCGTACATGGTGAGCAGGGCGAGCACCGTCTCCTCAGTCGGTGCGTTGCCTGCCCGCTCACCGAGGCCGCTCACCGTGGTGTGGATCACCGAGGCGCCTTCGGCTACGGCGATGATGCTGTTGGCCACCCCCATGCCGAAATCCATGTGGAAATGGGTCTCCAGGGGCACCGGGATCCGCTCCTTGACCCGCTGGGTGTAGTAGGCGATGGCGTGCGGTGAGCTCACCCCGAAGGTGTCGACGAGGGCGATATTGTCGACGTGACCGTCGGTGGCGACCGCCTCGAGGTCGTCGAGCAGTTCGGTCATCGTCGTGGCCCGCGTGGCGTCGATGGGGAAGAAGGTGACCTTGAGCCCGTTGTCGTGGGCGTACTTCGTGGCCTCGACCGAGGCCTCGATGGCCCGCTCCAGCGGCCACTGATAGGCCTTCTCGATCAGGTGGTGGCTGGAGGGGACCTCCATCACCACGCCGGTGACGCCGCACTCGAGGGCCAGCTCGACGTCGGGCACCATGCAGCGGCTGAACGCATAGATCTCGGTGGGGAGGCCTTCGGCGGTCATCCGCTTGATGGCCTCGGTGTCGGACGGCGACACGGCGGGGAGCCCCGCCTCGATCCGGTGAATTCCCGCCTCGGCCAGGGCGGTGGCGATCGCCACCTTCTCGTCCGCGGTGAACTCGACACCCGCCTGCTGCTCACCGTCACGCAGGGTGACGTCGTGGATCTGCACCTCGTCGGGGATCTGAAACCCCTCGGTCACCTCCGGCAGGTAGTTCCACGGGCTGGAGAACCACTGGTCGGTCTTCCATGGTCCGGGCGATGCCATAGCCACTCCTTCCGGGGTCGACAGGCCGATTCTGCATACTATCCGATCGGGTTTTGGGCGCCCCAACCGGGTGGAACGACGAGTACGCAATCCGTGCCGGCTACCTCAACCAGCCCTGCCGGGTCGCAGAGCTGCGACCCCAGCTGGGACGGTTGCTGCCGGCACCCCTACATCCCCAACTCGTCGTACGGTTCGGCAAACTCGCCGCCGCCCCCGAGGCCAGCGCCGCCGGCCAATCGGAGCCGTTCTCTACACCAGCCACCGCAGCTGAGCCGCCAACGCCGACACGGCTGGCGCCTTCCGGAGTCACGGTGGTCCACGCCGAGCCGCGACGGTCTTCAGCATGGTTCGGTGTCGTTCGAGCGGCGCCCGGCGGTCTGCAACAACGGCGGGACGGTCGGCGTTCGCGCCCGATGCCGGTATGCCCGAGGCGCACGATCCACCACCGTCTATAGCCGGTAGGCAGCCGGAGCCCTCCGCCGGTTACTCCCTCGATCGCAACCGCCCGGAGCCTCGGACCTAGCATCGCCGCCATGGGCATGCGACCCCCGAGTCCGGGGCCCTTGGTTCCGTTCATGCTGAGAGCCGACGTCCTCGACCGGATGCTCAACCTGGAAATCGCCGACAACCCGTTCTACGCAGGCCTGGAGATCCAGGGACTCGACGACCCCCGGCACGGAACCGGGGTCGTGGTCTTCTTCGACCGCAAGCCGGATCGGAAGATCGACGTCTACTACGAGAAGGGGCTGCAGCTCGAACCCGAACGGTACGCAATCGGCGGTGGCCTGGGTGAATGGGTCGAGACGGATTTCGAGGTCGCCCGCTTGTCCGTTGCTGCCGACGGGATCGACGCCGAAGCGCGGTTCACGGACGTCAAGGGTCGTCCCATAGAGCTCCGCATCGCCGACCGGCACAAACGCCGGCATTGGGCCACTTTCCTCGCCCCGGGAGGCGCGGCCATCACCGACCCGAAGAGCCTGCCCCTTTGGTGGATGACCCGGTTCGACCTCCTGCGGCGCGGCCGAACTGCCCCGGTCATACGCATCGACGGCAGGGACGCCACCCCGGGACGCCTCCCGGCCGAGCGGCTGATGCGCCGCCGCCTCATCAAGGTCGCCGCCGACCTCTGCCTCGTCGACCTCAATCCTGCCGGCGGGGACCCCAGCACGAGCGACAACCAGATCGTCGCCTCGTCGCGAGGAGTGGAGACGATCGCTACCGATGCCGGCGACCACTGGGTCACGGTGCGGTTCGACCCGCCGTTCCCCGACCTCGCCGAGGCACCGCACCCCGAGAGCGGTGCGTGGCGGCTCTCCATCGACTCTCAGCCCATCATCGGGGGGATGTGGACCGCAGCCCGTGACGGTGATGCCGTCCGCGTCGGGATCGACGTCACTCAGGGCTGGCGCCCACGGGAGCTGCCGATGCTGATGAGCATTGTCACGAGGGTGCTGCCGGTGTTCCGCACCTGGCCGACGACGTACCGCTGGCGCGGCAGCGTACGACCGGGCGACACACCGACCGCGACGGGCGGTTGGGAACGCATCGGCGACGAGCGGGGGCAATCCTTCCGCACCGCCACCAAGTCCGCCTAGCTTCGCGGCATTGGCAGGGCAGGGGCGCGAAGCTTCGTCGCCTCTACGCCGCCTGGGCGGCCGACGCGCTAGCGACGCCTTTCGCGCAAGGGCATGTGCACTCCCTCTCATGCTCTTGGAGCGACAGGGGACTTCGTGGAGTCCCCCGGCATCACCTCCCCGGCCGCTATACGCGTAGCCGCCGCGGCGGACATCTGCTCTTGGGTGTGGTCAGTCTCGGCCGGTCCCGTGCCGTCAAAGCTGCCGATCGGCCACATCGCCCTGGGGTGGTCGATGGACCGGGTGGTGTCGGCCCTCCCGTTTTTGGGCGATCATTGAGGGAAGCGGGAGGAGGTCAATGTCGTGATGAGTTCTTCCGAGAATCCGCCGCTCACGTCGCCGGAACCGTTGCTGGATGAGGCGTTTGCCGCAGCGCTTGCAAGCTGGTCGGGGCTGGTGCGTTCTGGTCGCGATCTGGCATTCCCGCTCCCGGGTCGGTTCATAGCCCCGGGCGGGTTCTTCGATTGGTTCTTCTACTGGGATTCCTGTTTCACGGTGCTCGGGTTGACGGCATGTGGACGGTGGCAGCTCGCCAGGGAGCTGGTGGACGGCATGGTGGCCGAGGTTGAGGAGTTCGGCATGGTGCCGAACTACAACTCGCAGAGAACGGTGTGCCGCTCCCGCTCCCAGCCGCCGCTCCTCACCGACGCGATTGTCGAGGTGTGGCCGTCCGTGATGGATCGAGCGTGGCTGGGACGCGCTGTGGCAGCGGCGACGATCGAGTACGAGGAGTATTGGACGAGGGAGCCGCATCTGACCGACCTCGGTCTATCTCGCTATGTCGATCTGACCGGCGAAGGTTGCGGGACGGTGCCGGATACGCCACACCATCGCGCCATGGCCGAATCGGGGTGGGACAACACCAATCGATTCGGCAGCGACACTTCCAATGTGGTTCCCATTGACCTCAACGCGCTGTTGTTCCGCTACGAGACCGAGCTTGGCCTTCTCTGCCAGCTGCTCGGTGACGATGACGGAGTCTCGGTGTGGGCGGCGCGGGCAGGGGAGCGGCGCAAGCGGATCACCGAACTCTGTTGGGCCGAGGACGCGGGTTGGTTCCACGACGTGAGCCTCGACACCGGTCGGTGGCTCGAAGGCACTCCGAGGTCCCTGGCCTCATTCGTTCCGCTGTGGGCCGGATTGGCAACCGACGAGCAGGCTGCGCAACTGGTCGACCATCTCCCGGTCTTCGAAGCAGCGCACGGCTTGACGGCGACCGAGCCGGGACCAGATAACGACACGGAACACAGCTGGCCAACCGGATGGGCGTACTCGCATTGGTTCGTCTGTGAGGGTCTCCGCCGATACGGCCACAACCAGCAGAGTCAGCGAATCGCCCTGAAATGGCTGCGGCGGGTCGCCGAGGTCTACGCCGAGACCGGCGAGTTCTTGGAGCGCTACAACGTGGTCGATCCCGCAGGACCGACCCCGGGCCGCTATCGGCCCCAACCCGGTTTCGCATGGACCAACGCCGTGTTCATCGCGCTCATCGTCCGGGTGATCTTCGGACGGCAGCCCGACGGGCAGCAATCTGGTTCCCTGCCGGAGCGTTGGGTCCACCGGGCCGAGCTGAACCTCTCGGGCTTTCCGGGCTAGTCGGTTCCG
>CAYFYE010000065.1:0-175 GCA_964347285.1 uncultured Acidimicrobiia bacterium
GCTCGGTCGTGCCCCGACGCGGACTCGGCCGACCCGGTTGAGACGGCCGGTGCGCCGCACCGGTCGGTCGACGGGGAGCCCGGCGGTGTCCCCGTTCTCGGCGAGCATGCGCCCCTTCTCGAGCCCGGCAGCACCGGCCGACTCGTCGAACCAGCGCCCACCAACCCGAGCCATC
>CAYFYE010000065.1:185-14046 GCA_964347285.1 uncultured Acidimicrobiia bacterium
GTCGGGAAAGGAAGTGGCGAGACTCCGGCGAATGCCGGGACTGAGCTCGCTCGATGGAACGGACCCCACCGCCGTCGACGGGGGCCTCGGACGATCGCCGTAGGCATGAGCCTGGAGATGCAGTCGTCGGGAGCGGCCGAACGCCGAGCGCCCTCGAGGCTCTCACCCCCTCCGCAGCCGCAGGAACTCGTGGACCCGCAGCACCCGCAGGAACACCCGGAAGTACCAGGGCACCGACGCCCAGGCCTCCGGCCGGCCGACCAGCTCGGGATGGGCGAGCTCGATGGCTCGACCCCGGTACTCGATCCGGCAGCCGCCGGCGGCGACGACGTTGCGGACCCAGTCGGAGCCGGAACCGTAGGTGAGGGCGATGACGAACCCGTCGCCGTGGGGGAAGGCGTTGATCGGGATCCGGTGCTCGGTTCCCGACCGGCGGCCGACGTGGGTGAGGGCCGCCCACGGGGGGAGGGAGGCCAGGCGGATCATGAACCGGTTGGTGAAGCGACGGTTGAACCGGGCCAGCCAGCGGGGAAAAGGCATCGGGCCATGATGGTCGACGGGCCCGGCGGTCCGTTCCGGCAGACCCTAGGCGGCCCGCCCTCCCCCGGCCCGGAGCGACGCCAGCCAGGTGGTCAGGGGCACCGCGGCCACCAGCCCGATGCTGCCCACCAGGGTGCGGATGATCTCCACCGCCACCACCTCCCCGTTGGCCACGGTCCCCAGCGACTGCTCGGCGATGATGAACAGCACCAGCAGCGGCAGGGCCGCTCCGGCGTAGGCCAGCAGCAGCGTGTTGACGGTGGAGGCGATGTGGTCCCGGCCGATGCGGAGCCCGGCCTGGAACAGCGAGGCCCGGCCCAGCGACGGGTCGGCCGCCTTCAGCTCCCAGACCGCCGAGGCCTGGGTCACGGTGACGTCGTCGATGGCCCCGGCCGCCCCCAGCACCGTGCCGGCCAACACCAGGCCCCGGATGTCGATCCCTTCGAACAGGCTCAGGAACACCGACTCCTCGGTGGCGAAGCCGGAGATGCGGGCGGCCCCGATCACCAGGGCCGACAGCAGGGCGGTGAGGCCCAGCGCCCCCAGCGTGCCCAGCAAGGCCACGGTGGTCTTGGTGGAGAACCCGTGGGCCAGGTACAGGGCCAGATAGGCGATGGCGGCCGCCCCCACCACCGCCACCCACACCGGTTCCCGTCCGTCGAGGATGGCCGGAAGCACGAAGAGCAGCAGCACCACCACGCTCGCCCCCAGGCCGGCCAGGGCCGCCAGGCCGCGCACCCGCCCCAGGGCCACCACGGCCAGGGCGAACCCGATGGTCAGCCAGGCCAGCACCGGACGGCGCTGGCGGTCCTGGAACTGGTAGCGGAACTCGGGCTCGACGTCGGGCAGGTAGCCGAGCACCACCTCCTCCCCCACCGAGAACTCGGGGGCGGCCTCCGCTTCCAGGAAGGACTGGACGAAGGGGTCGCCCTCGTCGGGACCGGCCAGGAGGACGAAGCCCACCGTGGTGCAGGTGAGGTCGGCGGCGAACTCGCAGGGTCCGATCTCCACCGACTCCACCCGGGCGGCGTACAGGTCCCGGGGAATGCCGATCTCGTCGAGCTGCTCCCGGAACTCCTCCGTCCCCGAGCCGGTGGGGCGCAACACCACCAGCCCGATGATCGTGAGCAGGCCGAGGACGACGACGAAGAACGTGAGCGGATCGAGCCGTCGCTCGGGAACGATCAGCTCGTCGTCGCCGCCCGAGTAGGCCAGCCAGGCCTCGACGTCACCCTGGTGCGGGCCTTCTGGAGGGGTCTGTTGCGCCACGTGGGACCGGCGCCGAGGTTACCGACCGGTTGCCTCCAGTCCGGGGAAATGCCTCCCCCCGGCCGACCGGGCCCGGTCGGGGTCGGGGCACGGGGCCGGACCAACGGGGGGTCCAAAACACGACGGCGATAGCGGGGCCTCGCTCCCCGAGCCGGGTCGGGGCGCCCGAGCGTCAGTCCCGGTGCCGCCAGATGATTCGGCCCCGGGTGGGGTCGTAGGTGGACACCTCCAGCTCGACCCGGTCGCCGGGAACGATGCGGATCAGCCGGCCCCGGCGCATCTTCCCCGAGGCGCGGGCGATCACCTCGTGCCCCGAGTTCAGCCGCACCCGGAAGCTGGCGTTGGGCAGGTTCTGCACGACGGTGCCGTCGGTCCTGAATGTGTCCTGGCTCTTCGCCATGGGACCTCCATGGCAGAAGGCAAACGCCCCGGAGTGGGTTCTAGCGGCTCCCGCTGCGAGGCTGACGCGGTCGCGCCTCGTTGACCCGCAACTGGCGGCCGCCGGCGTCCGTCCCGTCGAGGGCCTCGATCGCCGAGCGGGCCTCGTCGTCGACTTCCATCTCGACGAAGCCGAATCCGCGCGAACGGCCGGTCTCGCGATCCATGATCACCTGCGCCGACTGCACGGTCCCGTGCCGGCTGAAGAGCTGCTCGAGCTCCTCGGACGTGTAGTTGTAGGGAAGATTCCCGACGTAGATGTTCATGCAGACGCTTTCCTCCTGCCCTATGTATGTATTTGGAACTGGGCAGCTGCAGGTACCCGGTCGACGAAGGGAAGACACGAACAGCCTGCACCTGCGCAGCTACTACCAAGACATTACCAGCGCACCGGTTGGGAGCCACCGGGAAGAAGCGCCCGGGCCCCTAGCGCAAGGTCCCGGCGAACACCTGCCAGGCCAGGGCGCTCTTGGCGACCAGGCTCAACCACACATAGGCCCGCTCCCCGTAGAGGTAGTCCCGCCAGCGGCCCACCCGGCGGTACTGCAGCACCATGTTGACGGCGAAGATGTTGAACAGCACGAACAGCGAGAAGAAGATGCCGTAGACGAACCCGGGCGGCCCGCCGTCGCCGCCTCCGGCGCCGATCAGGTAGACGGCGATGGCGATCCAGGGCACCGCCCCGGCGAACACGCCGAACCAAAAGGCGGTCCAGTCGGTCCGCTCCGTCCTCTGGTTAGCCAGTTCCATCATCCAGCCGAACAAGATCATGGCGGCGTTGACGGCAAACAGCCCCAGCAAGGCGGCCACATCGAAGATCCCCACCAGCATGGCGATGATCACGATCATCACCGAGGCGCTCAGCGAGTACTCGATCCAGCGGGCCGGGTTGATGCCCCTCTCGACGTTGGCTCGGTACCACGAGAACACTCCGGGGGCCGAGACGGTGAGATGGGCCAGGGCCGACAGGAACAGGAAGGCGGCCACCGCCGGACCGATGCGCAGATCGAACCAGACCTCGGTGGGCGGCACCCCGCGCAGCTGGGCCGGATCGGTGGTCAGGAACGAGGTGGTGATCGGCAGGGCGAAGTCGGTGCTCAGCGCCAGCACCAGGGCGCCCTGGACGGCGTGGAGCACTCCCATCAGCACGTTGAAGCGGCGCAGGCGCACGTAGGCGTCCGGGGCCTCGATGCTCGCCGCCGTCATGCCCGTCCTCCCCGGCGGCCCGCAGGGCCCGTGCCGGCGGGGGCGAACGCGCTCGCCTCGACGGTGCGTGGGTGAACAAACATTCGGTGCTCCTTCCTCGGCGGTCGTCACTTCATACGAGGCCCGACCGGGGTCTGGATGAGTAGGTGACCCACGCGCTCAGGAGCGTGGGCGATAGAAGTCCCGCCCTCCCGTGGCGGCCGTGCCGGCGTCACCGCCAAGTCGACTCGACCCGGGCCTTGAGCGCCTCGTTCATCGAGCGGAACCCGTGCTCGGTCTCGTCGCCGATCAGCTTCATCATCAGCCAGGCCGCCGCCCCGGTGAACTGCTCGCGATGGATGAAGCGAGTGCCGCCCCCCTCCCCCGGCTCGAGGCGCATCTCGTGCTCGCCGTCGAACACGCCCCGCACCCCCAGCTTGCCGATCCAGCGCAGCTCCCGGCCGGCGTCGTGGGCCAGGAGCTTGGGCGTGAACGTCATCGCCTTGCCGTTGGGTCGGGTCAGCTCGACCCGGATCTGCTCGCCCACCTCGAACGGCCCCTCCAGCCTGGTGACGAACGGGTTCCACTCGGGAAAGCTCTCGGTGTCGGCCAGCACCGCCCACACCCGCTCGGGGGGAGCGTCGATGTCGATCTGGGTCTCGATGGTCTGCATGGGTCCCCTCCCTCGGAATGGGCACGCCACGCTAGCGCCCGGCTTGCTCCCCCGGAGCGAAGGCCGGCCCTCGGCCCGGCTCCCTCATCCCGCGGTGGAGCGGGGCGGGCCGACCGGGCCGGTAGCCTTGACGCCGGGTCGCAACACCGCCCGCCCAGGAAGGTCGCCTCGATGGAATTCGAGACCGAACAGATCCACGCCGGCGTCGAGCCGGACCCGGTCACCGGAGCGCTGCTCACCCCGATCCACCAGTCCACCGCCTTCGTCCAGCCGTCCCTCGCCGAGTACCTGGCCACCGGGTACTCGTATTCCCGCTCGGCCAACCCCACCGTGCGGGCCCTCGAGGAGAAGCTGACCGCCCTGGAAGGGGGCGCCGACACCGTCTGCTTCGGGAGCGGCATGGCCGCCATCAACGCGGTGTTCACCGCTCTGCTGAACGCCGGCGGCCATGCCATCGTCTCCGACGTCGCCTACGGGGGCACCTATCGCCTCTGCACCAGGGTCCTGGCCCGCTTCGGGGTGGATTTCACGTTCGCCGATACCTCCGATCCGGATGTGGTCCGGGAGGCGCTGCGCCCCGAGACCCGGTTGATTCTCACCGAGACGCCCGCCAACCCCACCCTCAAGCTCACTCCGATCGCGGCGATATCGGAGATCGCCCGGGAGCGGGGCATCCCCCACGCCGTCGACAACACGTTTCTCACCCCCTACTACCAGCGGCCCCTGGAGCTGGGGGCCGATCTGGTGGTCCACAGCACCACCAAGTACCTGGACGGACACAACGCCACCGTGGGCGGGGCGGTGGTGAGCGCCGCCCCCGGGCCGGCCGAGGAGATCGCCTTCGTCAAGAACGCCACCGGCACGATCATGTCTCCCCAGGTGGCCTGGCTCACCCTCCAGGGATGCAAGACGCTGTCGGTGCGGATGGAGCGCCAGTCGGACAACGCCCTCGCCGTGGCCCGCTTCCTGGAGACCCACCCCAAGGTGGAGCGGATCGCCTACCCCGGCCTCGATTCCTTCCCCCAGCACGCCCTGGCGGCGGAACAGGCGTCGGGCTTTGGGGCGATGATCTGGTTCGAGCCGGAGGGGGGAGCCGAAGCCGGGCAGCGGCTGGCGGAGGCCGTGAAGCTGTGGAGCGTGGCCGAGAACCTCGGCTCGGTCGAATCGCTGCTGACCCACCCGGTCACCATGACCCACGCCGACGTCGACGAGGCGGAGCGGCTCCGGGTGGGCATCACCGACGCCATGATGCGGCTGTCGGTCGGCCTGGAGCACGTCGACGATCTGATCGAGGACCTGGCCCAGGCGCTGGAGAAGGCCTAACCCCGGGAGGCTAGGAAAGAGACGATCCCCTGTCGGTCCCCACGGCCGGGCGCCGCTCCCGCCACGGGTGGGCTTCCTCCAGCTGGGCGGCCAGGCGGAACAGGACGGCGTCGTCGCCAAAGCGGGCCGCCAGCTGGACTCCCACCGGCAGGCCGTCGGCGGTCCAGTGCAGCGGCACCGAGGCCGCCGGCTGGCCCGACATGTTGAACAGCGGAGTGTTGGGGATAGGGCGGAGGATCTCCCCCGAGAGCTGCTTGACCAGCAGGTCGAGCAGGGGCCGGGCCGGCACCCGCCGCACCGCTTGCAGCATCACCTCCTCGTGGCGGGCCGGGTCGAGCTCGCCGATCGCCCAGGGAGGCCGGGCCAGGGTGGCCGAAAGGAACACGTCGTAGGGCTCCATGAACTGGGCCATCGTCCTCCCCGTCCCCCGGGTGACGTGCACGGCCCGGATCAACTCGGCCGAGCTGCGCCGGCGGGCGATGAGGTGGAGGATCCAGGTGATCAACTCGAAGTCCTCCGCCTTCGGCTTGGCGCCGGCCAGCGCGGCACTCTCCTCGACGTCGAAGGCGGCTCCGGCCGCCGCCATCGTGACGAAGGAGTCGACGATCTCCTCCACCGCCAGGGCGGGGTGGGCCTCCTCCACATCGTGGCCCAGCTCGGTGAGCAGGTCGGCGGCCCGCTCCACGGCCTCGACACAATCGGGCTCCATGGGACGGGTGTCGAGCAGGGGCCGGGTGGTCACCGCCACCCGAAGCCGGCCCACCTCGGCGCCCACCTCGTCGGCAAACGGCCGAGCGGTGCCGGGGGTGGCGTAGGGAGCGCCCGCATCGGGCCCCTGGGTGGCATCGAGGAGCCGGGCACTGTCGCGCACGGTGCGGGTCACCGCGTGCTGCTCGGTCAGGCTGAGCCACCCGTCGGCGTAGTGGGGACCGAAGGGACTGCGGCCCCGCGACGGCTTCAGCCCGAACAGCCCGCAGGCCGAGGCGGGGATGCGGATGGATCCGCCCCCATCGGTGGCGTGAGCCATCGGCACCAGGCCGGCTGCGGTGGCCGCCGCCGACCCCCCGCTGGATCCGCCCGGGGTGCGGGAGGTATCCCAGGGGTTGCGGGTCGGGCCGTGCAGGTCGGGTTCGGTGACCGGAGCCAGGCCGAACTCGGGGGTGTTGGCCTTGCCGACCACGATCAGCCCGGCCTCCTTGTAGCGGCGCACCAGCTCGGTGTCGACCTCGGGGATGTGATTGGCCTGGGCCCGAGAACCTCCGGTGAACGGCTCTCCGGCATGGGCGGCGTGCAGGTCCTTGAGGAGGAAGGGAACCCCGGCAAAGGGGCCGCGGCGGGGCTCGGCGTCGGCCAGCTCCCGGGCCCGGTCGAACATGGGATGGATCACCGCGTTGATGTAGGGGTTGAGGCGCTGGATGCGCTCGATGGCCGCCTCGACCAGCTCGGCGGGATGAACTTCCTTGTCGCGCACCAGCTCGGCCAGGCCGGTGGCGTCGTAGCTGTCGTAGTCGGCGAACGCCTCCATCGGATCCTCCTTTGTTGCGATCCTACGCCCCGCCTCTTCTCTCGGTGGTCGCCGCACCACACCGAGATCACCAGGAGCGTGGATCGATCCGGGTGAAGAAGGCCGAACCCGGTCCGCTCAGGGCCCGGAGATCGTGATGGTGGTCCCGTCGGAATCACCGTCGGGATCGTGGTTGGCGCCGGCGTCGTAGGAGTCGGCGGCGCGGGACACGGTGTCGACGGTGAAGGTGGCGCCGGCCGTGTTGCCCTTGATGTTGTTCTTGGTGATCGTGCACCGCCCCGAGGCGTCGGTGGAGCACGACCCTCCGCCGTTGGCACCGTCGCTCCACGACCCCTCCACGGTGGCGCCGGGCACCGGGGCGTGTGCGGCATCGTGCACGGTGATGGTGACGGTGGCGTTCCATCGGTTGCGCGGGGCCGCAGCGGCGGCTCCGTCGAGGTCGCCGACGTGCATCTGTACGGCCGCCATCCCGGCCGGCACGCTCTGGGAGTCGGTGTCGGTGGCCCCCTGGTCGTCGGTCACCGTCAACACCACCGTGTAGGTGCCGGCGGCCGCATAGGTGTGGCTGGTCGCGACGCCGGTGCCGGCGGCGCCGTCGCCGAAGTCCCAGTCGTAGCCGGAAACGGTCCCGTCCGGATCGCTGGAGGGGGCGCCGTCGAAGGTGCAGACGAGGTCGGCGCACGAGTAGGTGAACGAAGCGACCGGGGGCTGGTTGGGGGGCGGGCCGTCCTTGAACACCACGATGACGGTCCCGTCGCCGTCGGGATCGTGGTTGGCGCCCGGATCGTAGGAGTCGGGGGCGCGGGTCACGTTGACGACGGTGAAGGTCACGCTGGCCACGCTGCCCTTGATGTTGGCCTCGGTGATCGTGCACCGCCCCGACGCGTCGGTCGTACACCATCCCCCGCCGCCGTTGCTCCACGACCCGTCGACGGTGGCACCGGCCACGGAGACTTCGGAGGCGTCGTGCACGGTGATGGTCACGGAGGCGTTCCATCGATTGCGGGGCGCCGGGGAGGCGGCTCCGTCCAGGTCGCCGACGTGCACGGTCACCACCGGGGCGTTGTGCACGGTGACCGCCGAGGAGTCGCCGGCGACGTTGGCCGCCGAATCGGTGGCGCGGGCATCGACGGTGTGGCTGCCGTCGCCGACCGTCGTCGTGTCCCAGGAGGCGTGATAGCTCCCCGTCCCCGAGTCGTAGGCGGCCTCCTGCCAGGCCCCACCGTCCACGTTCCATTCCACCGTCAGGGACCCGGCCGGGTCCTCGGCGTCGGCGGCGTCGATCTCTATTGGCGTCGTTCCTTGGACGGTCGAGCCGTCGGCCGGCCCGGTCAGCGCCACGGTGGGCGGGTCGTTGGGCTGAGCGAGGTCGCCGTCGACCACGAGGGCAAACGGCTGGGGGCCGTTGGGCACGTTGAATCCCTGCACCTGCACCGTCCAGGTGCCGGCCGAGGCCGAGGGGACGTAGACGTTCTCGACGTTGTTGACCCGGTCGGGGGCGCCGTCCGCCTGCGACCAGCCGCCGGCGAAGTGGTTGCCCCGATACTGGGCGCCGCCGGGGGCGGTGACGACGAGGTCGAGGTCGTTGACCAGGTTGGCCGCCGCCGCCTCGGTGGACGGGAAGTCGCTCCACACCAGGGTCGCCTTGAACGGCCCGCCGGGGCTGGCCACGCCGAACTGATAGGTGGCGCTGCCGCCGGTGGCCGGCCCGACCGCCTCCTCGACGAACTGATGGCTGCCGTCGGTGGCAGCGGCCAGATCGATCCGGCCCCAGCCCTCGTGGAGGTTGGGAATCGGGAAGTCGTTGTCGTCGACGCCGTCGTTGTTCTCGTCGGCCAGGTCGACCGCCGAGTTGATCAGGGTGGCCTTGACCAGCGCCGCGCTGGCGCCGTGGGAGTGGGCCTTCTGGTAGAAGTCCCGCACCACGGCCGCTCCCCCGGCGGCGATGGGGTTGGACATCGACGTCCCGCCCATGTACTTGTAGGCGGAGTTGGCGGGCATGCCCCATCCGTCCCACTGATACCCGCCGGTCTGAGGGTTCACCGGGTCGCCGTAGCCCTGCTGGTGCAGACCGGAGAATCCGGAGAGGATCCAGGTGCCCGGGGCCACCACGTCGGGCTTGATGCGATTGTCATCGGTGGGGCCCCGGCTCGAGAACGGGGCCATCTGCTCGGCGTCGCCGGCGCTGACGTCGCCGGCCAGCGGCTCGACGAGGAACCCCCAGCGCTCACCGGCGGTGCCCAGGAAGCCGGCCTGGTTGCCCCCCATGCTCGCGCAGGTCTGCCCGGCTTGGTAGAGGTCGGCCGACGGGTAGGTGAGGCCGGCGTCGCACTGGTAGTCGCCCTGGCGGTCCCCCTCCGAGGCGCCGACCGTGATCACGTTCTTGGCGGTGGCCGGGGATCCGAGCGAGTCGGCGTCGACCACCCCGTCCAGATCGAAGTCGTAGCCCTCGTTGCCGGCCGAGAACGTGATGGCCATGTCGGGGTTGTTCCACATGAAGTCGTCGGTGTTGGCGCTGTCGATGGTGTAGGCGCCGGCCTGGGCGCTGCCCCACGAGTTGGAGTGGACCCGGGCCCCGTCCGCATAGGCCTGCTGGTACATGTCCCCCAGATCGTCGGGGAGGCCGGTGAGGAAGTAGCCCTGGGCCGGCCATCCGCCGAAAAGCTGGCAGATGAAGTCGATGGTGGCCCAGTTCTCGGTGGCCTGGAACACCAGGCCGGCGGCCGGGGCTGCCCCCTTGCCCTCGCCGGCCGGACCGCCATCGCCGAGCACGGAGACGGCGGTATGGGTGCCGTGGCCGCTGTCGACGTCCCGGGGACCGTCGTCGCTCACGGACGTGAAGCACCCCCCGGCGGCCCCCGGCCAGTTGTAGATGGAAGAGATGCGCGACGCCGGGATATCGGGGTGGGCCCCGGCGGCGGTGCCGTCGCCCAGGCCGGTGTCGGACACCGCAACGATCTGGGTCGAGCCGTCGTACCCGTTGGCGGTGGCGACGTTGGCTCCCACCGTCACGCCGGCGCCGAACTCGTTGTGCCGCTCGGCCGGCAGATGCTTCTCCACCCAGGCGACGTCGAGGACCCGGGCGATCGCTTCCAGCTGGGCGCCGTCGGCGCCGACCAGCAGGAAGCCGTCGTGGCGCTGGAGCACCGTAGCCCCCGTGGCGGCGACGGCGGCGGTGGCCCGACCGGCGTCGGCCCCGCGCTCGATGCGGACCCGGTACAGGTGTGAGCCGTCGCCGGCCGGTCCCGAGCCGAGCTTGTAGGCCGGGTGATACAGACCCACCCAGGCGACCGCGTCCAGGGCTTCGGCCCGGGCCGCCGCGGCCGGGGTCATCCGGACCTTGAAGGCGAAGTCGGGGATGTAGTCGAGGAGTTCTCCGCCCAGCGCCGCCACCTGATCCTTCCACGCCTCCCGGACCGGGCCGGCGAACTGGACGAGGTAGTAGCCGGCCCGGCCGGCGGCGTATCCGGCGATGGTCAGACCGGGTGGGATATCGGGACGCTCCCCCCGGGCCGGGGTGAAGGTGGCCGCCTGGAGGCGGATGGGCGCCTCGGAGTCGGCGGCGGCCGCAGCCGGTGGGGTGGCGCCGGCGCCGGGGACGGCGAGCAGCGAGGCGATGAGCAACAATCCGGCGAGTGGCAACAGCTTGCGAAGCACTGGTCTCCCCTCTTTTTCGGGCCCTACCCGTGAGGCCAGGGACTGCATGATAGACGACTACTGAGAGGAAGTGAACGGATACTTTCTGTTGTAGGGCTCGACACCCGACCCGACCGGGCCCGGAAGCCCCCGGAAAGGATCGGCTCCCCCGAGGGAAGTCCGCCCGGGCCGGCCGAGCGGCCGAGTGCCCGGCTCGGCCCGGGCGCCGACCGGGGCGGGCCGGCTCTCCCGACTTTCGCCATTCGGCCCGTATGGCTGGGCCTCTTTCCTCTAGACGCCGGCCGGCGACTTGGCATCGTTGGGAGCACGAGCACCCGAACCGCACGGTGGACCCGTCCGGTTCGGATGGGGAGAAGGGGTCCGCACCGGGCGGACCCAGGACACGAGGGAGGGATCTCATGATGAGACTCACTGTCGCAGCGGTGGCTGCGGCGATGGTGGTGGGCGTCGTCGCTCCCGCCTCGGCCGACGGCCGGGTGCCGGTGGAGTGGATCCAGGCGACGTGCGGGATCGTCGGCGGTGACGAACGGATGAGCGGCGGAGCCCTGCACGTTCGGGGCGAGGCCCACGACGACGTCATCTGGATGAACCTCGGCGCCGGCTACGTGATGGTCGGCACCAACGAGATCGGCTTCGACTACGACGTCGGCCTGAAGACGCTCAACGGCCGGGGCGGCGGGACGTTCTTGGCCGACCTGCCGGGTCTCGGCTCCTCGTTCACCGGGCACTTCAACGGCGGGATCAAGGGCGGGATGCTGACGGCCCAGGCGGTGGGCGACGGCAGCGGCGCCATGGAAGGCGCCAAGATGAAGGCCCGCATCGTCCAGTTCCAGCCTTCAGACGAGGAGCTCGGCTGGCTGTGCGACGGGGGCACGGTGTTCAAGGCGGTGGCGGTGTCGGCGCTCATCCGGCCGTGACATGGACTTCAGGAAGGAAGGTTCGAGATGAAGCGACATCGATTCACCATTGCGGTGTGGGCGGTGCTGGTGGTGGCGGCAACCGCCTTGCCGGCGCAGGCGGCGCCACCGGACCAGGCCGAGTTCGCCCGCACCGAGTGCGTCATCGCCACCGGCCCGCCCCGGGTGGTGGAAACGACCGGACAGGCCGTCCACATCCGTGACTTCCCCTACCTCGGGTTCCTCACGGACGGATCCGGCACTCCGACCGGTACCAACTCGGGGTTCGTGGACATCGACCTCAATTTGGCCGAGGGGACCGGGTCGATCCGTGGAACCCTGACGGTCCGTGACGCCGTCATGGGAGACTTCGACGGCAGGTTCAGCGCTCACTACAAGGACTTCGCCTGGGAGGGCCGGGGAGCGGCCCGGGGAGTCAACGGCCACGCCGGCAAGCTGTTCAAGATGCGGGTGGTCGGTCTCGTCCCCGGGGACACGTGCGGTCCACCCATCCCAGGGATCGGCTGGTCCGACGCCGCTCGCTGGGAGGTCATGATCAAGGAGTAGGAGCACCCCGGCGTCGAGGCAATGCCGGCGCGACACCGAGCGGAGAGGCCCCGCGGAAGCGGGGCCTCTCCGCGCAGTTCCAACATCCAAGGCATTGCCGACGTCCGCATCTTCTTCGGCAATCCCTCCCGCCTCCCCCTGGCCGGGGACTTCGACGGGGACGCTGCGACAGCCTCTCTCCATCTACCGGCCTTCCGAACAGCGCTCCTACGTGTTCAACCAGCTCGGGGAGAACGATTGTTGCTGGTCCGATCGAAACCGCCGGTACTCGATTCGGGAAGGAAGCCTCTCCCCGAAGCCCGGCCGGCCGGAGACGCCCCAGTGGGCCCATCGTGAATGAATTCACAAGCACTCAGGGTGACTAGTGACTTCCGACCCTATTGGTGTTGCCCGCCGCTACTTAGGGTGGCGGCAACGGAGAGTAGGGGAGGTGAGAGTATGGGCGGGCCACGCCAGCTTGTGGACGACCTACCGGCCCGCACCGGTGCTCCGGCCCTTCCTCGGCACCAGTCCCCCTCAAGTACCAGCACTTGCACAGCTAGGCACCGATTCTTACGGAGGGAGAGGTGGTCATGAAGGGTCCAGAAGAATCCTGGCGAGGATTCACGGTGCTATGGGCGGTGGGCTGCCTGCTCGTAGCGACCATGGCGGCGGTTCCGGCGGTGGCCGCTTCCGAAACCGCCTGGCCAGGTTCTTCTGTCCGGGGCGCGGCCGAGGGGCTTGCAGCACGAGCTTTCCCCCTCTGGTACGTGAGCCATCCGGAGCGGCTCGGCGAGATCGAGGGAATTGGCGGCACTGAGACAAGCTCGCCGATTTCCCCTTCGCAGGCGCAGCCGACTGTCACCCTGACCTCCGCCCGGGGCCCGGAAGGAGACTCCGGGACCAACGTGCTCATGTTCACGTTGAGCGTCTCTGGCTTCTTCGACGGGACTATTTCAGGGATCTACCGGACACGCGGTGAAGGACAGGGCCATCCCCCGGGCGAGCCGCCTGCGACGGCCACGCCCGATATCGACTACGGCTCCACGGGTGGCTCGTTCTTCTTTTCCCGGCCGGGAGATGAGGAGCTGATCTTTGTCGATGTGTACGGGGACACCCATGTCGAGCCCGACGAGTTCTTCTACATGCAGATACTGAGTGCAGACATTTTGGGCGATCTCCACAACGTAGGCGTCATCGTGAATGACGACGGCGCCGTCGCCTCCAAACTCTCCGTCGATGATGTTTCCATCAACGAGGGGGACGCGGGAACGCAGTCCGCCGACTTCACCGTGACCCTCTCTCCGCCTTCCCCCACGACGGTGACCGTGGACTACTCAACCTGCGGCATCGGCTGCGACCCTGCGGCGACCGCCCGCCCTGGAGACGATTACGAGGCGGCAACCGGCACGCTCACCTTTTCTCCCGGAGAGACTTCGGCGCCCATCTCGGTCACCGTGAACGGCGACACCGACGTGGAGCCGGACGAGATCTTCTACATGGGTCTGCTCAGGCCGGTCAACGCGACACTGGACGACAGCCGAGGTGTGGGCACCATCGTCAACGACGACGCTTCGGGCCCGCCACCTCCGCCACCTCCGCCGCCGCCTCCCCCTCCTCCGCCGCCTCCACCGACGGTATTGCCCACGGTCCTCACCGCCCCCACGGTGGGCCTGGTGGATCCGACCACCGGCCAGTGGCACCTGCGCGACGATGCCGGCCGGGTCGCCTCGTTCTTCTACGGCAATCCCGGCGACGTCCCCTTCATGGGGGACTGGGACTGCGACGGAGTGGACACCCCGGGCCTGT
>CAYFYE010000066.1:0-13736 GCA_964347285.1 uncultured Acidimicrobiia bacterium
TCCAATGCCGCAAGCACGGCATCAGGGCGAGCCTCAGCAACGACGTCGTCACCACCGTCCCCGGCGACATGTTCACCCAGATGCGGGCCGCCTTCGGCAGCGAGCGGCTGATCACGCTGAACGAGGCCTGGGTGGAGAACGTCGACCCGCCGGAGTCGCTGCTGACGGCGCAGGAGGTGCTGGAGATGGCCACCATCAACGGCGCCGCCGTGGCCGACCTCGACGGGGTCACCGGGAGCCTCACCCCCGGCAAGAGGGCCGACGTCGTGGTGATCGACGGCAGGCGTACCAACATCGCTCCAGTGATCGACCCTGTCGGCGCGGTGGTGATCAGCGCCGACGTGTCCAACGTCGACACCGTGATCATCGACGGCGAGGTGAGGAAGCGCAACGGCGAGCTGGTGGGTGTCGACCTGCCCCGGGCTTTGCGACTCATCGAGGACTCGAAGGACTACCTGGTCGACGCCCTGGCCAAGAAGCGGGCCGAGGCCGGGCAGGGCTGAGGACAACGGGGAATCCTCGATCTGGTAGAGGTACCGCCACCTCAATCCACGGGGGGCTCCGGGTGGAGTCCAAGCACCACCAGTACTCAGCGCCCACCGGCAATGCCGAGGTCGGGCTCAAACCCTTGGCGAGTCATCTGCGCGGAACGTCTACGGACCGAGGCAAACTCTCAACCCGATCGCTTGGGTCGTTGGCCGACGGTCGTTCTACTTCGAGCCCTGCTCGGCCTCGAGGTGCGACCTCCGTCCTGCCTCGCTCGTTGACGTTGTTGGTCGGGTTGAACGCCACGTCCACGACAAGCGCGTCGAAGTCTGGGGCGCCGTCCGGGCTCCACCGCCGCTCCCCGGCGGCCGGCCCTACCAACCCTCGGATCCCGGCCGATCCGACCGGGCGATACCGGCCGCCGGCAGCAAGGCCGGAATCACAGTGAGGGCGGTGAGAGCGGCCACGGTCATCGCCACCCACATGATCATGGACACCTGAGAGTGGATCTTCAGTGGCGAAAGCCACAGCGCGCTGAGGGCGACGGCGATGCCCAGGGCGTTCGCAACGATCGGCCGACCGGCCCGATCGATGGCGGCCAGCACATAGCCGTCCCCGTCCCGCCGGGCGTAATTGATGGCCGCCACGAAGTGAATGGCGTAGTCGATGCCCACGCCGATCACGATGCTCGATATCACCGCGGTCAGCAGGTTGAGCTGGATGCCCGAGGCGGCGATGAAACCCAACAACGTCAACACGGTGAGGAGAATGGGCACCAGTGACACCAACGTCTGGCGCAACCGTCGATAGGCCGTCGCCAGCATGGCGGCGACCAGGATGAAGGCCACCATCAGCGACGTGAACTGGGCCCGCAGCACCAGCCGGGCGATCTCGTCCCACACGACCGGCATCCCGGTCAACACATTGACGAGCTCCTCGTCCTCGGCAAATGACAGCCAACCCTGGAGGTCGTCGGTCGTGAAGTCGCCCGGGAGCAACAGGAAGCGCAGCCCGTCCTCACCGACCATGTCCCCCAGCGGGAGGGTCACCTCCTCGGCCAGGACCGCCGTCAGCTGGGGCGGTGGCAGCGACCCGGCCAGGTCGGCCACCGAGAACACCTCGCGCACTCCCGGCTCTTGCTCCAGGGCCTCCGACACCTGCCGGATCTCGTCGAGCTGGGCCGGGCCCGCCTCGGGATCGAACCCAAACTCCCCCACCAGCGGGGTAGCTCCTCCGAACAGCTCCTCGGTGCGCTCGAAGGCCCGCCGCACCGGATCGTCGTCTTTGAAGAAGAACAGTTGGTCGGAGTTCACATCGAGCCGGGGGATGAACACTGCCGCGAACACCAGCAGCCCGACCGACAGCACCACCGCCGGGGTACGCCGCCGCACCAGCGTCTTCAGTCCCGCCGTCACCCGGGGCCCGATCAACGCCGAGCGGTGGCGAGGCTCGATGTGCAGACGACTGATCAGGGCAGGCAGCGAGAAGAACGAGACCACGCCGGCGAAGGTGATGCCGACGGCGGTGAACAGGCCGAGTTGTCGGATCGGCTGCACGTCGGTAGCCAGCAGCGACAGAAAGCCGGCCGCGGTACTGATGGTGGTGAGGATCATCGGTACCCCGACGTGCGACAGCGCCGAGCTCACCCGCCGCACCGGGTCGGCGCCGGCCAGGGTTTCCTCCTGAAAGTGGGTCACGAAGTGGAGCCCGTCGGCGGAACCCATCACGATGACGAACACCGGTACCACGACGGTGACGATGTCGACCTCGCGGCCCAGCCCGAAGATCAGCCCGAACGTCCACACCGATCCGAGCACCGCCGGCACGATCGCCAGGGCACTCAGGCGCCGGTCGCCGATGGTGGCGTAGAAGACGGCAATCAGCAGCACGATCACCGTCGGGGGAATGATCAGCAGGAAGAACGAGAGCACGTCGATCACCGTGGCGAACACCACCGGATTGCCCGACAGGGTGAGCTCGATCCCGCTCGGTGGCGTCAAGTCGCCGATGCGGCGGGCCACCGACATCCCGTCCTCGGCCGGAATCACCAGCAGCAGCGTGTTGCGCCCCTCTTCGTCGAGGAGCAGTGGGGCCACCGGGTTCTGCTCGAACAGCGCGCTCAGCGCCGGCTCCGGGGTCGCCTCGATGTCGGCGGCGGTGATCGTTGCTCCGGTCAGCGGATTGCGTTCCGGGACGATCGAGGCCACCTGGGCCACGCCCTCCACCTCGGCGATCTGGTCGCGCAGCTCTATCAGAGCCACCAGGCCGGCCGTGGTCCGAAAGCTCTCGCCTTCCCCGAGCGAGGCGAGGGCGTTGATCGGGTCGGCGGTGTCGTACTTCTGCTGGAGCGCCTTGAAGGCTTCCCCGGTCTCGTTGCCTTCCAGCACGAACGAGCCGACGTCGGCGTTGAAGTCCATGCGGAAGAGCATCAGGGTCGTTGTCACGGTCACCAGGGCCGTGACCGCCAGAATGCGACGGGCGTGCTCGACGATGAAGCGGGCAATGCGGTCCACGCCACCTTCGAGGCTAGGCCCCGCTGGAAATCCGTTCCCGCCTCGCAGCAACCGCCGCCCGGGACTCCGCGGAATCAGCGATCCGGCCGGGCACCCGCAGCTAGCCTGCGCCGCCCCGGGATCGGGAAGAGGGCGCTCATCTAGGATCGAGGGGGCGATGGCCGGCAATGAGCACTGAGGCGAGCGAACCCAGAGGGCTCTACGACTACGCGGAGCGCCGTCCCCGGCTGCCCGAAGCCGCGGACGATTCGGTGGAGAGCGCCGACATCGAGTTCGATGTACGGCTCGGCATGTACCGGCTCCAGCAAGAGTTACGCCAGTTCGAAAAACGCGCCTACGACCTGTTCCTGCAGAACCTGGTCAAGGGGACCTCCCATCTGTCGCTCGGGATGGAGGCGATAGCCACCGGCTTCGCCGCGGCCATGCGGCCCGATGACTACACGTTCGCCACCTACCGGGGCCATGCCCACACCTTGGCCAGGGGCGCCCCCATGGGCCCGGTGATGGCAGAACTGCTGGGACGCCGCAACGGCATCGTGGGCGGTAAGGGCGGTTCGATGCACCTCACCAGTGTCGAGCACAGAATGATGGGCTCGTACGCCATCGTCGGGGCCCACCTGCCCGTCGCCAACGGGGCGGCCTGGTCGGCGCAGATGCGGGGAACCAACCAGGTGGCGGTGTGCTTCTTCGGAGACGGCACCACCAACATCGGGGCCTTCCACGAAGCACTGAACATGGCGGCGGTGTGGCGGCTCCCCGTCGTGTTCGTCTGCGAGAACAACCTGTACATGGAGTACACCCCCATCGACCTCATCACGGCGGTGCCCCACCCGGCCGCAGATCGGGCCGGAGCGTACGGCCTGGAATCGATCCTGGTCGACGGCAACGATGCCGACGCCGTCTACCTGGTAGCCCGGGACGCCATCGAACGGGCTCGGCGCGACGAGGGTCCGGCGCTCATCGAGGCGATCACCTACCGCCACGGAGGCCATTCCCGGGCCGATCCCGGCAAGTACCGGCCCGACGAAGAGGTGGAGGCCTGGCTCGGCCGGGACCCGATCCCGCTGTATCACCAGCGCCTCCTCCGCCTCGGCGCCGACGAGGCCACGCTGGGGAACATCCAGGTAGAAGTCGCCGCCGTAGTCGACGAAGCCACCGAGTTCGCTAAGGCGGGGGTTCCCCCGGGGGAGGACGTGCTGCTCACCGAGGTGTGGTCGGACGGAGGCTCGGCATGGCGGAATTGACCTATCGGGAGGCCGTCGCCTACGGAATCGCCCAGGAGATGCGTCACGACCCCCAACTCGTCATGCTGGGCGAGGACGTCGCCGGGGCCGGAGGTGTGTTCAAGACCACGGTGGGCCTGCTCGACGAGTTCGGGCCGGATCGGGTTCGTGACACTCCGATCTCCGAACAAGCGATCCTGGGCGCGGCGATGGGGGCGGCCATGACCGGGATCCCGGTGATCGCCGAGATCATGTTCTCCGACTTCCTGGCGGTCTGCTGGGACATGCTGGCCAATCAAATAGCCAAGACTCGCTACATGACCGACGGACAGGTGAGCCTCCCGCTCGTAGTCCGAACCGCGAACGGAGGCGGGTCGCGCTTCGGTGCTCAGCACTCCCAGAGCGTGGAGAACTGGGTCATGATGATCCCCGGACTGAAGGTGGTCGCCCCGTCGACGCCGGCCGATGTCGTCGGTCTCTTGGCCGCCGCCGTACGCGATCCCGACCCGGTGGTCTTCTTCGAGCACAAGACGCTGCTGGCCACCAAGGGCGAGGTCCCCGACGGCGAGCACGTCGATGCGCTCGGCACGGCCAGGATTCTTCGTGAAGGGTCCGACGTCACCATCGTCGCACTGGCCGCCATGGTGCCGAAAGCGGTCGAGGCCGCCGAGCAGCTGGCCGGCGACGGCGTATCGGCCGAAGTCATCGATCTTCGCAGCCTGGTGCCGCTCGACACGCGGGCGCTGCTCGCCTCGGTGGAGAAGACCGGCCGCCTGGTGACGGTCGAGGAGAACCCCAGGCTGTGCGGCTGGGGAGCCGAGATCTCATCCATCGTTGCCGAAGAGGGATTCTGGAGCCTCGACGGCCCCATCGCCCGCGTCACGACTCCGCACATCCCGCTGCCCTCGGCCGAGACGCTCGAGGACCTGGCGATCCCCTCCGTCGGGGACATCGTTGCCGCCGTCGAGGCCCTGTTGGACTGAGCCCGCATAGTGCAGCTGGGACGCGTCGGAGTATGGACCTCGTACCTGGGAGGAATGCCCCACGCCGCGGTGCGCCCCGTCGTCGCTGCCATCGAGGACCTCGGCTTCCGGGCGATCTGGTACCCGGAGAGCGTCACCAAGGAAGCACTGGCCCAGGCGGCCCTTCTGCTGGCGGCCGGCCGCCGCATCGTCGTGGCCTCGGGCATCGCCAGCATCTGGGCACGTGATCCGGCGGCGATGCACAACGGCGCCCGGACTCTCGCCGAGGCCTTCCCCGGCCGCTTCCTGCTCGGCATCGGTGTCAGCCATGCGCCGAGTGTCGCCCGGCGCGGCCACGAGTACCGCCGTCCGCTGGCCACCATGCGGGCCTATCTCGACGCAATGGACGACGTGACCTATGCCGGACCGGAGCCTGCGCAGGAGGCCCCGGTGGTGCTGGCTGCACTCGGGCCGGCCATGCTGCGCCTCGCCGCCGAGCGGACCCGGGGGGCACATTCCTACTTCGTGCCGGTTGAGCACACCGCCCTGGCCCGCGCCCAAATGGGGAAAGGGGCGCTGCTGGCGGCGGAGCAGGCCGTGGTGCTGTCCGGGGATCCCGCCGAGGCCCGTGCGATCGCCCGCACCCATACCCGCCGCTACCTGGCACTCGACAACTACCGCAACAGCCTGTTGCGCCTGGGATGGAGCGAGCCCGACCTGGCCGGGGACGGATCCGACCGGCTCGTCGACGCCGTCGTTGCCTGGGGCGATGCTGCACGCATCCAGGCGCGGGTGGCGGCCCATCTCGATGCCGGCGCCGACCACGTGTGCATCCAGGTCCTCACCGACCGCCCCGGTGAGTTTCCCCTCGAAGATCTGCAGAGCCTCACGCCGGCGATGCTCGAGCTGTGAATCCGGAGGCCGAGCTGAACAAACCACCGAGCGCAATGTCCGCTTGTTTCTAGGGAGCCTGCCAGAGCAACCGACTGTCAGCCGCCTCACGCCGCACGACCGGTAGGGCTCTCGTTCGGTACCGGATCAGGGCAGAACTCACCACCAGCAAACTCAAGAACAACCAGGTTGCCTTCCGGTGCTCCCAGGTGAGCGTGGAAGCGCCGACCGCCCAGACCAAGAGCGTCGTGAGCCAGAAGGCTCTGTCCCACCCCACTTGACCCCATGCCTGCACAGCGGCGATCGCGAGGATGAGGCCGAAGAGAACAAACCCGATGATTCCTCCTTCGACCAGGACGGAGAGGAACGAGTTATGGGCCACTTTGCCGTCGCTGTTCCCGGATCGATACGCATTGCTACCTATACCGAAAAACGGGTGCTGTGAAAACGTGTCGATGCCCTCGACCCAGTTGCTGGTGCGCTGGTTGAGATCGCCCTGGGTGATTTCGGTCACGGTGGTACCCAGTCGCTGAAAGGACGGGAGCGTCTGGAAGTAGGGGTAGGTGACAAACAAGGCTGTCGTGAAGAGCCCAAGAACGGCGACCCGCACGACGGGTCGAACACGAGCAAGTGAAGCGACTCCAAAAACCATCCCCGGTATCGCCGCCACCAGGGCGGCCCGGGTGCCGGACAGAGCAATGCCCAGGAACGCTGTCGGGATGAACCCGTAATTCACGAACTTGAGCAGACCCTCCATTCGACCGGTCCTCTTCAAACCGGCGAGATACCAAGCCACGGGTATGCCCAAAGCGACGATGATGCCGAACCCGTCCGGATTGGCGTCGCCACCGGAACTGAAGCGCTGGTAGGGCGCATAGAAAGCATTGCCGCTGAGATAGTTTCCGAACGCAATGCCCACCGCCACATATGCTCCCAGCACATACGCCTGAAGCGCCGACCAAAGGGCCGTCCGTGTGTCGTAGAGATCCCAGAAGATCAACACCATCCCCAGCAACTGCATCCACGTGATCAGGCGATTGGTAGTCGACGCGGGTTCTATGCTCCAGAACACGCTGAGGATGTTCCACAGGACAAAGAGGTAGATAACAACGTGAAAGACTTCGGGCCGGCGGAACCGGCCCGTGGCTACCACCGATATCAGCCAGAACACCCCCACTGCGAGCCCCAAAGCTTTGGTCCCGTTTCCGACACCGGAAACCTGCACCACGCCCTCCCACGGAATCATGAAGATCAAGACCAGGGATAGCGCGTAGGCGACGGTTCGCGAGGTGAACGCTCCATGGGTCGGGGCTCGGTCGATCATCAAACTCGTTCCCAGCGCTCGTCTGCCGGCCGGCGCGGCTTCGAGAGCCGGCCGACACTTGCCCTACTCTTTATCGCAGGTGATCGAGCAGGTCCTCGCCACCTGAACACGCATCGTAGTCGGCCGGCCCACGACCTCCAATCGCTGCCGCCGGGCCGGGGAGGCATAGTCCTGCTTCGGCTCCGGAGAGTGGGCTTGGGCGCGCCGAAGCACCGGACGAGGGCTGCGGGGGCACGGCGATCCCGAGGATTCGCGGAGGCCTCCGTTCCGGAACGACCGAGTCCCGGCGACGGAGTGCCCGAGGCTCGCGAAACCGAGCCCCTCCTATACTGGCCGGAACGAAAAGCCTGCTTTGGGGTCGAAGCTCTTGAGGGGAGTACTGCAGGGCCTATGGGACCCTATCTCACGAAACGCTATTCATCTTTCTTCAACCAGAAGGGCTGGAAGAAAGTCTCTTCGCTGATCGCGAACGGTCTGGCATTCCTCGAAAAGGCGTTCCGAAGTGGAAAGCTCGGCGAGCTCTCTTCATTCGCGATTTGGGAGTCACGCCATGTCTTGAAGTTGTTTCCCAAGGAGAGCTATCTGAGATTCAATGATCGAACCCCGCTGATCCTCAGCAGCGCCTCACCTACCGATTTCGAGTTCAGCGGCGACATCGAGACGCATGCTCTCGAAGACGGGCTGCGAGCAACCAGATCATTGCACGACTGGAGGGTCCTGTTCGTGAACGACGAAGGAATTTCCTTCGGCTGCCTGTCTTCAGACGACACGAAGCTCTACAAGAGCGACGACGGGGAAAATACCTTGATCCCCATCGGTGAATTCCCGGCACGCATCCGTTCGATCTTCGTCTCGAGCACTAACACAGTCTTCGTGTGCCTGTCGGGATCCGTCCTCCGCAGTTCTGATGGCGGCGCCACCTTCGAGGAATGTCTGAGGCTTGCCTCTCCGGTCAGCATCTTCAGATTCAACAACGGCATGACCGAGACGTCGCAAGGGACCCTGATCATCGGCGAATACGGAAACGTCCCGGAGGGGCGAGGGTGGAGGTCGATTGCCTACCTTTATTTCAGCGACGACGACGGGAGGACGTGGCATCGATCGGACTTCCTGATCCGCAACGGTGCCAACAAGCACGTCCACGTCGTGAGGTATAGCAAGTCACTGGACAAGATCCTCGTTGCCGACGGTGACAACAAGAAGAGGTTGTGGATGGTAGAGGAGACCGACGGAGGACGCGCAGAACCCTCCACTGTGAAATGGAGACTCGTCACCAAGCGGCACATTCAGAAGGGCGGGTACACGGCCGTCACCGACAGCAACGGCAAAGTGTTCTTGGGAACGGACTACCTGGGAGGCACGAACTTCATCGTCGAGTCGACCGACGGCCACAGATTCACGGCCAAGGTGATGCCCGATCCCTATCGGCGTAATCCCGTCTACAACCTGATCGAGAGAAGATCTCGCCGGGGAAGCGAAATCTGGGCGATCTCCGACAGCTACATATCGAAACGCTGTCTGCTGATGTACAGCACCGATCACGGCACGTCTTGGAACAAGTTCATCGAGTACGACTCCGCCACTCACGAATGCCTGTTGGCCAGTTCTTCGATTGAACCCTCAGATGTGCTGTATTTTCGATTCGCAACCAAAGCCAAAGACAACAAGGACTGCGTCGTCTTGCGAATCGAATCGGTCGATTGAACGCCGGGACGGAGCCGGGCTCCCAGAAAAGCCCGAGCGCCGGAGGGAGCAACGCCCGCCTCAGGAGGCCGTCACCCGCACCGTCTGGACGGCGTTGTTGGCGTAGCCGTGCTTGTTCCAAACCGGCCGCTCCGGCTGGCGCGCTCCCGACTCGTCGGTCGCCCGCGCCATGATCAGGTAGGCGCCGGGATCGGCCATGACCGTGAGGCGCCACGGAGTAGCACTGTATGCCGATGGGGAGCGACCGAGATCGGAGTCGATCCACGTGGCACCGCCGTCGATGCTCACCTCGACCCGAACCACCCTGCCGGCCCCCGACCAGGCCGTGCCCGCGATCTCGATAGGACCGGCCGACAGCACCTCGCCGTCCATTGGCTGGGCGATCACCGACCTCACGCGAATGAGTGTCACCGGAGTTCCGTCGGAGATCCCCCGTTCGCCGACATAGACGTAGCGCTCTCGCTGGTAGTACCCATCGAACGAATCGGCGAGCACCACGATCCGGGTCAGCCACTTCACCGACGCCATCCCATACCAGCCGGGGACGACCAGACGGAGCGGCGCTCCGTGGTTCCGAGTCAGCAGAGCCCCGCCCATCTGCCAGGCGAGGAGGGTGTCGGGATGGCGAGCCACTGCCCCAGGAAGGCTGCGTCGATATGCCTCCTCTCGTCCGGGCTCGACCTCTCCCCGATCTGCCCCCTCGAACAAGACTTCGACGGTTTCCGGAACGGGCCGGGCCCACTGCAGCACCTCGGTCAACGACACGCCGGTGAAAGAAACCGAGCTCACCGCGCCCAGTGTCCAGGGGGTGCCCGGAGGGCGAGGATCCATCGCCATCCGACCGTTCCCGGCACATTCCATCGCCACCACCAGCGAGCGCTGCTCCAAGGTATGGAGGTCGGCGAGCGTCAGCTCGAGGGGGTTCTCCACGGCCCCCTCCACGGACAGGCGCCAGGACTCGCCCTCTATCTGCGGAGCGCCGTAGTGGTTGCGCACGTACACCAGCGACGTCGGGGTCTCGGCGGCCCGGAGCGCCGCCAGCGGGGTCTCGGCGTTGTAGGGATCGCTCTCGATCGGAACCAGGGCCCGGCGCTCCACGGCTACCTCCCTCCCGACCGGCGAAGCCGGCAAGCACCGGGTAGTGGCCCGTTCAGCAGACGGTGCCCGGTTCGCAGAACAAACCCTCGGAGGCGGCGCCGAATCGCTCGAGCAGCCAGTTCGACAGAGCCGGCAGCAACACCTCGGCGGCGACGAAGCCTCTGGTGACAACCGCCCATTCGTTGCCCATACGCAGCAGCAGAGAAGGAAAGCCGGCCACGCCCAGGGAGCGGGCCTCGGAGAAGTCCTGCCAGGCCCGCCGCTTCATCTCCTCAGAGCCGAGCAGTTCCAGGAACTTGTCGGGATCCACATCGAAGCCCCCGACCAGGCCCGGGTACTCGGTCGGGTCGGTGATGTCTATGCCTTCTGCATAGAAGGCACGCTGGAGACGGGAGTGGAAGCGCAGGGTCTGATCCGGATTCAGCTCCCGCATCGCCACTACGGCGACGGCCGGTAACTCGGTGTCGTAGCGCCATCCGTGGCGCCGCTTCAAGAACGCATGGTCGAACGGCTGGCCGGAAGCCGCTTCCACCTGATGCCAGTGGTGGGCCAAGAAGCGCTCCATTCGATCGTCGAGCGGCTCGGCGTCGGGCCCGGGACGAAGGCCGCCCACCACGACCCTCATCGGCACGTCGTAAACCTCAGCCATGCGCTCCAAGACCGGAGCAAAGCCCCAGCACCACGAGCACATGGGGTCGCCGACGTAGACGAATTCGAGTTCCGGATCCATGTCCACCCTCAAGGCGCGCCCGGGGCTCGGCATTCCCGAACCGAGGAACATGCCGCCTTCCTCCCCCGCACGGCTACTCCGAATCGCGGTGTGAATGGGTGGGCAGCTTCCGCTAAGCGGCGGCCGGGCCGTCGACCATCATGATCGGTCGGCTGGATTCGGTCCGGTCGGGAGCTATCCCTCCACCATCCGGACCTGCCGGGTGACGGCGTGCAGATGGCGGACGAAGTCGAGCAAGTAGTCCATCGGCTCTCGACCGGGGCGAGCACGATCTGTGCTTCGAGCAAGGTGATAGAAGGGGTTCATCACGGTGGCACGAAGCACGAACAGCCCGGCGGCCTCGAAGGCCGTCGAGGAGATGCCCAGCTCTTCGAGCAGCTTGGCCACCGTCTCCGGCGAGTACTCGGGAAAGCCGAGCCGGGTCCGGGACACGAAGTAGGGCTGGGCGTACGGGAAATCGATCCCGCGCCGGGTGTGCGGAATCGTCAGCTGCTCGTACACCGCCTCATTGAGCCGGTTCAAGGCTCCCAGCTCACCCGTCGCCGCGACCAGCCGGCCGCCCTCTTCGATCCGCGGCACTGCCAGGAAGCAGACGAGGTTCGTGTCGGGCTTGAACAGGGTTCGAAAGGCGAAGGGTGACCGGCACGGCTCAAAAGGCTCACCCTTCTCGCCGGATCGCTGCCGCAACTCTTCCTCGAAGACCCAATAGAGATGATCGGCGTGAAGCTCGAGATACCGGGTCAAGCGCTGGGCACTCAACAGGGTAGCTTTCATGATCTGGCCGTGGCCCCTCGCTTCCAGCGGGATCGTGGTGTGGGCCAGCCAGCAGGCTGTTGCCGCCGCCCCGGGCTTCGAGCCCTCGATGATGAATGGCCCCACCGCGTCGATCGGCTCGGGCTCCTCCAGCGCCGAGACCCCGGTGGGCTCCTCGGCGATGCACTGGGCCCGCTGGGTGATCAGTTCGGTGACGAGCCCACTCCGAAAGGCCACCAGGCCCGCCGGATAGGGGACGTAGCCCATCTTGTGGGGGTCGACGGTGACCGAGTCGGCCTCGCCCAGCGCCAGAAAGGCCCGGTATACCTCGGGATCGTCCCAGGCCAAGTCCTCCTCGATGGGAGCGTCGCCATCAACGCGAGCCGGCAGTCGGAGCGGTTCCCGAGCATCGATGGCGGCGGTGTACGAACCCACCGGGTCAACGGCGTCGATATCGTCGCCATGACCCCGAAACAGGCTGGCGATGTAGCCGCCCCAAGCAGCATCGGCGTGGATCCAAAACGAGCGGCGCCGCTCTTCCTCCAGGCGCCGGCGCAGAGCGGTGATCTCATGCATGGGATCGACCGAACCCATCTCGGTGGTGCCCACGATCCCGATCACGGCGGCTATGTACTCGTCTTCGCCGAGATCCCACAGGCGCTCCCCCAGTTCGGCGGCATCGAGGCGGTAATCGTCGGTGACCCCGACCAGCTGCACCGATTTCTGGCCGTAGCCCAAGACATTGGCGGACTTGGGGATCGAGTAGTGCGCCGCCGCCGAGGTGAACAGGCGAGGCTGGAGTCCCAGCGCGGCAGTCACAGCGTGGACACCGACTCGGCCCGGGTTGAAGTCGCTGGACTGCAGCGATTCATTGACCCGATCGCAGGCGTACTCCGGAGTATCGCCCTGATGTCGGACGAGATGCCGGACGAGCCGCCGAGGCATCGTGACCGCTGTCCCTGGGGGCAGTGCCACCAGCCGGGCCGGGGTCAGTTCTCGAATGTCCTTGCCGTCGTCCGTGGCCGGAAAAGAAAGGTCGGAGGTTCGGCAGAAATCCTGGACCATCAGCGGTACGAACTGAGCGAGACGGGCTACCCACAGAGCCTCGATGTTGGCCATCGTCCCCCCCGAAGTGAGGTGGGCCCAGGCCCGCCCCTCGTCATAGCCGATCATTGCGGCTATCTGGCGCCCCACCTCCAGCTCCAGTCGCACGGTCACCGGGGCAGCTTCGTCGGTAACGTTGTTGGGGTTGTAGAGCATGCCCGCCAGGTAGCCGAGGACGGCCGGCAGGGACTGCTCCGAAAGCATGTGGGCGATGTAGCGGGGCGAGTAGAAGGGGAAATGCGCCTTCAGCTCGTTGAGGACGGCGTCCAGCTGCTCTCCCATGGCGTCCCAGAACTCTTCGTGCTCTCGCTGCTTGCTGCGGCTGATGACCACCGGGTCATGGGGGAAGTAGTTGCGACGCCAATGGAAGTAATCCTCGATGATGTACCGGAAGAACTCGCCCCACACCCGGCCGTGCTCGGCCTTCGGTCCCAGGAACCACGCGTCGGGCAGTCCGCTGCCCTGGTGGTCTCCGCTCGAGGTCACACGTCGATGCTACCGGTGACCACAGCGGGTTGACGATCGGCTCGGGCGCGCCGCCGGCGCACCCGAGTCGAATGTGGCGAGGCGCCGGAATCGGCCTCCGTTAGGAGTGCTCGGCCGGCGCCCTCCGATGAGTTGCCGCAAGCAGCAGGAACCCGACGGCGAGTAGCGCCGCTCCCAGCGACGCCGCATCCGTCGTGGGGAGCCCGGTGACGGGGAGGGTCTCCATCGTCGGAGCCGCGGCCGCATACATGACCTCGGGCCCGCTCACCGAGGCGCCCCCGTCGCCGGGTCTCGAGCCGCTATCACCGCTCGACTGCCCCACGGTCGTCGTCGTCTCGGGCACGGTGGTGGTCGTCTCGGGCACGGTCGTGGTCGTCTCGGGCACGGTCGTGGTCGTCTCGGGGACGGTGGTGGTGGTGGTGGTGGTGGTGGTCGTCTCGGGGACGGTGGTGGTGGTGGTCG
>CAYFYE010000067.1:0-13734 GCA_964347285.1 uncultured Acidimicrobiia bacterium
CGATGCCCAGCTCCTCCTTGATGTCGAGGATGAACCGGGCCATGTCCTCGGTCTCCTCGACGTTCATGCCGGCGGCCGGTTCGTCGAGGAGGAGCAGGCGGGGATCCATGGCCAGGGCCCGGCCCAGCTCGACCCGCTTCTGCACCCCGTAGGGCAGCAACAGCACCGGAGAGCGCCGGTGCTGCTCGATCTCGAGAAACTCGATGATCTCCTCGGCCCGGCGCCGGTGCTCGATCTCTTCGCGCCGGGCCCGCCCCACGTACACCATCGACGACACGGTGCCGTAGCCCATGTGGAGGTGGCGGCCCATCAGGATGTTGTCCAGCACGGTGAGATGTTCGAAGAGCTCGATGTTCTGGAAGGTCCGGGCCACCCCCAGGGCGGCGATGCGGTGCGGCTTGCGGCCCACGATCTCCTCGCCATCGAAGCGGATCGAGCCCTGCTGGGGCCGGTAGACGCCGTTGAGGCAGTTGAAGATCGAGGTCTTACCGGCGCCGTTGGGCCCGATGATGGCGAACAGCTGGCCGTCCTCCACGTTGAACGAGACTCCGTCGATGGCCTTGACGCCGGCAAAGGCCAGGTGGACCTCGGCGAACTCGAGCAGGGCGGTCACGGCCCGATCCCCGGCCGGGCCGGTCGTCCAGTCCAGGGCGGGGTCCTTTTCGCCGGCCCGGTCACGACAGCCACCGCTTCTTGCGCTTGTAGTGCTTCACGTCCCGGAACGACTTGCGCTCCCCGCCCCCCCGCAGGCCCAGGTAGAACTCCTGCACGTCCTCGTTCTCCATGAGCTCGCCGGCCGGGTTGTCCATGACGATCTTGCCGGTCTCCATGACGAAGCCGTGCTGGGCGATCGACAGCGCCATCGTGGCGTTCTGCTCCACCAACAGCACCCCGGTGCCCTGGCGGTTGATCTCGACGATCAGGTCCCGAATCTGCTGAACCAGCAGCGGCGCCAGCCCCAGGCTGGGCTCGTCGAGGAGCAGATAGCGGGGGTTGGACATCAGGCCCCGGCCCATGGCCAGCATCTGCTGCTCCCCGCCCGACAGATAGCCGGCCACCGCCTTGCTGCGGTCCTTGAGGACCGGGAACAGCCCGTACACCCGGTCGAGGTTCTCGTCGATCGTGCTGCGAGAGGTGTGGGCGCCCACCCGGAGGTTCTCCTCGACGGTGAACTCGGCGAAGATACGGCGGCCTTCGAGCACCTGGGTCACTCCCCGCTCGACGATCTGTGAGGCGGTGGAGTGGTGGATGGGGGCGCCGTCCAGCTCGATCTCGCCCTTGGTGATGTCTCCGTTGTGGACGTCGAGGAGGCCGGAGATGGCCCGCAGGACGGTGGTCTTGCCGGCTCCGTTGGCGCCGAGGAGGGCCACGATCTGGCCGTCGGGGACCTCGAAAGAAACCCCCCGCAGCACCAGGATGACGTCGTGGTAAACGACTTCGAGGTTCTTGACCGCTAGCACCTAGGGATCCTTGGGGCGTCAAAGTTACCAGCGCCTAGCCTTCGCCGCGTGGGGCGCTACCAACCTGATCTGACGGCTCTTTCCCGGGATCCGCGTCGCTATTTCGAGGACGAGGATCCGGTGATACGGCGCCTGGCGGTGTCGGCGGCGGCGCCCCATCTCGGCGATCCGCAGGTCGTGGACGCTCTGGTCGCAGGGTTGGCTTCGGACGAAGACGATCAGGTGCGATCGGCCGCCGCCGAGGTGCTGGCCCAGGCCGAAGCCGACGTCGGTCCGGCGCTGCTGGCGGCCACTTCCGACCCCTCAGAGGTGGTGGTGGAGGCGGTGGCCTTTGCTCTGGGTGAACAGGAGGTCGGCGAGGCGGTCCCCTGGCTCCTCGAGGTGGCCGCCGACCATGCCGATCGGGCCGCCCGGGAAGCGGCGGTGGCCGCCCTGGGCGCCATCGGCGATCGGCGGGCCCTGCCCCTGCTGGCCGAGCTGGCCGCCTCGGGGCCTCCCCAACTGCGACGCCGCAGCGTTGTCGCCCTCAGTGCCTTCGACGACCCCGAGGCGGTCCCCGCCATCCGATCGGCCCTCGAAGACCGCAACCCCATGGTCCGGGAGGCGGCCGAGATGGTGCTGGGGAAGGAGGGGTAGATCCTCGGTCTCCTGCCCGGAGGGAGAGGTGGCCCGAAGGGCCGGAGGGGCGCGTTTCCTCCCCGGAGAGGCAGGTGCCTCGAAGGGGCGGACGGGCGCGTTTCCTCCCCCGGAGGGGGAGGTGCCTCGAAGGGGCGGAGGGGACGGGCTCGGCCTGCGGTACCTTCCCCCCGGAACCCCCCTACCCCAGCCTTCGCTGCGCTCAGGCTGCGGTACCTTCCCCCCAGCGCTCGCTTCGCTCGCTGGGGGAACCAACACCCTCACCCCTCAGAAAGCTCCTCCCACCGGAAACACGTCACCAGATGGTCGTTGACCATCCCCACCGCCTGCATGAAGGCGTAGATGATCGTGGGGCCGACGAAGGTGAAGCCGCGCCGTTTCAGGTCCTTGCTGACGGCCTGGGAACGAGGCGTCTGGGCCGGGATCTCGGAGAGGTGACGTCGGCGATTCAGGATGGGCCGCCCGTCGACGAAACCCCACAGGTAGGCGTCCAGAGAGCCGAACTCCTCCTGCACCTCGAGCACCGCCCGGGCGTTGCCGACGGCCGAAGCGATCTTGGCCCGATTGCGCACGATCGAGGCATCGCCGACCAGCTTCTCCACCCGGCCGGGCGTGAAGGCGGCCACCCGGGCCGGATCGAAGCCGGCGAATGCCCGCCGGTAACCGGTCCGCTTGCCGAGGATCGTCGACCAGCTCAGGCCGGCCTGGGCCCCCTCGAGCACCAGAAACTCGAACAGGCCGACGTCGTCGTGGAGCGGGCTCCCCCACTCTTCGTCGTGATAGGCGACCGTCAGCGGATCGGTGCCGGCCCACGAGCAACGGCGCCGGCCGGTCATGGAACCGGGCGAGCCGGGAATTCGTTCATGACAAGACCGTACTCGGCAGGCGGGCCCTTCCCCGTCACCATCGACTCTCGGAGTACGCCCCGACAACAGCATCGCCGGAAGAACACGACCGCTGCCTTCTCAGGATTCGTTAAGACTGGAGTCCATACAATGCACGTAATGAGCGAACACCCTCAGCGGCCCGACGACGCCCCCGAGGCCGAAGAGCGCCCCGAGCCCGCCGAAGAGCGGCCGGCCGCCGACACCACCGGGCCGCCGGCCGACCCCTGGGTTACGGGTTCTCCCGAGGAATCGGTCACCGAGAAGCCCGAGATCCCGCCGGCCCCGGAGCCGTCGGCCACATCTCCATCCCCGGAGGCCACGGTGACCCCGGAGACCTCCCCCGCCGATGACGCCCCCGCCGATGCCCTCGGCAGCGCCCCAAGCTCCGATGAGCCGCCGACCTGGCAGCCACCGCTGCCGCCGGCGCCGGCCCCCGGAGAGGGGATTTCTGCGACGCCCACACCGGCTCCGGGCGAGGACCCGCTGATCCCACCGAGCCCGCTCGGGCCGCAGACTGGATCGGACGTGTTCCGGGCCTGGGACGAGCCCGCCGAGGGCGGCCTCCAACCGCCCACGTACTCCAGGGGTCCGGGCCACGTCGACCCCTACGGAAGCCGGCCGCCCCGCAACCTCACCCGTCCCCTGCCCGCCGACCAGCCCCGCGCCGAACAGCCGCGCCGTCCCCGGCGGTGGGTGATGCTGGGCGTGGCCCTGCTGTCCGGAATCGTCGGAGCGGGCCTCGCCCTGGGCGGTTTCCTGCTCCTCCAGGAGGACGAGCAACCTGCGCCGCCCCAGCAGATCACCATCCGGGAGCAGGTCCGTACCCAGTTCATCGGTCCCGAGGAGGCCACCGCCGACCCCACCGCTGTGGCGCAGCGGGTCATCCCCTCGATCGTCAGCGTGCAGGTGGGCCTGAGCGCCGACGAGGGCGCATTCCAGGTCGCCGGGTCGGGGTCGGGCGTCGTCCTCTCCGACGATGGGTACATCGTCACCAACGACCACGTGGTCGCCGATGCCGACCGGGTCCAGGTCACCTTCTCCGACGGCCGGATCTACGACGCCGACGTGCTCGGCACCGACCCTCTCACCGACCTGGCCGTACTGAAGATCAGCGCCACCGGGCTCATCCCGATCGAGATCGGATCGACCGCCGACTTGAAAATCGGCGATGTGGCCATCGCCGCCGGCAGCCCGCTCGGCCTCGAGGGAGGACCGACGGTGACGGTCGGAGTCATCTCGGCCTTCGGTCGCCAGGTGCAGACCGGGCCCGGCCTCGGCGACCAGCTCTTCGGCATGATCCAGACCGACGCCCCCATCACTCGCGGCTCGAGTGGAGGGGGCCTGGTCGACGGCCAGGGCCGGCTCATCGGAATCACGACCGCCGTCGGGGTCAGCGATGTCGGAGTGGAGGGCATCGGCTTTGCCATCCCCGTGGAGCTGGTGCAGCGGATCACCGACGAGCTGATCGAGGGGGGCGCGGTCACCCATGCCTTCCTGGGCATCGAAGGACGCACCGAGTTCGAAGACCAGCTCGACGGATCCGAACTGCCCCGGGGCGTGTTCGTGCAGTCGGTGGTCGAGGAGACGGGCGCAGCCGGCGCCGGACTGGTCGACGGAGACATCATCACCGAGTTCGACGGCGAGAAGGTGAGCACGATGGACGAGCTCATTGTCAAGCTGCGCAGGTACCGGGTCGGCGACACCATCGAGTTGACCGTCGAGCGCGACGGGGTCGAGCAACTCCTGACGATCGAGCTCGGCCCCCGACCCGACGAGACGTGACCGACAACATCTTCGACCGGCTGTTGGAGCTGCTCCAGGCGCCCGGTCCGGTCAATTGGAAGATCGCCGCCGAGGTGGCGCACAGCCTGTCCGGCCCCCCCGGATCCATCGATCCGGCCATCGTCGACGAGTACCGGCAGCTGGTGCGCACCGCCGAGATGCACGTTGTCCAGGCATCGCCCCTGTCCCCGGCGCCGAGCGGCGAGGCGCAGGTGACCGATCGGCGCGGCTGGGCCGACGCCAACCTGCACAGCTTCGCCTACCTCGTAGAGCCGCTGGCCGACAAGCTGGCCGAGGCACCGGGCGGCGAAAGCGGACTCCAGGCCGTGCTCAAGCCGCTGGGCCCCGTCATCCTGGGCATGCAAATGGGCGCCATGGTCGGCTTCATGAGCCATCGAGTGCTCGGCGGCTTCGACGCCGGTCTGCCGGCGCTCGACGGCGGGACGGCCAGCCTGGTGGCCTCCAACATCGAGACGTTTGCCCGCGACCACGAGATCGAGATACGGCAGGCCCGGCTGTGGGCCGCCCTCCACGAGGTCGTCTTTCGGGCAATACTCGGTGTCGATTGGGTCCGCCCTCACTTCGTGGGGATCATCGAGGACTTCTTCGAGGGACTCGACCTCGATCCGGAAGCGATCGCCTCGCGACTGGAGGGCCTGGACGATCCCGAGGAGCTGGAGCGCCTGATGGCCGATCCGGCCGGAATGGCCTCACTCCTCACCGGGCCCCACCGGGAGGAGGCCCTGACGCCGGTGCGGGCCTTCATGGCGCTGATGGAGGGCTACGCCGACTACGTCATGGACCGCCTGGCCGCCGAGCTGATCCCCGAGGCGCCCCGTCTCAGGGAGGCCATCAACCGTCGGCGGGCCGAGCCCTCCCAGGGCGAGAAGCTGCTTCAGCAGCTGGTGGGCCTGGAGCTGAAGCGCATGCAGTATCAGCTCGGTTCGGCGTTCTGTCGCGAGGTGAGGGAGCGTTGGGGGGAGGACGGGCTGGCCAAAGTGTGGGCCGGCCCGGACTACCTGCCCACCATGGCCGAGCTGGAGGACCCGATCAGCTGGGCGGCCCGGGTCCTCGTGGACCAGATCGGCACGGAGACCGGGGAGGCGTGATCCGGACTCGGTGATCGGGCCCGGTCTTCAGGCCAACTGGTTCCTGTCGTTCTTGGCCTCGTCGTAGTAGTCGAGTCGGTCGACCGGCATCACCAACGACGTCATCATGTTCATGAGGTGGGCGGTGATGCGCTTGAGGTAGCGGTAGTAGAGGGCGCGAGCCACCGCCTCCGCCGGGGGCCCCTCGAAGGAGAACGTGGCCTTGACGTGAGCGTCATACTCGTCGAGGAAGCCGTCCGCCTTGTCGATCAGCTTCTGGGCGGCCCCCGCATCCCGGGCGGCGAACACGTCGGCGGCGTCCTGGATGAGCTGGGAGACCGCATCCCGATAGTGGGTCAGATCCGGAAGATCGGGAGCCCCCCGGAAGTCGGCCCCATACTTGGCCAGGTCGTAGATGTTCTTGGCGTAGTCGCCCACCCGCTCGGCGTCCTTGACGATGCTCATGTAGCGCAGCACCGTCGGCATATCCATTGCACCATGCACCGAGGCATGAATCATCAGCGCTCGACGGACCTCTTGCTCGGCGCGGTTGATGCCTCGATCGGTGCCCTTGATCTCCTTCTTGATGGCCTTCGGCTCCTGGCCTTCGAAGACCGTTGTCATCGCCGTTTCGAAGACGGACCGTCCGTCGACGAGCATGCCGGTGAGCGTGGTCTCGATCTCCTCGAGCGTCGATTCGCCGGTACCACGGAAGAAATCCATCACCATTGCACAGCTCCTATCTCAACAGAACGATACCGATCAGGGGCGCCGTGACGAACAAGGCCAGCACGTATGCCACGGCCAGGATGGGGCGGGTGACGGCAACGTCCGCCAGGCGCGTTGCCATCTGCACCGGAAGGCGCCGCAGTGGCGGCCACGGATAGAAGATCAGGATCGCCACGACGTTGAAAAGGGTGTGGGTGATGGCGATCGTCAAGCCGTCCACGGTGCCGGTTCCCAGGGCGGCCAACAGCGCGGTGATCGTCGTCCCGACGTTGGCGCCGAGCGTGATCGGATAGGCGTTGTAGAGGCTGAGCACTCCCGAGGCCACCAGCGGGATGAGGATCGAGGTGGTGATGCTCGAGGACTGGACGCTGATGGTCACCACCATGCCGACGATCATGCCGATGAGGCCGCTCTTGGCCAGGGCGGCGTTCAGGGAACGCTCGATCCGCTGGGCCACCAGCAATCTCATGTTCTTAGTGATGAAGGCGAGGGTGAAGAAGATCAGGCCGATTCCGATCACGATGGCCACGACCGCGGCGGCCACCTCCGCCGAGATGACGCCGCCCACCCCGTCGTCGATGAGGTCGGCAAGCCGGCTCACCGCCTCCTTGATGGGACTGTCGAAGCTTCTCCCCAGCTCCGCTCCACCGACGAAAAGCTCGGTGAGGGTCTCGGCCCCGTTGGAGAGGAATCCGGTGACCACCTCGAGCGGCAACAGGACGGCGACGGCCAGCAGGTTGAAGAAGTCGTGCATCGTGGCAGCGGAGAAGGCATGCCGGAACTCGTCGGTACGCCGCACGTGGGCGAGGGCCACGATCGTGTTGGTCACGGTGGTGCCGACGTTGGCCCCCATCACCATCGGCACCGCCGCCTCGACACTCAGCACACCGGACGCCACCAGCCCCACGATCGTCGAAGTGCTCACCGACGAGGATTGGACGAGGACGGTGGCCAGGATCCCGACGGACAGGCCCGCCACCGGGTTGGCCACCCCCTCGAAGAGGGTCTCGTGGATGTCGCTACCCAGGGCCTTGATGCCCCCCTCGAGCAGCTTGACCCCGACGAGGAACAGGTAAAGCAGGCCCAGCACCAGCACCACCCGGACCGGATTGGGCATCACCCGAGTCGTCGGCGCGGCCACCAGGTCGTCGTCGCTGAGGGTCATCTGGCCCGGCTCACCACGGTGGGTAGTTTGGCAGACTTCGGAGCGCGTTGAAACAAGCCCTCCGGTGGAGTCGATCCGAGCTTGCGCCCTCGGTTCTCGTGCCGGCGCTCGACCGGCCGGAATCGATCATCGACGACCAACGGCCCGTCATGGTCGTCGGCTAGCCAGCGTCCGCTCCCCCTTCGAGCCGATACCCCACCCCGCGCACCGTCTCGATGTCCGGCGCCTCATCGGCCGCTTCCAAGCGTCGCCGCAGCCGCCGAATGTGCTGATCGAGCGTCTTGGTGTCCCGCTCCCATCCCAGGCCCCACACCTCCTCGAGCAGCGCCTCCCGAGTGACCACCCGGCCGGACCGCTCCATCAACGCCTGGAGCAACGCGAATTCTTTTCGGGGCAAGTCGACGGCCTCGTCGCCGAGGCGCAGCTGGTGCCGGCCCAGATCGAGCGTCACACCGCCGAAAGTCAGCAGCTCCGGCTCTTCTGCGGGAGCAATGCGGCGCACCGCGGCCCGGATGCGGGCCACCAGCTCGCGCACCGAGTACGGCTTGGTCAGGTAGTCGTCGGCCCCCAACTCGAGAGCGGTGACGATGTCGGCCTCGGTGTCCTTGGCGCTCGTCACGATGACCGGAGTCGGGCCCTCGTCGCGGATCTTGCGCAGCACATCGAGCCCGGGCATGCCGGGCAGCATCAGGTCGAGCAGCACCACGTCGGGAGTCGATTCCCGAAGAAGCCGCAGCCCACTGCGGCCGTCCCCGGCCGAGGCCACTGCGAATCCCTCCCGATCGAGAGCGGCTTCCAGCGCCTCCACGTAGGACGGCTCGTCCTCGATGACCAGGACCGAAGGCATCGCTAGCTGCGGTAGGGCGGAAGGCGGAAGGTGAACACGCTTCCCTTGCCTTCCTCGGAGGACGCCGAAACCTCGCCGCCGTGGTTGAGCGCCACGTGGCGGACGATGGCTAAGCCCAGCCCGGTGCCGCCGGTCTGGCGGCTGCGGGCCCGATCGACGCGATAGAAGCGCTCGAAGATCCGGTCGAGGTGGGACTCGGGGATCCCCACGCCCTGGTCGCGCACCTCGACGGCCACCCATGCATCGTCCACGGTGACTTTCAGCTTGACCTTGCCGAAGGGCTCGTCCTCTTTCACGGAGGTGTACTTCACCGCATTGTCGAGGAGGTTGGCCAGCGCGGTGACGAGCTGGCGGCGGTCGCCGGCCACGTAGGCTTCGTCGGGGACCGGCTCCACCAGCACGGCCACCCCGAGTTCGTCGGCGGCCAGCTGAACCTGGGCCTTGGCCTCGGCCACCACCTCGGCGACCGGGAAGGGCTCGGGGGCGGCGGCAAACGACTCCACCTGGGCCAGGTCCAGGATGTCGTCGATCAGATTGGTGATGCGGGAGGACTCATCGGCCAGGCGATCCGACAGCCTGCTCCGCACCAGCGGGTCGTCGGACTCGGCGATCGTCTCGGCCAGGACCGACAGTGCCCCCAGCGGCGTCTTCAACTCGTGCCCGACGTTGGCGATGAAGTCTCGGCGAATCGCGTCGACCCGGCGCTGGTCGGTGACATCCTCGATGAAGACCGCAGCTCCGACGCTCTCGACGCCGTGCTCCAGAGGCGCCGCCACCAGGCGCAGTACTCGCCGCACCGGGGTGTACAGATCCATCTCCTCTGCTTCGGCCCGGCGAGTCACGATTGCTCGTTCCAGTAGTTCTCTGAGCCTCACCTCGGCGACCGCCTCCCCCTGGCGGGCACCGATGAACCTCGCCGCGGCCGGATTGACGAAGCCGACCGTGCCCGAGTCGTCGGTCGCCATCACCCCGAACTCCGCCGATTCCAGCGAGCCGACCAGCTGGGCCCGCTCCCGCTCGGCCCGGGACAGGTAACGCTCCATCCGGTCGACGGCGGCGTCGAGGGCGCCGGGACGCGTCATCCCCTTGGCCCGCTCGAAGCCGATCCGCTCGAGGGCGTGATCGATCGACGCCACGGCGCGACGGTGGCGCCTCCACAGTGCAAAGAGGCCCAACGCCAGGACTCCGGCCACAGCGGCCAGGGCTACGGCAGCGGTCACGGGCGCAGAATAGGCGGACCTCCCCGATTTCCCGGTCAACCCGTTCGCAAAGAGTTCACCTGGGCGTCACCCGGCGGTACCGCTGCCTTCACTCACTCTCCGTAACGTGGCGGCACGCCCACCGGCCTCCCGACGAGACCGGCGGGCATTGCCCACGAACGGGAAGGAGCGAATTGAGAAGGGGAAGGCGTCTCGTCGGACCGCTCTTTGCGCTGGCCCTGATCGTCGCCGCGTGTGGTGACACGACCGAAGGAGGCGGCACTGGGGGCTCCGTCAACATCTCCGGGTCGTCGACGGTGGAGCCCATCTCGTCGGGAGTAGCCGAGATGTTCTCTGCGGCCAACCCGGGGACGGCCATCAAGGTGGAGGGCCCCGGGACGGGTGACGGATTCGCCCTGTTCTGCGCCGGGGAGACCGACATCTCCAACGCCTCGCGGCCCATCAAGGACGAAGAGGTGGAGCAGTGCACCGCCAACGGCATCGAATACATCGAGCTCACCGTGGCCATCGACGGCCTCTCGGTGCTGACCAGCAACAACAACGACGCCTTCGACTGCCTCGGCACGGCCGATCTCTATGCACTGCTGGGCGACGAGTCCATCGGCTTCAACAGCTGGGCCGACGCCAACGACCTGGCCGCCGAGCTCGGCGCCCCCAACGCCCCCTATCCGGACGCCGATCTCACCGTCACCGCCCCCGGCGAGGAGTCGGGCACCTTCGACACCTTCGTCGAGTTCCTCATCGAAGGGGTGGCCGGCGGCGTGGACTACGCCGAGACCCGCGGCGCACAATCGGTGCGGCCCGACTACGTGGCCTCGGCCAACGACAACACGATCATCGAGGGCATCTCCGGCTCGGACACCTCCCTGGGTTGGGTGGGCTATGCGTTCTATCTGGCCAACCAGGAACAGGTGAAGGCGCTGGCCGTGGACGCCGCCAACGACGGCACCTGTGTGGCACCGAGTGCCGAGACCATCGCCGACGGCTCGTATCCGTTCTCCCGGCCGTTGTTCATCTACGTCAACGCCGAGGCGGCGGATACCAAGCCCGAAGTGGCGGCCTACGTCGACCTGTACCTCTCGGAGGACGGCCTCACCGCCGTCGACGACACCGGCTACGTGCGACTGGCCGACTACGGCGATACCCGGGCCAAGTGGGAGGCTCGCCAGACCGGCTGAGGAGATAGCGCCGAGGAGCAACTGCCGCCCCGGCGGCAAAGGAGCGATAGGGAATGGCCCAAACAGTGGCAGCGGAGGGGATCGACCTCTCCGGAGACCCCAGGCGGCAGCGCCGCGAGAAGCGGGTGCACGGCCTCTTCTGGGCCAGCGCCGCTTTCTCGGTCGTCATCAGCCTGGCCATCGTCCTGTCGCTGGTGGGCGAGGCGTGGAACTTCGTCAGCCAAGTAGAGCTCGGGTCGCTGTGGGAGATCGGATGGTTCCCCCGCCGCGACCTCTACGACATCGCCACGATCGTGGTCGCAACGCTTCTCATCGCCGGGGTGGCGATGATCGTGGCCACCCCGCTCGGGTTGGGAGCCGCCGTGTACCTGTCCGAATTCGCCGGCCCGCGGACCCGCCGCGTTCTCAAGCCGATACTCGAGATCCTGGCCGGCATCCCGTCGGTGGTGCTCGGATTCTTCGCGCTGGTGTGGATCAGCCCCAACATCGTGCAGCGGTTCTTCGACTCGGGGGTCTTCAGCATGCTCGCCGCCGGCATCGGCGTCGGCATTCTCACCATTCCCCTGGTGGCGTCGGTCTCGGAAGATGCCATGCGGGCGGTGCCCCACGCCCTTCGGGAGGCCTCATACGGGCTCGGAGCCCGCAAGGGCACGACCGTGCGCCGCATCGTGTTCCCGGCCGCCATATCCGGCATCGTGGCCTCCCTCATCCTCGGCGTGTCGCGTGCCATCGGCGAGACCATGGTGGTGTTCATGGCCGCCGGAGCAGTCGGCGGATCCCTGCGGGAGTTCAGCGTGTTCGAGCCGGGTCAGACCATGACCGCCGCCATGGCCAGCCTCGCCATCGGCACCGACCAGGTGGCCGGATCGGGGCTGGCCTTCCAGAGCCTGTTCTTCGTAGGCCTCTTGCTGTTCCTGATGACCCTGGCGCTGAACAGCATCTCCGAGCGGTTCGTGCGCCGGGTGAGGGAGAAGTACTGATGACGGTCGGCAGCGTCCGCACCGCCGACGTGGTCGCCCGGCGTATCAGCGGTCGCCGGCTGGAGCTGGGCGAGATCGTCTTCCAGGCGGTCCTGCTGATCGCCCTGCTGGCCTCCCTGGGCATCCTGGTGGCGCTCCTCGCCGACATCATCGCCGGCGCCCTCCCGGTGTTCAGAGAGCGCGGGTTGGATTTCCTCAGCAGCGGACTGTCCCTGTCCGGAGATTCGGCCGGGGTGTTCACCGCGATCATGGGCTCGCTCATCCTCACGGTGATCGTGGCGGTGGTGGCGTTTCCGCTCGGCATCGGCGCCGCCGTCTACCTCGAGGAGTACGCCTCCGACAACCGGTTCACCCGGATCATCCGCACCAACATCCGCAACCTGGCCGGCGTGCCGTCGATCGTGTACGGCCTGTTGGGCCTGGCGATCATCGTGCGGCTGGTGGATTCCATCGGACTGGGCGGGCCGGGCACGACCAACGGGCGCAACCTGATTGCCGGCGGGTTGACCCTGGGCATCCTCGTCCTGCCCATCGTCATCATCACCGCGTCGGAGGCGCTGCGGGCCGTGCCCAACAGCATCCGGGAAGCCGGCTTCGGCGTCGGGGCCACCCGCTGGGAGATCGTCCGCAGCCATGTGCTGCCCTCGGCGGCGCCGGGCATCCTCACCGGCACCATCTTGAGCCTGGCCCGCGCCTTCGGGGAGACGGCCCCGCTGCTGCTGGTGGGCGTGGCCACCGGCTTCTTCACCGCGGGGGCATCGGCCGGCGTGTTCGAACGTCTCACCGGCACCTATACGGCGCTGCCGGTGGTGGTGTTCTCGTGGAGCCGCCAACCCACCGAGGGCTTCCAGGAGCACCTGGCCCCGGCCGCCATCGTCGTGCTGCTGGTGGTGCTGTTCACCGCCAACGCCGCCGCCATCTTGTTGCGCAACAAATACGAGAGGAAGTGGTGACAGAATGGGCCCAACCACCCGCCGCTCCGGGAGCGGCACGATGAATCGAGCCAACGTGAAACTCAACCTCGGCGATACCGCGACCCGGGTCGCCCAGGAGCGGAACGAGGCATTGGGACCGCAGGGTGAACCCGATGGACAACGGGTGATCTTCGACGTGAAAGGCCTCAACGTCTTCTACGGCGACTTCCAGGCGATTCGGGATATCTCCCTGCCGATCTACCGCAACGACATCACCGCTTTCATCGGGCCCTCCGGTTGTGGCAAGACCACCTTCCTGCGCTGCTTCAACCGTCTCAACGACCTCATCGAGACCGCCCGGGTCGACGGGTCGATCGCCTATCACGGGGTCGACCTCTACGGAAAAGATGTCGACCCGGTGCAGGTGCGCCGCTACATCGGCATGGTGTTCCAGAAGCCCAACCCCTTCCCCAAATCGATCTACGACAACATCGCTTTTGGGCCAAAGATCGCCGGCTTCAAGGGCAACATGGACGACCTGGTCGAGGAGTCGCTGATCAGAGCGGCCCTATGGGAAGAGGTCAAGGACAAACTCGATCAGTCGGCGTTCGCTCTCTCCGGCGGCCAGCAGCAGCGGCTGTGCATCGCCCGGGCCATCGCCACCAGCCCCGATGTGGTGCTCATGGACGAGCCGTGCTCCGCGCTCGATCCCATCGCCACGCTCAAGATCGAGGAGTTGATGTTCGACCTGAAGCGCGATTACTCGATCCTCATCGTCACCCACAACATGCAGCAGGCGGCCCGGGTCAGTGACCGAACCGCCTTCTTCACGGTGCGCGTGAAAGAGA
>CAYFYE010000068.1:0-13632 GCA_964347285.1 uncultured Acidimicrobiia bacterium
GCCTCAGAGTGAACGTGGTGGTGTTGCTGGCTTTGAACGGCTTGAGGAACTCCAGTGCAATCTGGATGGTGGACGGTTCGGTTGCGTCGGTTATCTCCATACTGCCCCGGCCCACCCTGCGGTTCCCCGACCAGGCGTACTTGGCTCCCACCCCCGCGTCGGATCCCGAGAACGTCTTCTCCATGCTGGGATCCATCTCCTCCCAAGGAGACCAGCCGGCCCATCGCTGGAAATCGATCAGGTGGGCATACACGCGCTCGGGCGGAGCGTCGATGGTCGTGGAGCGCTCGACGGTGAACACGTCATTCATGGATGCGAATCTAACAAGGACCAGGTGACGCTCGCAGGGAGGGTCGCCGGCCCTCGGAGATGAACCGCCCAACCAGGCAACGGTGGGCGATTCTGACCAGATGGCGACCGAGTTGGAGCATCTGATCGACCCGCGGAGAACATCACTTGCCAGGCCGTGGTCTGATGCGACAATCCGGCGACGGCGGCACCGTTCCCTCGCCAACATGGGAAGTGCAGTGAACGACGGAGAGCCAAGGAAGCCCACCGGCTACTCGGACACGCCGCCGGCCCAGAAGCTCGGGATCGAGCGCGGCCATGTGGTGCCGACCGTCAACGAACCGGACGACTTCCGAGGTCTCCTCGACGGGTTACCCGACGAGGTGGAGATACGAACCGGCCTCGACGGCAGCCCGCACATCGTCGTGCTGTTCGTGACCGAACGGGCCGCCCTCGAGGAACACGTGCCCAAGGCGGCCGGGGTGATCCCCCCGGACGGGGCGATCTGGGTGGCCTGGCCCAAGAAGGCCTCACCGGTCCCCACCGACGTCACCGAAGACGTCGTCCGCCAAATAGCACTACCGCTCGGCCTGGTCGACAACAAGGTCTGTGCCATCAGCCACATCTGGTCGGGCCCGCGGGCGGTGTGGCGTAGAGAGCACCGGACCTGAACCGGCCCGGGCGGGGGCGGGGTCCGTCCTTGTCACGCGTGAGGTCTCTCGAGCCGGGGCCTGCCCATTGCGAGCAGAATGGGGAGTCGGAGGCGATAGTGAGCGCATCCTCCCGCATCGAGGACCCCGCCCTTGCGGCCGCAATCGACGAGAACGGAATCGCCTGGCTGCGTTACGTGACGCCGATCACCGAGCGACACTGCCGCGAGATTCGCCGTCGGGATTACCGAGGGAAGCGGCTCGCCTGCTGGATGCACCTTCGCTTCAACAACGTGCCGATGCTGCTGGCCCTGGCGGAGAGCGGGGCCGAGATCGCGGTGGGCGCCTGCAACGTCGACAGCACCGACGACGCCGTCGCCGCCTACTTGGCGGAACGAGGCATCACCATTTTCGCCCGGAGCGGCATGACGCAGGCGGAATACGAGGGGAACATGCGATCGGTGCGGGATTTTGACGCCGACTACCTGTGCGACATGGGCGGCGAGCTGAGTGAGGCGTACCTCGACCGCACCCCGCCGGTGAAAGGCGCCCTGGAAGCTACCACCAGTGGATTGAACCGGCTGCGCGACTACGACATCCCGTTTCCAGTCTTCGACTGGAACAGCATCCCGCTCAAGAATCGCTTGGAGAATCGGTTCCACGTCGGCAACGAGATCTGGCCCGTCTTCGGCCACGTGACCTCGATGAGCCTGTACGGCCGCTCGGTGCTGGTGGTCGGCTACGGTCCGGTGGGGAAAGGCATCTCCGAACGGGCCCGGGCCCTCGGGGCGAACGTTTACGTGGCGGACGTGGACCCGGTCCGATTGATCGAAGCGCAGCACCACGGTTGCGCACCGGTGAGCCTCGATGAGGGGCTGACTCGCTGCCAGATCGTGGTCACCGCCACCGGCGTCGAGGGGGTGCTCGGCGAGGCGGAGCTGCGCAGGGCGCGACCCGAAGCGATCTTCTTCAACGCCGGCCACTCCAACCGCGAGATCGACATCGATTGGCTTTATCGACGGCCTCATCGACAGATGAGGCCGCACGTGGAGCGTTTCGATCTCGACGACAGGGAGATCTACCTCCTGGCCAAGGGCAGCTTGCTCAACCTGGCCGGCGAGACCGACGGCGGCGGACACGACCTCTTCGATCTCTACACCGCCATCATGTTGCGAGGGATCAGCTGGATGTTCGACGGCGGCGCCGAAGGCGCTCCGCCCGGTTTGCAGCCCTACCCGGCCGAGCTGGAGCGGGAGATCGCCCGGCTGTGGGTGGAGGTGGCCGGGCGGCCGTAGCCGGACCGTCGAGGAGGATCCGGCCGATAACCGCCTCAGACCATGATCCAGCCGCCGTCCACGTTGATGGTCTGGCCGCTGATGAACGAGGACTCGTCGCTGCACAGGAACGACACGAGCGAGGCGACGTCTTCTTTGCGCCCGCGACGCTTGAGCGCCTGGGAAGCGAGGATCTCCCGCTCGTACGCCTCCAGGTCGGGATGCTGGGCCGCTTCGGCGGCCGTGGGAAACGCCCCGGGGGCCACACCGTTCACCCGGATGTCGTGTGGTCCCAGCTCACGGGCCAACGCCCGGGTGAGTGCGACGATCGCTCCCTTCGTCGCCACGTAGGGGGCCAAGTTGTCCCACCAGCCGTGCCAGACGATCGAAGCCACGTTGACAATGACACCGCCTCCCGTGTTCAGCATCGACCGGGCCGCCAGCTGGGCGGTGATGAAATAGGCCCGCTCGTTGACCCGGATGGTGTCGTCGAGGGTCGCCGCACTCACGTCGACGAACCGCCCCGACGGGAACACCGCCGCGTTGTTGACCAGAGCCTTGACGGCTCCCAGCTGCGACTCGGCGCCCGCGAAGGTCTCGGTCGTAGCGGCTTCGTCCCGCAGATCGCAGGGGAAGGCGACGGCGCTGCCGCCGGCCTGGCGAATCCTGGAGGCCGTGGCCTCGGCCGTTTCCTCGACCACGTCGACCACCGCCACCGGGAACCCGTCGGCCGCCAGGCGCTCGGCAATGGCTCCTCCCAGGGTGCCGCCTGCCCCCGTCACAAAAGCGCTCAATGCGACTCCCGCTTGACGTCGCCGCCGCTGTGACCGACCAGGAAGTCGAAGTCGGCGCCCCGATCGGCCTGCATCACGTGGTCGAGATAGAGCCGGTAGTAGCCCCGGTCGTACTCGGGATCGGGCGGGGACCAGGCGGCCCGACGGCGTTCCAACTCGTCGTCCGAGACATCGAGGGTCAGCGTGCGGGACTCCACGTCGAGTGCGATCGGATCTCCGGTCTCCACCAGAGCGAGGGGCCCTCCGACGGCGGCCTCGGGAGCCATGTGCAACACCACCGTTCCGAAGGCGGTGCCGCTCATGCGAGCGTCGGAGATCCGCACCATGTCGGTGATGCCCCGCTCGAGCAGCTTGCGCGGCAGGCGCATGTTGCCCACCTCGGCCATGCCCGGGTACCCCTTCGGCCCGCACCCCTTCAGCACGAGCACCGCGGCGGGGTCGACGTCGAGATCGTCGATGCGCGCCTTGAAGTCCTCGATGGTCTCGAACACCACCCCCCGGCCGCGATGGCGGAGCAGCCCGGGGGTGGCAGCTGCCGGCTTGATGACGGCTCCGTCGGGACACAGGTTGCCGCGCAGCACCGCGATTCCGGCCTCGGGCTCCAGGGGATCGGTGAGCGGGCGGATGACGTCTCGGGAGAAGTGCTCGGCGGCGGCCGCCTGCTCGGCGATCGTGGCTCCTCCTACGGTCGGCGCGGTGCCGTCCACCAGCTCGCCCAACTCCCGCATCACCGCCGGCAAGCCGCCGGCGTAGTAGAAGTCCTCCATCAGGTAGTCGCCGGCCGGCATGAGGTTGACGAGGAGCGGCACACCCTTGCCGAGCCGGTCCCAGTCGTCCAGCTCGAGCGGCACCCCCAGTCGTCCGGCCAGCGCCAAGAGGTGGACCACGGCGTTCGTGGAGCCGCCGATGGCGGCGCACACCCGTACCGCATTCTCGAAGGCGGCCCGGGTCAGGATCCGGCTGATTCGCAGGTCTTCGTGGACCATCGCGACGATCCGGCGGCCCGATTCGTGCGCGAGGGTGAAGCGCCGCGAGTCGACGGCGGGTATGGCGCCGTTCTGGGCCAGGGTCAGTCCCATGGCCTCGACCAGGCAGGCCATGGTCGAGGCAGTGCCCATCGTGTTGCAGAACCCGGCGCTGCGCGACATGCAGCTCTCGGCCGCCAGGAACTCCTCCATCGACATCTCACCGGCCCGGACTGCCTCCGACAAGCGCCAGACGTCGGTGCCGGATCCGATGTTGCGGCCCTGGTACTTGCCGCTCAGCTTGGGCCCGCCCGACAGCACGATCGTGGGCAGGTCGACGCTGGCCGCGCCCATGAGCTGGGCGGGGGTGTTCTTGTCGCAGCCGCCCAGCAGTACCACGCCGTCGATCGGATTGGCGCGGATCGATTCCTCCACCGCCATGCTCATGAGGTTGCGGAACAGCATCGTGGTGGGGAGCATTTGAGTCTCGCCGAGGGACATGGCCGGGAACTCCAGCGGGACCCCGCCCGCCTCCCACACCCCCCGCTTGACGTGTTCGGCTACGTCGCGCAGATTCTGATTGCACGGCGTCAGGTCGGACCAGCTGTTGCAGATGCCGATGATGGGCCGACCGTCGAAGGCCTCATCGGGGAGCCCGGCGGAGCGCATCCAGCTCCGGTGGATGAACCCGTCGCGGTCCATTCCTCCGAACCAGCGACGGCTGCGGAGCGGCTTGCCTGCCATCGACTCCCGATCCTATTCCGGGCGGCGGCCCCTAGCTCCCGACGACCAGCTGGTGCTGCTCGTCCAGCCCTTCGATGCCGAGTCGCATCACATTGCCGGGCCGGAGCCAGCGGGGCGGCTCGTAGCCGAGTCCCACGCCGGGAGGTGTGCCGGTGGAGATCAGGTCCCCGGGCTGCAAGCTCATGAAACGGCTCACATAGGCAACCAGCGCGGGCACCGGCACCACCATGGTGGCGGTGGTGTCGTCCTGGTGGCGGTGACCATCCACCTCCAGCCAGATGGCGAGGGCCTGAGGGTCGGGCACCTCATCGGGGGTCACCAGCCAGGGACCGATCGGCTCGAAAGTGTCGGCGCTCTTGCCCTTCACCCACTGGCCCGTTCCCTCCAGCTGAAAGGCGCGCTCCAACAAGTCGTTCACCACGCAATAGCCGGCGATGTACCCATGGGCCGAGGCGGCCGGCACGTTCTTGGCGAGGCTGCCGACGACCACCCCCAGCTCGACCTCCCAATCGGCCTTGGCGCCGGGCGGGAGCACCGCGTCGTCGTAGGGACCGGAGATGGCACTGGTGGCCTTCATGAATAGCACCGGCTCTTCCGGCATCGCCATGCCGGACTCGGCGGCGTGATCGGAGTAGTTGAGGCCGATGCAGACGAACTTGCCGACCCGGCCCACACACGGCCCGATCCGCACCCCGTCCTCCACCTGGGGAGGCCGGCCGGGTCGAGGCTGCGCAGCCGATCGAGCGACGCCGGGGAAAAGGCGGCGCCGGCGATGTCGTCCACCTCTCCGGACAGATCCCGGATGCGGCCCTCGGGATCGAGCACTCCCGGGCGGTCCCCACCGGAGCAGCCTCACAGCGCCATGCCCCCGTCGGCGATGTGGACGGCGCCGGTGGTGAACGCCGACTCGTCGGAGGCGAGGTGCACGGCGAGCGCGGCCAGCTCTTCGGGGGTGCCGAACCGGCCCATCGGCTGGCGGGCGATGAAATCACGGCGGGCCGCTTCCGGATCATCGAAGGCAGCGATGCGTTCGTGTAGCGACGGGGTGTCGACCGTGCCGGGGCAGATCACGTTTGCCCGAATGCCGTGCTCGAGATAATCGGCGGCAACCGACTTGGTCAGGCCGATCACCCCGGCCTTGGAGGTGCCGTAGGCGAAACGTTGGGGCACGCCTTTGACGCTCGACACCACCGAGGCGAAGTTGATGATGCTGCCCCCGCCCCGCTCCAGCATCCCGGGGAGGAAGGCCGAGATCGTGCGGTACATCGAGGTGAGGTTCACGTCGAGCACTTCGTCCCAGTCGTCATCGGTGCATTCCAGGATGGAGCCGTGGCGGACGATGCCGGCACAGTTCACCAGCACGTCGATGTCCCCCGCCGCGTTCGCCAGTGCCGCCACGTCGTCGCGGTTGCGCACGTCGGCTCGCACCGTGCGCACTGCAGGAACTTCTCTCGCAAGGTCGGCGAGGGTGGCCTCGTTGATGTCCACGGCCCAGACCTCGGCGCCTTCGGATCGCAATGCCAGGGCGATCGCTCTCCCCATGCCCTGCCCGGCGCCGGTGACGACCGCCCGTTTGTTGTCGAGTCGGCTGGTCATGGTGTGGCCCTCCCAATGGATCGGTCCATGATCACCCCGCAAAGGGAGTGTCGGCCAGTCCGGTCGCGCCGGCCTCGATCGCAAACAGCCCCCCGGCCTGCGGCCGGCCGGCCGGATCGTCGATGCCCTTTCTTGCCGAGGTGACGAACAGGAGGTCGAGGCCGGGCCCGCCGAAGGCGCAACAGGTGGGGTTTTCGACCGGCAGCTCGATCACCCCGGCGACCGAGCCGTCCGGGGCGTAGCGCACCACCCGATGCCCGCCCCACTGGGCATTCCACAGAAAGCCCTCGGCGTCCACCGTGGATCCGTCCGGGTAGCAGTCGTCGGTGGTGGCAAACACCCGGCGTCCCGATATCTCCCCGCGGTCCTGGTCGTAGTCGAACGCGTAGATCACGCGGTCCAGCGTCTCGGCGAAGTACATGACGTCGCCCGCTGGGCTGAAGGCGAGGCTGTTGGGGATGCCCACTCCCTCGAGGGCACGGTGAACGGTCCGATCGGCGTCGAAGCGATACAGCGCTCCGGTCCGGTTCTGTTCGGCGTCGTCCATCGAACCCACCCAGAAGCGGCCCCGGCGGTCGGTGGCTCCGTCGTTCAGCCGGTTGCCGGGCCGGTCGGCCTCGGGATCGACCGAGGGGCCCACCGTCCCGGTGGCCGGGTCGAACGAGGCCAAGCCCCCCGCCAGGGCCAGCAGCAAGCCCCCCTGCCACCGAAGCGCCACCGCTCCGGGCTGATCGGACAGCTCCCAGGTGCGATGATCCCCCTCGGACGGCCGGTAGGCGTGGAGGCGGCGCTCCTTGATGTCGATCCAATAGAGCAGGCCGGCGGCGGGATCCCACACCGGTCCCTCACCCAGGGTGCAGCGTGCGTCGACTACACACTCGATCATGGCCTCGGGATCCCCTCGGACGCCGGCAATAAGGGCCGAGGCTACCGTGCCACATCGCCCACCGGTCGGTGGCGATTCGGAGGTGTCGGTAGCGTGGAGAGCCGGCGACGGAGGACCGCGATGGGCCTCGAGCAATTCGTCCGGCGAGCCGAGGCGGCCGGAAGCCACGTCGATTTCGTATCGGACTGGGCCGCGGTGGCGGATCTGGCCAAGGAGCTGGCTCCCTCGGCTGCGGTCTTCGTTGCGCCCAGCCTCGCTGCTTCGTCTCCGGAGCTGGTGGCGGCGTTGGGGCCGGCGGCCCGGCTCCCCGACCCCGAGACGCCGGCCCGATCCGCTGCCGATGCCGAGGTAGGAGTGATCGCCGGGGATCTCGGGGTGGCGGAGACCGGGTCGGTGCTCGTGTTCGAGGACGAGTTGGCCGATCGGGTCGTGTCGATGCTCAGCCTCCGGTTGATCCAGGTGGTGGGGCGGGACCGCATCGTCGACAGCCTGGAGGAGGTCGCCGTCAGGCTCGGCGAGCGAAGAGGGGAGTACGCGGTGTTGTCGACCGCCTCGTCCCGCACCGCCGACATCGAACGGTCGCTGACCGTAGGCGTACAGGGCCCCGCCGAAGTACACGTGGCGGTGCTGGGATGAAGCCCTTTCCGGAACGGCTCCAGGCGTCTCTGGCCGATCCGAACATCCGCTCGGGCCTGCTCGACTTCCAGCGATCGTGGCGCGCGTCCCGGGACGAGCAAATGGCCGACCTGGAGGCGATGACCGGCCGGAGCTTCGATTCCCTGCGCTCCGAGCTGGCCGCGATCAAGCGGGGAGTCCTGGCCGACCTGCCTCGCCACAGTGCCGAATTCCGATCGGCCGCGGAGCGGGCCGGCGCCACCGTGGTGGAGGTGTCCGACACCCCGACGGCCAACCGCTACGTCGCCGACCTCTGCGCCCAGCGGGGTATCGACCTCGTCGTCAAGGGCAAATCGATGGTCTCCGAGGAGATGGGCCTCAACGCCTATCTGGCCGAACGGTCGATCGAGGCCATCGAGACCGATCTGGGCGAGTGGCTCCTCCAGCTCGACGGCGACCATCCCAGCCACCTCGTGATGCCCGCCATCCACAAACGCCGCCACCAGATCGCCGCATTGCTCACCCGCGTCCTGGGCCGGCGGTTCGATCCCGACGACATCGATGCGATGGTCAAGTCGGCCCGCACCGAGCTCCGGGCGAAGTTCTTGGCCGCTGGGATGGGGCTGTCGGGGGCCAATGCCCTGATCGCCGAATCGGGGGCGGTGATGCTGGTGTCGAACGAGGGCAACAACCGGTTGTCGACCGCTCTCCCCCCGGTTCACGTGGTCACGGCCGGCATCGAGAAGCTCGTCCCCACCTATCACGACGCCATGAAGCAGGTGCGTCTGCTGGCCCGGTCGGCGACCGGCCAGGCCATCACCACCTACACGAGCTTCGTCACCGGGCCGGTTCCCGGACACGAGCTCCACATCCTGTTGCTCGACAACGGCCGAAGCCGCATGGCCTCCACTCCGGAGTTCTCCGACGCCCTGGCTTGCATCCGGTGCGGAGCGTGCGCCAACGTCTGCCCGCCCTATCAAGTGGTGGGAGGGCACGCGTTCGGCCACATCTACACCGGGGCCATCGGGCTGGTGAACACCGAGTTCCACCACGGGCTCGAAGCGGTCTCCGGACCACAGTCGCTGTGCGTGTCGTGCGGTGCCTGCGCGACGGTCTGCCCGGTGGAGATCCCCTTGCCGTCCCAGATCCTCGAAGTGCGCCGCCACGTGGCCGAGCGCCACCCCAACCGGCTGCGGAGACTCGCCATGCGGGCGTGGAGCCACCGCCGGCTGGTAGGAGTCGCGGTGGGAGCAGCGGCTCTGGCCGCCCGTCCCTTCCGGTCGGGCGATGTGACCAGAGCCCCGTTCCCCAAACGCCACGTGGGATGGCGCACCCCGCCGGCGATCCCGGTCAGCCCGGCGCGTCGGCGGCTGGAACGGCGGCCGTTTCGTCCACCCCTGGCCGACACCGGGGCGACCGGCAGGGACGTTTTCTTGTTCCTGCAATGCATCACCGACCGGCTGGCCCCATCGATCGCGGTCGGCGCCGCCGAGCTGCTCGAAGCGGCCGGAGCCCGAGTAGCGGCACCGAAAAGGCAGCACTGCTGCGGCCTGCCGGCATTTGACAGCGGCGAGTGGACACCGGCGCGGCGCATGGCCAAAGACACCATCGCGGCGCTGGAAGGGGACGCCGACGTGGTGACGCCTGCTCCCAGCTGCGCGGCCATGATCACCCATGAATACCGCCGGCTCTTTGCCGACGATCCGGAGTGGGCGGCCCGGGCCGAGCGGCTGGCGGCTCGCACCAGGGACCTCGTCTCCTACCTGTCGAGGCCGGCCCGGCTCCCGCCGGGCTCGCTCGACGAGCCCGACCACCTGATCACCGTCCACCGTTTCTGCCAGAGCGGCACGGTGCTCGGCATGACCGACGAGATGGAGGACCTGATCGCCGACTTGACCGGCGGCCGGCCGATTCCGCTGCCGGAGAACGGCGTGTGCTGCGGATTCGGCGGCTCGACGTCGGCCACCGCCCCGGAGGTGGCGGCCGGCATCCTCGATCGCAAGCTGGAGTGCGCCGACACAACCGGAGCAGCCACCCTCGTCTCCGACAATCCGGCCTGCATCATGCACCTGCGGGGCGGGGTCGCCGCCTCCGGCCGCACCCTCCGGGTCCTCCACGTGGCCGAGCTGCTGGCATCGCTGCTGCCCGGGGACACGGCGTCGAGTGGAGCGGCCTAGCTGCTCGGCCGGCTCCTCCAGTGATGCCAGGTTGTGCCCGGTGATGCGTAAGGACGGCCGGCAACCATCGACGGGGTGGCACCTGCGCCTAGATCGAACCTTCACACCGGAGGCGACGATCCGACTCAACGACCCCCCTTCGGCGACCTGTTCCTCGAAGACTGCTGAGCCCGAACCGTTCCCGCGTAGCGAGGTTGCCGGCCCGGATCGACGGCCCAAAGAGGACTCCGGAGCTGCGGTTGGGACCGGCGGTGGCGTGCCGCTTTGGTGACCTTACGCCGGCTCATGTGTGGCGACCGCCGTCGCGGCTGAGGCCCTCCTCCACCTCGCTGCGTTACACCTCCGGCACCATGACATCGGGGGTGAGGGCGGCGGTGGCGGCCACGATGAGGGGACGGACGATGTCACGCCGGCTGCCGCCGACCAGATCGATCTTCTCCAGAGTGGCATCGATGGCTCGGTATACCCGGGCGTGGTGGGTCTCGTCGGGAACGAGGCAGCCCAGGCGGGCCAGGGCCACGGGTTGGGTGGCGTCGTCCTTCGAGAAGGCCCGCACGATGGCGCCGTGGAGGCTGGCGTGCACCCGGAGCAGGCCGGGATCGCCGCTCACGAAGTCGTCGCCGGGAGCGGGCCCGAGGTCCTCGCCCTCTCGGCCTTCGAGCAGCCGCCACAGCGTGCCTCCGAAGAGGGCTTCGAGCTGCGCCGGGTTGTAGCGGGCCGAAGCCGCCACCCGCATCGCCAGGATGAACGCCAGGGCGGGGTGTCCGTACGGGGTGTCGGAGGCATACACGATCCGCCCCGGAGGAACCCAGGCGAAGAGCGCGAGCAGGTCGGTGACGTCCCACCAGGCCGTGTCGAAGTAGAGGCCGGGATGGCCGGCCACGGTGGGGCCGAGCCACGAGAGGTCGCTGATGGCGGCATGAGCCAGGATGAGCCGCAGGCCGTCCACCTCGTCGCAGAGACGCGCCGCGTCCTCGCCGAGGGAAGGAATCCCCTGCCCGGCGTGGACGAGCACGGGGACCGCCGACTCGGCCGCCAACGCGGCAAGGCGGCGAACGGTGGCGTCGCTGAGTCGGAATTGCTCGGCCCTGGGGTGGAGCTTGATGCCGCGGTGCCCGGCCCCGAGCGACCGCTCCGCCTCGGCGACCGCCTCATTCCCCAGGCGAGGATCGACCCGCAGGAAGGGGATGAGCCGCCCGTTGCCGGCCGCCGCCTCCTCGAGGATCCGGTCGTTGGCTTTCGGGTAGCCGGCGGGGTCCTGGTTGGTGATCACCACCGCCCCGGCCTGATCGGCCTGGGTCAGCTTCTCGAGGAGCCGCTCGGCGGAGCCGCCGACGCCGTCGGGATCGTTGGTCCCGGAATGGGTGTGGGCGTCCCAGACTGCGGTCCGGTCCGGAAGCAGGGCACGGGCTGCGGCGTGCCAGCCGGCGAGCAGGTCCATGCCGGGAAGCTATCAGCGCCGGTGGCGAACCGACAACCAGTGCCCACCGAGTAGGGTGCCCGCCCCGACGTCGAAGGGGGCGCCCATGCCTCATCGATCATCCCCGGCCTGCGTTATCACGATGCCCACCGAGCCCTCCAATTCCTCGAGGAGTGTTTCGGGTTCCGGCCTCATCTCGTCGTCGAGGACGATTCCGGCACGATCGTGCATGCCCAGCTGACCCTCGGCTCGGACATGGTCATGATCGGTGAGGTCCGGGACGACGAATACGGCGCCCACGTCACCACCGCCCGGGAGGCGGGGCGGCCGGCTGTGGGGTTGTACGTGGTCGTGGACGACGTGGACGGGCACGCCGAGCGAGCCCGGGCCGCCGGGCCCAGATCGTCTTCGAGCCGGCCGTCATGGACTACGGCGGGCGCAACTACACCTGCGTCGACCCCGAGGGCAACCTGTGGAACTTCGGCAGCTACGACCCGTGGGTGGAGCCCGGCTAGGGACCTCTCCCCACACCGCGAAGTCGGGTCGGGCGGCCAAAGTCCACCGTGGACTCGACCACCCGACCGTCAACTTCGAACGCCGCGGAGCTACTTGATGCCGGCCAGCTCCTCCAGCATGTCGGTGGTGAGCGACTTGGGCCGCTCGATGGGATAGCCGAGAGCGCGATCCCAGACGATGTTGGCCAGGACTCCGAGAGCCCGGCCGATGGCGAACAGCACCGTGTAGAAGTCGTACTCACGGACCCCGTAGTGCCACTGGATGACGCCCGACTGGGCGTCCACGTTCGGCCACGGGTTCTTCGCCTTGCCCTGCTCCTGCAGGATCGGGGGCACGACCTCGAACAGCATGTCCACATAGCGGAAGACCGGATCTTCCGGCAGGTGCTTGAGGCACCAGTTGCGCAGCTCCATGTAGCGCGGGTCGGTCTTGCGGAGGACCGCATGGCCGAAGCCGGGGATGACCTGCCCCGAGTTCAGCGTGTCCCACACGAACTGCTCCATCTCCGCTTTGGTGGGCAGCTCGCCGCCCATCTTGTCCATCACGCCCTGGATCCACCTCAGGACCTCCTGATTGGCCAGGCCGTGCAAAGGTCCGGCCAGGCCGTTGATCATGGCCGAGGTGGCGTAGTAGACGTCGGAGAGAGCACTGGCCACCAAGTGTCCGGTATGAGCGCTGACGTTGCCGCTCTCGTGGTCCGAGTGCAGGATGAAGTACAGGCGCGACACGTCATCGTACGGCGTGTCCATTCCCATCATCCGGGCGAAGTTGGCGCCGAAGTCGAGATCGGGATCCGGCTCGATCGGAGTGTCGCCGCGGTACTTCAAGCGATAGATGGTCGCACCGATCTGGGGCAGCCGGGCCCACAGGGTCAGCGTGTCCTCCAGCGTGGGCTGCCAGTGATCCAGTTTGCCCAGGCCCTTGGCGTAGGCCCTGACGTATTCGGACTCGCGCTCCATCGCCGTGAGCGCGGCCGAGAACATCGTCATGGGGTGGGTGTCGCGCGGCAGCGCGTGCAGCACGTCCCACACGTATTGGGGGACCTGAGCGCGGCGGTGGAACTCGTCGACCACCTCCTGGACGTCGCTCTCCGCGGGGATGTCGCCGGTCAGCAGGAGATACACGTGTCCTTCGACGTACGGCACCTCCGCATCCGGTGGCCGGGGAAGCCGGTCCAGGACCTCGGGAATGGTGAATCCACGGAACCGGATGCCTTCTTCGGGATCGAGGTAGGAGACATCGGTGACCAGGCACTTCACGCCCCGGGCTCCCCCGATGGCCTGGCCGACGGTCACCTCCGAGATCTTGACGTCCCCGTACTCCTTCACCAGCCTTTCGGTTCTGGGGCGCCAAGCCTCGATCTTCTCAGCGAGTCTCTGCTTGAGCATTTCTCCCCTCCTTCGCCGTAACCATCCCTCATCGTCCACCGACGGCAGCCATCGGACCAGGGCCAATCGGCCCAACTCACCGGGACAATTTCGATCGATCGCCGAAGCCGGTGCGGACCGCTCCCGACCGGGCAGAATCCGGGCCCCGGTGCCACCTTCTCCCCTCCGACCTCCGGCGCCGCTCAGCCGTCGTCGCCGTCCCCGCGGCGGCCGTGCTTCCAGTAGCCGCGCACCGAGGCCCGGGAACGAGGCAGGCCGCGGTCCTCGAAGAGGTGGCGGCGAATGCGCTGCATCGCCGCCGCTTCACCGGCCGCCCAGA
>CAYFYE010000069.1:0-13120 GCA_964347285.1 uncultured Acidimicrobiia bacterium
CCCCGGTCCTCGTCGCCGGAACCGACGTGTACTTCGAAGAGGCCTGGGAGGAGATGCAGCATTTCGTGGAGAAGGCCCGGCTCCCCGTGTTTGCCAGCGGCATGGGCCGGGGAACCCTGCCGGCCGACCATCCGCTGGCCTTCTCCCGGGCGCGGGCTAGAGCTCTCGACGGCGCCGATGTGGTCGTGGTGGCCGGCACCCCCCTCGACTTCAGATTGCGCTTCGGTGACTTCGGGGGAGCTGCCGTGGTCCACTTGGTCGACGCTGCCGACAGTCGGGCCGCCCACGTGGAATTGGCCGGCTCGGCTGCCGGCGACCTGCGGTACACCTTCGGGGCGCTGGCCGACCTGGTATCGGACGATGCCGATCGGGGCACGTGGATCGACGACTTGCGGGAAGAGGAGACCGCCCGGCGGGCCGCCGATCGGGCCGATCTGGACAGTGACGCCGAGCCCATCCACCCGGCCCGCGTCTATGGAGAGCTCGACGAGATCCTCGGCGAGGATGCGGTGGTGATCGGTGACGGGGGAGATTTCGTCAGCTTTGGGGGCCGCTACGTGACTTCGACCCGGCCGGGTCGCTGGATGGACACCGGACCCTTCGGATGCCTGGGCAACGGCCTGGGCTACGCCATAGCCGCCCGGCTGGTGTATCCGGATGCTCCGATCGTGCTACTGATGGGGGACGGCGCCTTCGGCTTCTCCGGAATGGATTTCGACACGCTGGTGCGCCACGGCCTGGCCGTGGTAGCCGTCGTCGGCAACAACGGCATCTGGGGCCTCGAGAAACACCCGATGCGGGCCTTGTACGGCTACGACGTCGCCGCCGATCTCCAGGCCGAGTGCCGCTACGACCTGGTGGTCGAGGCCCTGGGAGGCCACGGGGAGTTCGTCAGCGCGCCCGGCGAGATTCGTCCGGCGATCGAGCGGGCCCTCGAGGTCGGCATACCGGCCCTGGTGAACGTGGTCGTCGACCCGGCCGTCATGTACCCCCGATCGAGCATGCTCGTGTGATGAACGTGTCACCGGGAAAGGAGGCCTTCGTCCGCTTCGAGGTCACCGAGGCCGATACGGCGCCGGCCGTGGGATCGGGGGACGTCCCGGTGCTGGCGACGCCGCGCCTCATCGCCTGGTGTGAGGCCGCCACCGTCGCCGCTGTTGCCGACTCGCTGGGCGGGGGGGAGACCTCGGTGGGAACCCGCGTCGTGGTGGATCACCTGGCCGCTTCTCGCCCGGGGGCCACGGTCGAGGCCCGGGCCGTTCTCACCGAGGCGAAGGGGCGCCGGCTGCGGTTCGCAGTGGCCTGCCGGGACGAGGAGGGCCGGCTGATCGCCGAGGGAGTCGTCGAACGGGTGGTGGTGGACCGAGAACGGTTCCTGGGCCGCTGATGTCGGAGGCGGGTGCCGACGTAGGCCGGCTCGCCCTGGCGACATCTTCGTGCCCTCGCCATGATGATGGGGACGGCGCTACCGTCGGGACGCATGGCCTACCCGGGATAGACGTGGACGGTTTCCCGCAGCAACCGATCAGTGCCGTACCGGCGGTGACCGCCGAGGAAATGGCCGAGGTGGACCGGATCATGGTCGAGGATCTGGTGATCGAGCTCGTTCAGATGATGGAGAACGCCGGCTCCAATCTCGCCGACTTGGCAGTTCGACGCTTCGAGCCCGAGTCGGTGCTGGTGCTGTGCGGGGCGGGGGGCAATGGAGGCGGAGGCCTGGCGGCCGCCCGCCATCTCGTCAATCGGGGGAGCCGGCCCAAGGTGGTGCTGGCCCAGCCTCCCCGGGAGCTGGCCGGTGTGCCCGGCCACCAGTTCGAGATCGTCGAGCGCATGGGGGTGCCGGTCCTCGACGAGCCGGAGCCGGCCGATCTGGTGATCGACGCGTTGATCGGCTACAGCCTGCGGGGAACCCCCCGGGGCCACGTCGGAGAGCTGATCTACTGGATCAACGATCAGGAGTCGCCGGTCCTGTCGCTCGATACGCCGTCCGGTCTGGACGTGACTACCGGTGAACCACACGATCCTTTTGTCCGGGCGACCGCCACCATGACTCTGGCCTTGCCCAAGACCGGCCTCGTCAAGGCTCCCGAGGTGGGGGAGCTCTACCTGGCCGACATCTCGGTGCCGCCGGGCGTGTACCGGCGACTCGGCATGCAGGTCCCGGCAGGCCTCTTCGCCGACGGCGCCATTGTGCGCCTGGTCGCCGGGTAGGCGGCCGGGCATCTGCCCGCAGCTCTCTACCATCGCTGCGATGCCAATGACCGTAGCTGAGGTGCTGGCCGCCCTGGGCCGGGCGGCCCCGTTCGACAAGGCGGCCGGTTGGGACCCGGTGGGCCTCCAGGTCGGGGATATCGAGGCGGTCGTGGAGCGGGCCGCCGTATGTCACGACGTCACGGATGCCGTGGTGGCCGCCCTCGAATCGGATCCGCCCGATCTGCTGGTGCCTTATCACCCGTTGCTCTTTCGTCCCGTCACCAGGTTCTTGGCCGGCCCCTCTCCGTCCGGCCGCGCTCTTCGCCTGGCCGCCCTGGGGGTCGCCGTCGGCGTCGTCCATACCGCGTTCGATGTGGCCCGAGGAGGAACGGCCGACGCCCTGGCCGAGGAGTTGGGCCTGCGGGACGTGTCCGGTTTTGGACCGCTGTGGGGGGAGGATTCCGTGAAACTGGTGACGTTCGTGCCCGCCGTTGCCGTCGATGCCGTCGCCTCTGCACTCACGGGTGCGGGAGCCGGAACGATCGGCAACTACTCGGCCTGCTCGTTCCGCACGGCCGGCATCGGCACCTTCCACGCCGGTGCCGGAACCCGTCCGGCTGCAGGGCGTCCGGCGGCCTGGAATTCCGAAGAGGAGATCCGCCTCGAGATGAGTGCTCCCCGTAGCCGGCTCGATGCAGTGGCCTCCGCCCTGGTAGCGGCCCATCCCTATGAAGAGCCGGCCTTCGACGTCTACGAGCGGCGCGGTGACGCAGCCATGGTGGGTCGAGTGGGAAGTGTGGATGCTGCCAGCACTGCCGCCGACTTGGCGGCTACGGCCAAGGAGCGACTGCGGGGAGATGTCCGGATGGCCGGAGGGAGGGACACTCCGATCCGACGTGTTGCGGTCGTTCCCGGGTCGGGCGCCGATTTCATCGAGGCGGCCGCGGACGCCGGCGCCAACGCCCTGGTGACCGGCGACGTGTCCCACCATCGAGCCCGGGAAGCGCTCGATCGGGGCCTGGCGGTGATCGATGCCGGCCACGCCGGCTCCGAGCGTCCCGGGGTGCGCCGTCTGTACGCTGCCGTGGCCGAAATCGTCGACACCGTCGATCTGAGCGAGGTCGACCCGGATCCGTGGTCCTGATGGACGAGTTGCGAAGTCTCGAAGATCTCCTCGACCTCCAGGGCGTCGACTTGGAGATCGATCGGTTGCTGGAACGCCGCCAAGCGCTGCCCGAGCTGGAGCAGTACAAGGAGGCCCACAACGAGACCGAGGCTCTGGCGGCCCAGGTCGGGGAAGCGGAAGAGCAGTTTCGAGAGGTGGCCCGGCAGTTCGACAAAAGCTCGGGAGAGCTCACCATTTTGGAACAGAAGCGGGATTCCGAGGAGCGCCGTCTCTATGCAGGCGGCCTCAATGCCCGTGAGACGGAAGCCCTGATGCAAGAGGTCGAGATGCTGCGCCGGCAGGCCGAGCAGATGGAAGAGGCGACGATTGCTGTGATGGAGCAGCGCGACGAAGCCGAGGCAGTGCTCGAGGATCTCCGTACTCGGCTGGCGGCGGCGCAGAGCAATGAAGCCGAGCTCCAGGGAATGATCAAGAAGGAGTGGGCTGTGATCGATGCCGACATCGCTCGTCACGAGGCCCGCAAGGCCGACATCGCCAAGCTGATCTCCGGCGACCTCATCGAGATATACGAGGAGATCCGTCCCATCAAGGACGGGGTGGCGGTGGGGCGGCTCGGAGGAGGAGTGTGCGGCGGCTGCCATCTGCGGCTGTCTGAGGCCGAGCAGCTCGAAGCGCTCCGGCAGGATCCGCCCCGCTGCACCCACTGCCGGCGCATACTGGTGCCGCAGTGACCGGGCGGGTCGTCCTCTACACCGACGGGGCTTCCCGGGGCAATCCCGGCCCGGCCGCGATTGGAGCGGTGCTATACGAGGACGACGGCGGGGCCCTCCGCCCGGTGGAGACCGTGTCGGAGGCCATCGGCTCGGCCACCAACAACGTGGCCGAGTACCGGGCCGTGGTGGCCGGCCTGGAAGCTGCCCGACGGCACGGGGCCACGGAGATCGAGCTCCGTTCCGACAGTCTGTTGCTGGTCCGCCAGCTCACCGGAGAGTACAAGGTGAAGGCACCGGGGCTGAAGCCGCTCTTCGCCGAAGTCCGACGGCTGCTCCAAGGCTTCGACCGAGTCGAGATCAGGCACGTGCCTCGCGAGGAAAACGAGGAAGCCGATGCCCTGGCCAACGCCGCACTCGACGCATGATCTTCTGGCACCTGGGGGCGACGTTGGCCCTCGTCCGCTACGTATTTCGCGATCCAGAGATGGATGTGCGCCTGCTGCTGGTGGGGGCCCTCCTGCCCGACCTAATCGACAAACCGATCGGGCGTGTCTTCTTCGCCGACCGCGTTGACGGCGGCCGACTCGTCGGCCACAGCCTGCTGTTCGCGGCGGTGCTGATGGCAATCATTCTGGTGGTCACCAAGCGGGGCGGCCCGGTCCGGAGGACCTGGCTGCCGCTGGCCATCGGGGCCCTGGTACATCTGGTCCTCGATTTCATGTGGACCCAGCAGGAGACGCTGTTCTGGCCGTTTCTGGGTTGGGGCTTCACCGAAGGGCTGGCGGGGACCATCGGCGAAGTCCTGGTCGATCAGCTCACCAACCCTTGGGTTGTGGCCGGAGAGGTCGCCGGCGCTGCCTATTTAGCGTGGATGTGGCGCCGGGCCGGTCTCGGCGACAGGGAGCAGCGCCGGCAGTTCCTGAGAACCGGGCGGTTGGGCGTGGCCATCGGGGGAAGAGGGTGATTCAGTAGCTGCGCCGTAACGTTCGCCACAGCATTCGCAGGGCCACGATCACCAGCAGGACGGCGAAGAGACGGCGCAGCACGGCATCGTCGAGACGCTGCGCCGCCTGAGAGCCGGCCACGGCACCGACCACCGCTCCGACGGCCATCGGCAGCGCGGCCGGCCAGCTCACCTGGCCGGCCCGGGCACTGACGAACGTGGCGATCAGCGCCGTCGGGGCGATCACCGCCAGCGACGTCCCCTGGGCGACCTTCTGGCTGAAGTCGAAGAGAGCGACGAGGGTCGGCACGAAGATGATTCCCCCGCCCACGCCGAGCACGGTCGCCAGTGCGCCGGTGGACAGGCCGATCACGAGCAGGGTGACGACGATCATCCGATCGCCAGCCGGATCGCGGCCACGAAGAGCAGGACGACAAAGGCGCGCGTCAGCCAGATCTCGGGGATTCGCTCCAGGTTGCGGGCTCCCAGGTAGGCGCCGGCGGCGCTTCCGGCGAACAGGTAGCCGGCCGCCGGCCAGTCGACGTTGCCTTCGATCGCAAAGCCGAGCAGGGCCGTAGTGGCGGCGGCCACGATGATGGCCACCGACGTGGCGTGAGCGCGGCGCTGATCGAGGCCGACCAGCAGCACGAGGCCGGGAACGAAGATGATCCCCCCGCCTACGCCGAGCAGGCCGGCCACCCCCCCGGCGACCAGCCCAATTGCAGCCGAGCGCAGCGACGTCCCCATGGGCGGCGATCTTAGGGGGGCGGCCCCGTCCCCGACCCGGGTAGCCTCGTCGGCCGAGGAAGCTTTCGATGCGTTTGGCCATCAGCCCCACGTCTCCCGGACTCACCGCTTCCCAGCGGGTCGAGCTGTGCGCCGCTGCCGAAGCCGACGGCTATCGAGACGCCTGGCTGGCCGAAGTGGCTGGACCCGAGGCCTTCTCATTGGCAGCGGCTATTGCGGCCCGTACCACGGAGATGGAACTCGGGGTGGCGGTGGTGGCTGCCGCGACGCGCACCCCGGCACTACTGGCCATGGGTGCGGCCACCGTCAGCCAACTGGCCGGAGGGCGGCGATTCGCGCTGGGCATCGGATCGTCGTCCCAAGTGATCGTCGAGCGCTGGCACGGGAGGGACTTCGCTCGTCCTCTCCTCCAGGTTCGAGAGGCCGTGGAAGCCACTCGGGCCGCTTTGGCGGGAGAGCGCGCCTATCGCGGCGAGATCACTTCGTTCTCCGGCTTCAGTCTCGAGACCGGTCCGGCCGGTCCGGTGCCGATCTACGTGGCGGCACTGGGCCCGGGCATGCTGGCCTTGGCCGGCGAAGTGGCCGACGGGGTGTGCCTGAACCTCATGCCCCCGCAGATGGTGAGCCGACAGCTGGCCGAGATCCATAGGGGGGCCGAGCGGGCCGGACGCAACCTGCCGGCCGGATTCGGGATCATGGCCCGTCTCCATGCCGTCGTCGACGACGATCTGGAGGCGGCCCGCTCTGTGGTGCGGAACGCCTTCGCTCCCTACTTCGCCCAACCGGTGTACAACCGCTTCTTGAGGTGGTGCGGCTTCCCCGAGGCGGCCGACAACATCGCCCGGGCGTGGTCGGAGCGCGATCGGCGCGGGCTGGAGGCGGGCCTGAGCGACGACGTGGTCGATGCGGTAGCTCTCGTGGGGCCTTTGGAGCGGATTCGGCAGCGGCTCGACGACTACGCAGGTGCGGGAATCGAAGTGGCCGCGATCAACGTCGTGTCTACCGACCTCACGGCGGTGCGGTCGGTGCTGGCGGCGCTGGCCGGATGAAACCGGCGATCGCCCTCGGGCTGGCGATGATGATCGTCGCCGCCGGCTGTGGCGACGCCTCCGAACCCAAATCGACTGCGCCCCAGGATCCGGCGTCGGCGGTAGGTTTGTGGATCGAGGCGGTGGTCTCGGGCGATTCCGCTGCCGTGGCTGCGGTGGTCCCGGACTACCAGATCGCTCTGCTGGTGGCCATCGAGAATCCCCTCAGCGTGGCCGAGACGCGCCGTGCCCTGTCGGACGGCCTCTCCGCCGCCACCCAGGCGGCGTACTGGACGTCGTTCGTGCAGGCGTTCGGTGATTCGGCGGGGGTCGACCTGGCCTCTTTGGAGGCGACCGGCTCGGAGAGCTTTGCCGTCGATGGACGGGACTTCGCCGAGGTAACGATGGAGGGGGAGGGCCGGGCCGCAGTGGTAGCGACTCGGGGCGAGGAGGGCTGGCTGGTCGACCTGATGGCCACCTTGGGACCGACCCTGGTGCGGCCTCTGCGGGACCTCGTCGATGCTCTCAGCCGAGACGCCAACGACGAAGACCTGGCGCGGCTGTTTGGGGAGTTGGCCACCTCGCTGCGGGCCGGTCAGCAGAGCAGGTCGGAGGAGCTTCCCCCAGAGTTTCGATCCGACCTCGAGGCCTTGCTCCAGGTGCTGGAACGCTAGCCGGCGGCGGCTCGCAGGCGGGGCAGGACCTCGGCCCCGACGAGATCGATGAGCGCTTCTTGTTCCAAACCGGTCATCTGAATCGTTATGACGTCCGCTCCCACCTCCGTGAGAAGCGGCAGGTATACATTCACGATCTCATCGGGCGACGATACGATCGAATAGCGATCCAGGATCTCTCGGCGCGGCATCTCATCGGCACGGAGGCGTAGGTCGAGGGGGTCGACCGCTTTGAGGCGCCCGGGAGCCCGCAGGCCTCGCCACGCTCCCAGCGCTCTCCACGCCTCGTCCTCGTTGTTGGCGTATATGGCCCACCGGGTGGCCAGCAGGCGCGGGGTGGGTCGACCTGCCTGGGCCGCCGCCTCTTTGGCCGGCCCGACGACTTTGTCCATGGTGTCGGCGGGTACCTTGACGCTGGTGATGATCCCATCGGCAATTTGGGCCGCCAGCGTCGCCGACTTGGGACCTCCGGCCGCCAGCCATATGGGGACATAGCCGAGCGGAGGACTGTACAGCCGGGCCCGGTCGGTTTGGTAGAAGGCGCCCTCGAAGGTCAGCTTCTCGCCGTCGAGAAGACGGCGCATCACCTCGATGGCCTCCCGCATCCGGGCCGCCCGTTCGGCGTATCGGGGGAACGGGTAGCCGAGCGGTCCCTCGTTGATGTTCTCGCCCGTGCCCACGCCCAGGTTGAAGCGCCCCGCTGAGAGCCGATCCAATGTGGCAGCCGCCTGGGCTACGACCCCGGGGTGATACCTGAAGAGAGGAGTGCTCACACCGGTGGTGAGAAAGGCGCGTTCGGTGGCCTGAGCCATGGCCGCGATCGTGGAGAAGGCGAATCCGGACGCGCCGAGATCGTCGACCCACGGGTGGAAATGCTCGGAGACCACCAGGCCGTCGAAGCCGGCCCGCTCGGCGCGGCGTGCATGGGCGACGAGCGTCTCGGGATGGAACTGCTCGTGGCCGCAGAAGTAGGCGAACTGGGGCAGGGCGCTCCCTTTCAGGGGCATCCCAGGTTACGAGAACGGTGGGCCAAGGAGAGGTCGCGAAAACCAACAATCTGGACGGTCGATGGGTAATAATCCTGACCTCGATCGGGAGTTGAGGAAGGAGGACGACTCCGTGCAACTCTGGCAAAAGCTTCTCGCCGAAGTTTTCGGAACGATGGTGCTGGTCGGCTTCGGCACCGGAACCATCCTGGCGGCCCTCGCCACCGACACCCCGCTCCAAGCTGCGGTCCCACTCGGGTTCGGGCTGGCGCTGCTCGTCGGTCTGTATGCCGTCGGCGAGGTATCCGGCGGCCACTTCAACCCGGCGGTGACCCTGGCCGCATTCTTCGATAGGAGGATCAGTTTCGGGGACCTTGTCGGATACTGGACCGCCCAGTTCGCCGGCGCCGTACTCGGCTCGTGGTTCGTGGCCATTCTCGTGAACCGGGTGGCCGTTTCGCAGACGTTCACGTTCCCGGGCGTGGACGACCCCCAGGCGTTCCTGGGAGAGGTCGTGTTCACGGCCGTCTTCGTGTTCTTGATCCTGGCGGTGACCACCGGCGGCCACACGGCGCAGGCCTTTGTGGCCATTTCACTGGGCTTGGCGGCCGTGCACTTCATCGGCGTTCCGCTCACCGGGGCGTCGGTGAACCCGGCACGCTCGTTTGCCCCATTCGTCATAGGCGATTTCCCGGGCGGGTATCCGAGCGAGATCTGGATCTACCTCACTGCACCGCTGGTGGGCGCCATCGTGGGCTGGATCCTCTTCAAGATCATCGTCACCGGTGACACGAGATTTGGAGACGACCTCAAGGGCATTCGCGACGCGGTGGCCGAGTAGCTCCCAGCCCCGGCCCCAAGGGGCCCTGGCACGTGAGGAGAGAGGCGGGTGTGCTGCCCGCCTCTCCCGCGCCGTGCCTTCGGCCGGTGCCTGCTCACGTCCGCTCGCCGGCGCGCACCGCCACTGCGAGGCGATTCTCTGGAGGCGCCAGCGGGCACGACCATCTCGGGTTGTGAGCGCACGACGGGTTGTAGGCGTAGTTGAAGTCCAGGATGACGGTGTTCCCACTGTGGCCGAGGTCGGCACCTTTGGCCGTGTCGAGCAGATGGCGACCGCCCACGTAGGTCTCCTCGCCGTTGCTGGCGTCGCGGAACGGTAAGAACACTCCCTCCCCGTATCCTTCGAGCCGGAAGAGCGTCAGCATCAACGCCTCCCCGCCCACGAAGAACCGGGCCCGGGCGAACCGGCGAGCTGCCGTTGAGCCGACCGAACTGCGCTCCAGCTCGGTGATCCCGGCATCGATCTCTTCGAGAGTGACTTCGAAGCGCCAGGCGGGGTCGTAGGGGAAGTAGCTCAGTCCGCGGAAGCCGACTTTCTGTGCGGCGTCCAGGGCGCTTTGGGGGTGGTGGGCGAAGACCCGATCCCGCTCGTCTCGCCACTGCTGCCAGGGTGCTTCGCCGGGTCCTCCTCCCCGGACCCGCCGGTACAGGTCGTGGATGCGGCGTCGGTAGTCCCACAGGTCGAGGGTGTCGCTGGGCTCGGTCACAAGACCCATTCTCCCTCAACGGCCGAGGAGGAGTGCCGGATGGGAAGCCCGCCCGGCCGGGGTGGGGAGAAAGAGTCTGTCGGATACCTGTCATTCCCGGCCCGTTGACCGGAACAGGGGCCGAGGCGATGACGTTTCCCCCAACGGACACAGTTTCCTGCCAGTGGATCGGTCATGCCACAGCTCCGTCATCTCGCCGCCCTCGCCGCCCTGGCCGTCGTGGGCTCGGCCTGCGGGGGAGCCGCCCTCGATGAAGCCCCCTCGACGGTGACCGAGGACACCGAGAGCACGACGAGCTCCGCCGCCGCGCCGACCGCCGCCGCCGATGAGGGTGCCGGCCCTGCCGAGGGCGGAGCCGTGGAGAGCGTGCTGCCGTTCGGGCCCTCGGCGCTCGACGACATGTTCAACGAGGAATTCCCCGAGCCGCTGGTGGACCCGGCTCAGATCCTTTCTGGGGGTCCGCCCCCCGACGGAATCCCCTCCATCGACGATCCCCAATTCGTGACGATCGCCGAGGCCGATGCCTACCTGACGCCCGGCGAGCCGGTCGTCTCTTTGGAGATCGACGGCGACGCCCGCGCCTATCCGGTCCAGATCCTGATCTGGCACGAAATCGTCAACGACACCGTGGGCGGCGTGTCGGTTTCGGTGACCTACTGCCCGCTGTGCAATTCGGCGGTCACGTACGTGCGCGAGGTGCGCGGCGTAGAGACCACCTTCGGCACGTCGGGGCGTCTGTTCGCCTCGGCGCTGGTCATGTACGACCGGGCCACGGAGTCGCTCTGGACTCACTTCGACGGCCGGGCGGTGGTCGGCGTCCTCGCCGGGGACCATCTGGAGCCGATCGGCTCTCCGCTGGTGGCGTGGGGCGATTTCAAGGACACCTATCCGGACGGCCAGGTTCTCGACCGGGATCGGACCGGCCACGTCCGCGACTACGGGCGGAATCCCTATCGCGGCTACGACGACGAAGATGCCGTTCCGTTCCTCTTCCGGGGCGCCCTGGACGAGCGGGCCCGCGCCATGCAACGAGTGGTCGGCGTCGTCATCGACGGTGCCGCTCGGGCCTGGACCCTCGACGCGATCAGCGGTGGACGGGCTGCGGCCACCAACACCGAATTGGGAGGACAATCCCTGGTGATCCTGTGGAAGGCGGGCCAATCGACGGCCCTGGAGGGCTCCGAGGTGGATGCGGGGCGCGACGTCGGTTCGGTGGGGGTGTTCGTGCCTGAGGTCGACGGCCGAGAACTCACGTTTGTCGCCGAGGGGTCCGGCCTCGTCGACGAGGAGACCGGGTCGACGTGGGACGTGCTCGGTACCGCAGTCAGCGGGCCGCTGGCCGGATCCAAGCTGGAGCGTGTGCCCCACCTGGATACGTTCTGGTTCGCCTGGTCCACCTACCAGCCGGGAACGGACTTCGTCGAGGAGGGGGCCTAAGGGGCCCGCCCGTTTCAATCGGGGAGGGCCGCCAAAGCCCGCTCCAGCGACTGCCTGGCCTGCGCGGCCACGGTCTGGAGTGACGGATTGGAAGTCAGCTCGACCATCGTCAGCGGTTCGGCGGCGGCCACGACGGTGCGGCCCCCCGACTCGTACACGATCACATTGCAGGGGAGCAGGATCCCGATGTCCTCTTCGGCCTCGATCGCCTGATGGGCCAGGTTCGGGTTGCAGGCCCCCAGAATCCGGTACGGGGCGCGCTCGATGCCGAGCTTGTCTTTGAGGGTGGCGGCCACGTCGATTTCGGTGAGGATGCCAAATCCTTCTTCGGCGAGGGCGGCCCGCATCACGGATTCGGCGTCGCTCGGTGACAGGTGGGTGCTGGTGGCCATTCCATAGCGACCTTCGGTCATGGTGATCTCCCTGGTCTCTTAGGGGCAACGCTATACGCTCGCGGCGACCTCGAGAGCATGGCCGGGCTGCTCGGCCGTCGTAGCGGCACGGCCAACTAGATTCGGCATCCGTCCTCCCCGGCCGGTGTGCATGCGTCTCAGCGTCTTGACCATGTTTGTGGCGGTGTGGTTGGCCGCCTGTACGAGCGGTGTCCCTCAGGAGGAGTTCGACGAAGTCGAAGCCCAGCGGGACGCGGCTCGGGCCCAGGTCGCCGCCCTGGAAGCGATTGCAGACTCGGGCGCGGCCGCCGAAGCTCGCCGGGCGCTGGCCGACTACGAGCGGGCGATGGATCCGGTCGACAGCGCCGCCCTCGCCTTTGTCTATGCCGAGGACGTGGCGTTTCGGGATACCGCTCGAGGAGTGAACATCGGCGGCCGGGCCGAGGTGATCGCCGATCTGATAACCAGGCTCGGGCGCTGGGGGATCGATCGTCAGGCGACGAGGGCGGCGGTCGTGGGCGAGGAGGGCATCGTGATGGTCGAGTGGACGCTCATCGGCACCACACCGACGACTGGCGAAAGCTGGTCGTTCGACGGGGTCTCCGTGGTGGAGGTTCGCAGCGGCCTGGTGGCCGGGGAGACCCTGTACTACGACCTGGCCTCGGCCCCGTGGGGGTGAATCAGGCTTCACAGAGGCGGATGAGGGCCCGGGCGTCCTGTGGTGCCGCACCGGCGGCATCATTGTTGAAGTAGCAGTAGGCATCGCCGGTCTCCCATGCCGAGAGCGTGGCGGCCAGCGCTTCGAGATCTCGGCTCTCGTAGTGGCCGGAGTAGCGCCCTCCGGAGCCGTGGCGACGCACGTACAGAAAAGGGGCGGTCTCCCAGGCGGGCGACTCGGCGCCAGGGAAGTCGCTCCTCACCAACCCGGCCCGGTGGTGCCGAAGGGTTTCCTCGACCTCGGGGACGAACCACCGGGGGTCGCGCGGCTCGACGGCCACTTCCAGGCCCTTGGGGCAGGACGCCAGGAAAGCGGACAGGCGATCGGCATCGGGTGGGAATGAACCGGGGAGCTGCACCAGGAGGGGGCCCCGTCGGTCACCGAGCGGCTCGAGGGAGCCGAGGAGACGTTCCAGGCCCCGTCCGGCGTCGAGCAGCCGCTTGGTGTGGGTGAGGTAGCGGGAGCACTTGACGGCGAAGCGGAAGCCTGCGGGGACGGACGCGGCCCAGTTGGCGAACACCTCAGGTTTCTGGAGGCGATAGAAGGTTGCGTTGATCTCGACCGTCGAGAATCGGTCGGCGTAGTAGGCGAGCCAGGACCGCTGGGGCACGTCGGG
>CAYFYE010000070.1:0-10762 GCA_964347285.1 uncultured Acidimicrobiia bacterium
ATCGCGCCCGCTTCGATCATCTCTCGGAGCTCATCCAACGCCTCCGCGCTCTCGGGAGCGACGCCGCCGATCACCCGCTTGCCGCCCCGGCGGGCGGTCCAGAACGCTTGTACGAACTGCAACGGCGTAGTGATTAGAACGACCAGCGCTCCGGTGGGGGTGAGCGATCCCTTGCAGTCGGCGAAGGTCAGCGTGCCAGGCGTGTCGAGGATGACGTCGTAGGTCTCGCTGTTCTTCGTGAAGTCTTCAGCCGTGTAGTCGATCACAGCGTCCGCCCCGAGCGACCGGACGAGGTCGAGGTCGTCGGTCCTGCAGACGCCGGTCACCTCGGCGCCGAAGTGCTTCGCAAGCTGAACAGCGAAGATGCCGACGGCGCCCGCTGCTCCGTTGATCAGCACCTTCTTGCCCGGCCCCACCCCGGCCTTGCGGAGGAAGTGCAGCGCGCCGAGCGCACCATGGGGCACGGCGGCCGCCTCATCCCAACTCATGTTCGCCGGCTTCCGCGTCACGGCCCCGTCTTGGGACATCCGTTTGTACTCGGCGTGGCAGCCGTTGACGTCGTAGCCGTAGACCTCGTCGCCTGGGCTGAACCTCGTCACGTTGCTGCCGACGGCCTCGATCTCGCCGGAGAACTCGACGCCCAAGACCGGATCCTTCGGACGGAAGACGCCTTTCTCAATGCGGAACGGGATCCAGTAGACCGCCGGAACCCGGAACGCGCGCAAGCGGACGTCCCCCGCCGAGATTGTCGTCGCATGGACCCGGATCAGAATCTCGCCATCCTCGGGCGCGGGCTTCGGGATCTCCCGCACCTCGACGACCTCAGGGGAACCGTATCTCTCGGCAACGGCTGCCCTCACGAGAACTCCTCGATGCGCTGGTAACCCTGGTGGCGACCGGCTGTAGGAATGCAACTTCCAACAGGCTCGCGAACGCGAGGCTTTCGGTCTAGAGCCGTACGTCACAAGTTGCACGCCTCAGGTCTCACGTCACAGGTCACGAGGTGCTGGCATTGCAGCTTGTCCGCACCGGAGACTCGGGAACCTCACCACTCAGGTCCGCCGAGTGCTCGAGATCGGCAGATGGCAGGCGCCGATCTGTGCGGTGCAGCAGGGTCACGTGCCCCCGTGTTGGTGCGCCCGCAGTGGACGTTCGGCTGAGCGCGCTCCCGTCGGGACCTTGGTCCCTGGTCGGAGGCGCATGCGGCGCCGATGATGAGGGCGAGGTAGAAGGAGTCATGGTTGGGCGCCCCTCGATCCTTATCGCTATCGGTGCGTTGGGGGTGGGACTGACGGGATGTGGGGGTGGAGCGCCGGATACGGGGGAGGCAACAGCCGCTGGATTCCGGGGGGTCCCGAAGACCTCGAAGGCTGCGAGGCCATCTTCGACGTCGAGGAGAGCAGTGGCACTTCGCTACCCGTGACAGGAGGGTTCGACTACGTCGGGGCCGGAACCCTGAGCTGCATACTTGCTCCTTGAAGGCAACGACCCCCGGAACAACAGCCCGCCCATATCGGCATCCCTGAGCGCTCGCCACTCGAGGTCATCTAGAAACATTCGCTAAACCCTCGCCCACACCGTGAGAGCCTGGCTTGGCTTTCGCGCTCTCCCTCACCGGAACTTCTGGAGGCTACGCTCCCGTAGGGGGACTATCCCCGGCCTGAAGCCGGGTGGGTTCTCCCGCGATCGGGCCGTTGCGGCACGGAGGGAACCGATCGGGGTCGATCCCCGACATGGTGCCCTGGCTTGCTCACTGTGCCGAGCCGCAACTGGGCCCCGAGCCTGCGCAAGCATGGCTACCTGGGAGGGCAACCCGTGAGAGGTTCAGGTACCAAGAATTCGATTGACCGCAGGGCGAGACAGCGTTGCCAGGGGCTTGGGGCTTTCCTCATACTGACATCGTTCATGGTGCCCTTGGCCATCGCCTGCGGAGACGAGGACGAGACCGCAGTGACCGAGGAGCCCGTGGAACGGGTGCAGCTAGTGCCGCCTCGACACCAGAGCGATACGTCCGTGGAGGAGGCGCTGCTCAACCGGCGATCCGTGCGTGATTACACCGGTGAGGCTCTCACCCTGGCAGAGGTATCACAACTCCTGTGGGCAGCGCAGGGCACCACCGACCGCAAGGGCTTCAGGACGGCACCTTCGGCAGGAGCGCTCTACCCACTCGAGGTCTACCTGGTCGTCGGCGACGTAACCGGACTCTCGCCCGGCGTGTACAGGTATGTATCAGACGAGCACGAAATCTTGCGTGTCGCTCCGGGGGACCGCCGCGACGAGCTGGCAAGAGCTGCGGTTGACCAGGAGTGGGTGGAGGAGGCAGCCGTCGATCTGGTGTTCACGGCCGTCCCGGAGCGGACCACCACCAAGTATGGGGATCGGGGCATCAGATACGTCCATATGGAGGCCGGCCATGCGGCGCAAAACGTCTACCTGCAGGCGGGAACCCTGGGTCTCGGCGTCACCGTCATCGGGGCATTTGACGATGATGACGTCCACGAGATAGTCGCCGCGCCGGCCGAAGAGGAGCCGCTGCTGGTCATCTCCGTGGGGAGAAAGGCATAATCCATGCGGCCGGCTCGGCGCCGGATGGACCTCAAGACGTACCTGCTCGCCTCTCTGGGTGCGCTGACAGTCATCGCCATCCACGTCCACGGCGTCGGCAACGTGTTGCCCCAAACCCTGATCGCCATCACCACCTCCTGCCTGCTGGATGTGGTGCTGCGATCTGTCATGGCTGGCGTTCCGAGGTTTCCGACCAGCGCACTCATTTCCGCCTTGATCATCGCTCTTCTCCTGCCCGAAGGTCAGCCGTGGTACATACCGCTGGCGGCTGCCTCGCTCGCAATCGGTTCCAAGCACCTGTTGAGATGGCGAGGCGGCAACCTCTTCAACCCCGCCGCCGTCGGGATTGCGGCCTCCGTGTTTCTCTTCTCCAGTCAACTCCAGTACGGCCACGCCAGCTACTTGGAGGCAGCGCCGAGGATCTACTACGCCCAGTCGCGGCTGCGCATGGAGGGCTGGTCCTTCGTGCTGCAAGGTGGCCATGGCTGGACGGGGTCGACGTCGGCGATCGCGGTGGTGATCCTCGGTGCCGTCTTGGTGTACAGGCTGAGGCGGATCGAGCTGGTCACCAGTTATCTGGTCACCTACGTTGTGATCGTTTCGGGTTTCGGCGTTCTCACCGGACAGGATCTGGCGGTGAGGCTCCCCCTCGAGGTCTTTGCCACCGGGGTCCCCTTCTTCGCCTTCTTCATGCTCACCGACCCGGCCACCTCGCCCAGGACCTCTCGGGGCTTGACGATCTACGGGGGATTCACCGCGCTGCTGTCGTTCCTGTTTCGCCTGATCGCCAGCCCGGTTCTGTTCTTGTTGTTGGCCGTCCTCGCCGCCAATCTCGTTCTGAGCATCGGGAAGGAGCAATCGCGAATGGTTTCGCTCCATCCCGCCGACGTCTCGCTTGCGGTCGACTCACGCCGACGCCCCTGACCGCCGACTTGGCCGATCTTCTGCTTGGGGGCAAGCCGGCGGCGTGCGGGGGACAACGCCCGCTCATACCCACGGTTTGAAGTGATTACACACACCCGACGCAGCCGTCCATAGCAGCATCCCGGCGCGGGAAGGTTCCTCGTGGCGAGGAGCCACACCTCCAGCCAGGCACCGTGGGCACGGCCAGAACCGTATCGATTAGGCGGCGCGGCGACGCCGGCGCGGCACCCGTGCCCCGGCCGGAGCGTGACTCGGAGCAGCAGGTGCAATGCTCGGAGCAGGCCGGCGCGAGCCGACCTCCGGGTGCCAGCCGACCCGACTCGGTCGGCTCCAGTCCCCGGTAACGCCCATGAGGTGCAACGAGAAGGCGGGCCATTGGTCTCTAGAGAAGGCGGTGGGTTGAGCGAATGATCATGGGAGAGGCCTCTCTCGGGAGGTGCACTGCGTCGATAGGCATGCGCAGCACAACGCTGGTCACCCTCGTAGCCGTTTCGCTTCTCCTGGTTGCTTGCAGCGACGTCGTGCGATTGCCGGACTGTATCGACTGTCGACCGGTGGAGATGGCGATCGACAAAACCCTCGAGATCGAACTCGGCACGGACCGGTCGGTGACCAACGACCCGGACGCATACGCCTGGGTCGTTACCGAGACCGGAACGATTCGAGATACATGGTCTACCGATTCGAGCCCACAGAGGTCGGCACGACGCAGATGCAATTCGAGCTGCGCCCTACGGGCGAACCCGAAGGCCAACCCGGCAACACGCTCGACATCACCGTGATCGTCAGCGAGTGATCCGGATGGGGGCCCGGGCGGCGAGGCCAGAGCCATGCCTGCACCGGTGCCTGCTTCGCTCCACCGCACTGCCAAGGGTGCACCCTGGCCCACGCCGGGTTGAGGACGGGAGGTCGCGAAAACCTGGGAGCCACGGGCGTCTCGCTCGAGGGTGTCGGCCCACCTTCGAGGTTGCCAGGGGGACGTGTCCGCATTGTGACCTTCGGCACTGGCGACGCGCCCCGGGCTGCCAGACAATGCGTCATAGAAGCTTTGCGACCTCGCCTTCTCCCTGTTGTTGGAGCCGTTCTCGCCCGACCGGCACCGAGCTCGACGGAGGATTCATGAGTGGCGGAGTTGCCCCGGTGTCGGCCATCGCCGGCATCGACGGGTGCGGCAAGACGTCCACGTTTCGAGACGTGGTCGAGGAACTGGCGCTCTCCATCCCCGTGGTCGGCATCGGCGAACTGGTGCTGCGCGGTGGCCCCGGCGCCCCACTCGCACCACGTACGGACATCCCCCTGTCCCGCTCGGCCAGAGTGGTCGGCAGCATCGCCAAGCGGCGCCGCGTGCCGGTGCTGTACAAGAACCTCAAGTTCCTGGAGTTCATCGAGCGGACCCGAATACGCGATCACGTACTCGCCCGCGACCCCCCGGCCGCCGTCGTCACCGACGGCGACCCGTTGGTGAACGTCGCCGCCTGGGCGGCGGCGCGTTTCTACCGCGATGAGCTGGCGGAAGACGACCAACTGCTCTTTGCGGCACTCCACTACATGGCCGGCGATTGGCGGATCCCGGCCGGCGAGATGCGCTACTACTTGGGTCATGCCTGGCAGCTCGTCCTGCTGAACCGGCTCCACCTGGCCCGCTTCCGGTTTCCCGACCAAGTGTTTCTTCTCGAGATCGACCCGGCCGTCTCTATGGAACGCATCCGAGCCCGGGGCAGGCCGCTGCAGGCACATGAGAACGTGCAGTTTCTGGGGCTCCTGTCGGAGGCCTACCAGAGGGTCTGCGCCGTTCTCGAGGGACGGTGCGGAGTTCCGGTCGTGAGGATTCGCGTGGATCAGCAGCGGCACGGGGAAACGGTGAAGCAGGTCGCGGAAGCGGTACTCGCACGGGTGTCCGAAGGTGCCGAGGCCGCGGAAGCCGAAAGCTATGCCCCCGATTCGATCGAGATCATCGCCACGACGATGTCGGGGTCGATCGAAGATCAGCGCAAGGTGGGCAGGATCGGACCGGAGTTTCAAGCCCGAGGAAGCATGCCGGCGCGCGTGCATCTGGCCCGCAGCCATTCCCAAGCCGCGGCCCTGGCCCACCGGATCGTGGCCGGTGGAGGCCGAACCATCGTGTCGGCGGGCGGCGCCGGCACCTTCAACGCGGTTTTGGAGGGCAGTCACATCGACGGCAGCGTGCCCGCCGATCTGCGGCTCGCCTTTCTCCGCAAGGGCTCCGCCGACCTCATCGGTAAGGCCCTCAACATTCCCGATGATCTCCCGGCGGCGGTCGAGGCCATCGAGTCCGGAATCGCCACGGACCGCTGCGTCGCCGCCGACGTTCTGACGATCGAGGCGGAGGCACCGGACGGTGGCAGGGAGCGGAGACACATGGTGGGCTTCGGGGGCGTCGGGGTGTTCGGTGATGTTCCCCGGTTCACCGAGACCCGGATCATCAAGTTCTACAAGGGCATCCTGGGCTCTCTGTTCGGGGACCTGGGCCCGTTCTACGTCGGCCTGGCTCTCGCTGCGTTGTGGTGGTGGGTCCGTCACCTCTTCCGCCGGACACCGCACAGCGCGTTGTCCCTGGATGGAGACACCTTGCCGCCCGACGATTGGGCGGCCGTCATTCTGCTCAACGGCGACCTCGGGAAGGACTTCCCGCTGGGCCGGGGCCTGAGTCTGGGGAGTGGCTCCTTCCGTGTTGTGGCCTTGCGCTATCGGGGGGTCCGCCGCATCCTCGGTCAGATCGACTCCTGCCGGACCGCAACCGTGCTCGACCGCCCCGACGACTACGCAGCCATCGTGCGAGAGGTTCGCACCCTCGGTATACGGCCCATCGGGTCTTGCCCGCCCCAGATGATCAATGTCGACGGCCTGCGGATGATGGCAAGCGGCGAGGTGCGAGTATCGGTATCGGACCGAGTCCAACTCGTGGCGGGCTGGCCGGCGCCGGATCGACACGACCAATAATCCGGCGACCGGGATCGCCGTGAACACGCCGGTCGACCTCCCGAAGGGCGCCCGCGATGCCCGCGATGAGGAGCAGCGGCGTCATGCACTCGGGCAACGAGATAGGAGCGGGGCGTAGGAGGGGCTCTGGCAAGCGGCCGCCGTGCGCCTCCGAAAGCATTCGTTGACCCCGGCGCACAGGGCGGTGAGGTTGCCTGAGGCGAAGATGACGAGCGGCAGCCCAGGTTAGGTTCCGAACCTTCCCGGAGATTCCGCTAGGCGACTTCGATCAGCGCTGGGACGGTCGCCAATGCGCCGACGATCACAAAGGCCATGTAGAGGCCGAGCGCGAGTGTCGCCTCGGCCTCGTTTCCCACCCTGAGACCCTCTTTGCGGAAGCCGGGCAGTTTGAGATCCTGCCGCCCACCGGTGTCGACGTGCAGCGTCCCGCCGATCAACGCCGGGTAGGCGGCCACCACGAGTTGTCGATCAGCATCGGGATGCCTGCCGTCGGAAGCGTCCACATCGAGAGCAGATCCCACGTCTGGCCGCGAAATCCGAGCCAAGCAGAATGCCGGATTTCGCACGCCTGGTCGGGTGTGGACAGTTCCAGGTGCTGTGTGTCATGTGTCGCGGCCCGGCGCTCGGCGATCACGTTTTGCCGAATACCGGATGTACGGTTGGCGGTCGAGCTATTACACGATGCCGCCGACAATGAGCCAGGTGCCCCATGTGATCAACCCGGCTCCCAGCACCCTGGTCAGCACGTCACCGCGCGGCGCCACTTTTTCGACGAGCACGATCGCGGCCAGGACCGCCACCCACACCAGGTTCATCACACCGAGCACAAACAACAGCACCATCAGCGCCCAGCAGCATGCCACGCAGTACACGCCGTGGCGGAGCCCCATCACCAGGGCTCCACGTATACCGTCGCGCCATTGCGTCATGAGGAACCCGAGCGGCGTCCGGCACTTCCCGAGGCACGCCTGCTTGAGCTTCGTGGCCTGGAAGACTCCCGCCCCGGCGAGGAGAACCCCGGCGACCGGCGTTGTGGCCACACCCATCGGAGACACCAGCGCGACATTGTGCAAGGCCCACTGGGCCGCCGCCGCCAGCACTGCGAAGCCCGTCCAGGCAACGAGGTAGCCAGCCGTGAACACCGAGGTCGATCCGTTCAGCGCACCACTCTCGATAAACGATCGGTACGAGAGGATCATTGGGCTGGCCGAAGGCAGCATCATGCCGATCATCATCACGGCCCACATCGTGGCCATGAACGCCCAGTCCCGGACCGTCCAATCGGCGGTCATCGGCATTGCCAGCGAGGAGCCCATTTCGCCCATCGCTGCGGCCAGGGCGAAGAGGTACGCCCACGCCACGGCGACCACGGCAAAAAGGACGGCGCCGACGACTGCGCGTTCGACTCGGAGGTCCCTGCGGACGGTCAGCATCCCTGGCGTCTACCCGCTGTACTGGAACGCAGACGTGAACGCGTTCTTCCCGGCGAGCTCCCATGAGAAGCCATGGTCCTTGTACCTCAGGTGTTCCGAGCGTCCTGCCAGGGCAGGGTTCCCGGGGGCGACTGCCAGTGGATGCCCACTGATCTCGACCGGGCCGCCGTCCTGCCCTTCCATCGCTTTCGTCGCAACCGAGGCCACCTCTCCTACTCTGAGCGACCGAGCAGTCCCGTTCATCTCGAACGTGATGGGTGCCGGACCAGCCCCCAGAACTTCTCCGATATGTTCGCCGAGCGCGGCCGGAACGCCGCCCAGCCGTCCACCGAAGATCTGGCCGAGGGCACCCATCTGTTCCTCGCTGGCCCGATCATCCAGATACAGCGCCACCTGCCAGGGCGTCTCGAGCATGTGGCCCGGCGAGTAGGCCGCCATGGCGACGTTCAGCCCATCAAGGGACAGGTCGTCGAGCGCCCCCTCATCGATATGCCATCCCACCAGAACCGTGCAGTGGCCCTCGGTGGGTGGCCCCAAGAAGACGCAGGGACACGCCGTCTCGCAGTTGCACGACTCAAAGTACGTACCGCTCAGATGCCAGGCCATGTCTCCCTCCCGGTTGAGGCCGCTGGTGCGGAGCCTATGGGGCAAAGCCTCTGGTGTGCAACCTCGACAGGTCTCGTTCCCAGGCCCAACCCGCAAATCGTCGGCAAGCGTGATGACACCGAGGCGGCGAGCTCGAAAGGAACTGGCCGCCGCTGATCTCGATCGACGGATCCCCGAAGTCGTCCGCGCTGGGTTCGTTGCCGTACACCACTGCGTCACCGGCGTTCTTGTCTCGGATGCGGTTCCGGAACACGTCTGCGTCCGGCGACGGGGTGGACGCGCCTATTCCCTCTCTTCAAGCACACCTGTTCGGTGGCCAGAGTGATCACGTACAGATCTATCGACTCGGTACCGCTATCGCGATTGGACGCAACGGCAATCTCGGTCCCTGTCGGAGACCCCCGCGGGTAGATATCGACCCGCGGATCATGAGTGATGCGTGCGATGCCGGTCCCGTCTGCGGCCATCGTGTCGATCTCGTTCGCGGTCGCGAAGAAGTGCCTCTGCGCAGGCTCGCCGACGCGGTCTGCGGTGCCGGAATCGACCGTCCCGGACACGGCCTCGCGATGGGTGACCTGAGCCGTGTCGTCCTCGAACACGAACCGAATGGTCCCCCGCTCCACCTGGCCGACGACCTGGTACTCCACCAGGAACGTCCGGTCATCCAGCCATGTGCCGCGCAGCGCCACCGGCATCTCCTCGTTGGTGACGAAGCGGCCGTCCAACCCGACCTTCACCGCCAGCGGCGCCGGGCCTCCCTCCAACTCGAGAAACGCGGTGGTGGCGTCGAAGTCGATGACGAACCCGTCGTCCGCAGGCTCCTCGTCGCGGAACTCGTAGCGGACACCGTCGACCGTCGCGGCCATCACGGGAAGCTCCACAGGCAGCGGCTCCGGGCCGGATCGGGCTTCGGCCGCTGCAGCGGCGAGGCGCGCTTGGGCGTCGGGGTTGGCGGGCAGCGGTTCGTCGCCGATCACCGCCGGGCGCACGTACGAGTTCACGAGCGCCTCGGGCCGGCCGAAGGCGGTGCCTCCCAGGCCGGAGGTGAACACCACGACCAGGTGGTCGTCAGGCAGCACGACGATGTACTGGCCGCCGAACCCGAGCGCCATCGCATAGCCGCCGTCGTCGACCCACCACTGGTACCCGTAGCTTTCGGAGAGGGTCCCCGCGGGGATTTGTGCCGTGGTGGCGACCTCCACCCAGGCGGCAGAGACGAGTCGACGGCCGTCCCACTCGCCGTTGCGCAGATAGAGGTACCCGATCTTCGCCAGGTCGGCGGGCCGGAGCACCAGCTCGCCCCAGCCCACGGTGATGCCGTCGGGGCTCGCCGGCCACGTGTAGTCGGTGATGCCGAGGGGCCCGAACAAGACCTCGGCGGCGAACTCCGACGCCGGCATCCCGGTGACTTCGGACAGGATCGCCGACAGCAGCAACGACGCCCCGTTGCAGTACTCGAAGCGGGTGCCTGGCTCGCCGGCCATCGGGAGAGCGAGGACGTGTTCCGTCCAGTTGTCGCTCTCTTGCATCTCCCGCAAGCCCTGCCATTCGTAGAGGTACGAGTCGCGGCAATCGAGGCCCGTCGACATCGTGAGCAGGTCCTCGACGGTCATCGACGCCTTGCGGTCGTCGACGGTTCCCGGCGCGGCATTGGCCAGGATCTCGACCACTGGGACGTCGACGCCTGGCAGCAGACCGCGGCCGATGGCGATGCCGATGAGCGTGCTCACGACGCTCTTCGTGCAAGAGTGGACGTTGTGTCCGGTGTCCTCGGGGAACGGGTACACCACCGTATCCAGCACGGCGTACCCGTTGCGGATGACCATCACGCTGTCGATACCGCCGACCTCAATGATGCGCTCCACCAAGTCGGCGAGCTTGCCCGAGTCCATGCCCTGTTCTTCGGGCGTGGACCGCCCCCATCCGTCGCTCGGCCAGTTGGCCGGCGCGCTGGCGGTCGTGGTGATGGTGGTGGGCGCCGACATCGTGGTGGTGGTCGTCGCGGCCGCCGTGGGGGGAGGGGCGGGCTTGGAACCGGCATCGCCGCAGGCGCCGATCAGCAGCGCCAGACAGGCGGCGGCGGCAACCGTTCTCATCGGCGTGTCCCCACGAGGAGCAGCAGGTGCTCCTTGCCGGCTCGTGGATCGTGCGCCGCCGTGACCACCCAGAACTCCTCGCCGACTTCGAACAAGCCGTTGAAGCACCCCTCCGGCGTGGATGACAACTCCATGACTTGCCAGTCGAAGTCGGCGGATTCGATGCCCACGGGCGGC
>CAYFYE010000070.1:10862-13031 GCA_964347285.1 uncultured Acidimicrobiia bacterium
TGGTCGTTGCGGACGGCCACGTCACGGGGGCGGCCACCAGACTGCTCGGAGGTGCTTCGGTCAGGTCGGCCGGCGGCGGCTCCCGCTGAGCAGCATCGCGGTCGTCCACCACCGGCCCCAGGCCCCCGATGGGGAGCAGCACGGCGGGCCGCAGCAGCCGCCGTCACCGGGCCCCTGCGCAGCGGTATGTCGGCCATTGCCTTTCCCTCACCACCATGAGGCCACACCGCCCCAAGCACGACTAGAGGCTTTCGGAGCGTCTCAGGAAAGCATCGGCGTCGTGTCGACGCCCGCTGGGCGCCTCCGAGCTGACGCTCAGGCCGTCCGTCATTGCCAAGATCGGGTTGCTGTACCTGTGGAACCGAAAGCTTGATCGTTGAAGCAAGCTCGACGGTCGAGTCCGAGACCCTTGTCTTTGCTAGGCGGAACTTGCCATGAGGGACCCTTCCGGCGGGATCCTTCGTGTGGATTTCGCGCTCTCTACGAACAATCGTGAACCCTCGCCCAGCCGTTGGGCACCTCACCGGGCCGCTGATCGCCGGCTCCTTTGGAGGGCCTTCTGGGGAGAAGTCCGATGGGTGGGAGGATCAGCTGGTGGAGCTGGGCGTCGCCTCGCCCTTGGCGACGATGACACCAGCATCCCAGCCGGGGCCACGGCCATTGCGGGGTGGCTGGATCTCATCCATCGGGACCCCGCTCTTGGCCAACAGCCACGAGATGACTGAGTTCGAGTTCCACATCTCACCCGTGCCCCATTCGTCACGTCCCCAAGTGAGGCGGGGTACCGATTCAGTGGCGTCGAGCAGAGCCTCGACTTGATGCTTGTTGCGGCTCACCCGTTGCGGTCCGCCGACCGCCTCCGCAGCGTCTGGCAGTAACCCATTTCGCCAACAACGCACCTCGTAGAGGAACAAGGGCGTGCGCCCCAACCAGCGGCTGAACACCGGGCCGACCACGACGACGCCCCTGGTGGCCGTATTGATGTCAGGGCTGGGCCACATCGTCTCGACAACGAATTCTCCATCCGGCACCTTCACCAAGAGAGCGGTGTGATACAGGTCCAACGGGCGGCGTCTCTCGGTCAGGGCTTTCAGCCTCTCATACACCCGTCCATTGAAGCGAACCCATCCAGAGCCTCCCGCACCGAGCGGGATCCACAGCAGGTCGATGGCGAATGGGGCGCGGCCGTCATCTGACATTGCTCACCTGTTCTTAGCAGCTCCATCGGTGTACAGCGCCGACCTCTGATCGTTCGCGGCGCCGGCCTGATCCCATGAAAAGAAGGACTGCACCCGGGCTGTATCCGATGCGGTGACGGCTCTGGTTGCGTATTTCGATCAGCTCCTTCACATCACCGGATGAGCCGCCGACAACCGGTATGACTGGAGCCGGCTTTCGGGCTGATAGGTGACGAGAAGCGCCGCCAGATCGGTAAGCGCCGACTCTATGTCGTCGGCGGCACCGTCGTGGTGGGCTTCGGTCACGAAGAGAGCTTCAACCGTGTCCGCCCTAGTGGCACTCTGGGAACTCTGGCGCCAGCACCAGCGGCGGGCACTGACGACGTTAACCACGTCCACGAATACCACTTCGCCGGGTTCTGGGTTCACCGTCTCGACCGACCCCAGGTCGGTGAACACTTCATCGCCGGCGGCAAATCGGACCGTGGTCGGCGCAGTGATCCCCCCCTGATCGAACACGGCGACGGGGAGCGCATGACGGATGGAGACGAGGTTGCCGATGTCGACCAGGGTATTGATGCTGGGGATATCGCCCTGCTTGTCCAACCGCCTGAGCAGGGCCTCGGCTGCGGCCCGGTGCTGTGTCGGCTTGACGCCGAACTGAGAGAAAGCTCTGCGCCACGCCGAGATCGACGGGATCTCCGCTATCGGCGTCGCGGCCAGGCGCGCTGCAGCCGAGCGCTGTTCGGCGCGATAGTCGTCTATGAGCTGCGGCGGGCTGGGGCCATTGCTGAGGTTGGCGGCATGAATGATTCCGGCCTGGATCGTCGGGAAGCGCTCGATGATGGCGGGGGCATAGCCGAACATGGTGCAGCCCAGGGTATGCGATGTGACCGTGTGGCACCGGCTGGTGGCGCCATGTCGGAACGTAAACCGAGCCAAGCAGAATGCCGTTTCGGCTCGGCAGCGGGGGCTCGATCTTGCTCGAGGT
>CAYFYE010000071.1:0-1434 GCA_964347285.1 uncultured Acidimicrobiia bacterium
GTCCGGCCGCCCTGGGGACCACCACCGCCCACACCGCCACCATCACCGACAACGAGTCGGCCACCGTGGCCTTCGCCGATCCCTCCTCGGCCTCCCTGGAAGGAGACGGAGAGGTGGTGGGGGTGAGGCTGACCACCACCGCCGGCACCACCTTGGCCGACGAGGTGGTGGTCGATGTGTCGGCCGCCGACGTGAGCACCGAGGCCGCCGACTACGCCCTGGCCACCCCGATCACCTTCCCGGCCGCCTCCGGCGACGGCACCACCATGGCGGTGCTCACCATTACCGACGACGCCCTGGTGGAGAGTCCCGAAGAGGTGGCCCTCACCCTGGAGGCGGTCTCGGCCGGTCCGGCCGCCCTGGGGACCACCACCGCCCACACCGCCACCATCACCGACAACGACAGCGCCACGGTGTCGTTCCAGGCGACCTCGTCATCGGTGGACGAGAACGTGCCGGGGGCCGCCCACAGCGTCGAGGTGGTGCTCACCACCTCTACCCCCGGAGGCGGGATCGCCGATGCGGTGACGGTGACGGTGACCGATACCCCCGGCTCCGCTTCCACCCCCGCCGACTACACCCGGTCGTCGAGCTCGGTCACCTTCGGGGCCGGGGCGACGGATGGAGACCTCCAGGCGGTGTCGATCGACATCGCCGACGACCTGGCTTCGGAGGGCACCGAGGAGTTCACCCTGGAGCTGGGTTCGGTGACCGCCGGGCTGGCCACCATCGCCGCCCCCTCCACCCACACCGCCAGCATCATCGACGACGAGACCGCCAACGTGAGCTTCACGTGGGCCGCCGACTCCACCGACGAGGGAGCCGGCACCTACACCGCCCAGATCCAGCTCAACGTGCCCGGTGGGGGATCGATCGGAGCCCCGGTGACCGTGGCCATCTCCGACACCGCCGGGACCGCCCTCACTCCCGACGACTACACCCTGGCCACCACATCGGTGACGTTCGTCACCGGGCAAGGCAGTGGCGCCACCCGCCCGGTAGACGTCGCCGTCGCCCCCGACGCCCTCATCGAGTCCTCGGAGACCTTCACCTTGGAGCTGACGGTGACCTCGGGGCCGGCCGACGAAGGGGCCCTCCCCACCCAAGAGGTCACCATCACCGACGACGAGACTCCGGCCACGGCCGCCTTCGCCCCGGCCTCGTCGTCGGCCCCCGAGGCCGGAGGGGCTCATGCCGTCGAGGTGACTCTCGACACCGGCGGGGCCACCTTGGGCAGCGACGTGGTGGTCGACGTCACCGATGCCGGCACCGGTTCGGCCACCTCGGGCGCCGACTACGAGGCGGTGGGCACCAAGACGGTGACCTTCCCGGCGGGGGGCACCGGGGACACCGGATCGGTCTCCGTCGACCTCCTCGACGACCTGTTGGTGGAGGGCGACGAGGATATCGACCTGGCGCTGGCGGTCTCGGCCG
>CAYFYE010000071.1:1534-12757 GCA_964347285.1 uncultured Acidimicrobiia bacterium
GTCCGGCCGCCCTGGGGACCACCACCGCCCACACCGCCACCATCACCGACAACGAGTCGGCCACCGTGGCCTTCGCCGATCCCTCCTCGGCCTCCCTGGAAGGAGACGGAGAGGTGGTGGGGGTGAGGCTGACCACCACCGCCGGCACCACCTTGGCCGACGAGGTGGTGGTCGATGTGTCGGCCGCCGACGTGAGCACCGAGGCCGCCGACTACGCCCTGGCCACCCCGATCACCTTCCCGGCCGCCTCCGGCGACGGCACCACCATGGCGGTGCTCACCATTACCGACGACGCCCTGGTGGAGAGTCCCGAAGAGGTGGCCCTCACCCTGGAGGCGGTCTCGGCCGGTCCGGCCGCCCTGGGGACCACCACCGCCCACACCGCCACCATCACCGACAACGACAGCGCCACGGTGTCGTTCCAGGCGACCTCGTCATCGGTGGACGAGAACGTGCCGGGGGCCACCCACAGCGTCGAGGTGGTGCTCACCACCTCTACCCCCGGAGGCGGGATCGAGGGAAGCGTCGCCGTTGGGGTGGGTGATCTACGCACCGGTTCTGCCGATGACGTGGACGACTACGTCTTCTCGACCTCGTCGGTGATCTTTGCAGCCGGGTCTGGTGATGGGGCCGTCGGGCAGCTGTCGATCGACATCGTTGATGACGTTGCCGCCGAGGGCAATGAAGACATCAACCTGGGCCTCGGGCCGGTCATCAGCGGTGAAGCCACGGTAGGCGCCGTCGGTGTCCACGAGGTCATGATTGTCGACGACGATGCAGCGACTCTCGCCTTTGCGGTTGGGGCCGCTTCGGTGCATGAGGAGGCGGGCACCCACACCGTGAACGTCGTGCTGTCGACGTCGACGCCGGGAGGCTCGATAGCTGCGCCGATAACCGTGGCAGTCAACGGCAGGCCGGGTTCCGCTTCCAGCCCTGCCGACTACGCGGTCGACGATGCGAGCGTCACATTCCCGGCCGGCTCGGGTGACGGAGCGGTCGAGCCGGTTACGGTCACACTCGTGGCCGATGGAGTCCTCGAGCCGACGGAAGCACTGAGTCTCGAACTCCAGGCACCCACCGTGGGGGCGGTCCTCGAGCATCCTTTCGTCCATACCCTCTCGATCATCGACAACGAGGGCCCCAGCGTGGTTGCCGGGGTCGACCAAAGCGTTCTCGAAGGGACGCCGGTGTCGATCTCGTCGGCGATCAGCGATCCCGATGCCCTCGACAGCCTCACCGCGACGGTCGATTGGGGCGATGGTGTCGTCGAGAGGTCCCCGGGAGTGGCCGGGCCCCACGGCGGATCCCACGTCTACGTGGACGAAGGATCGGGTGCCTACACCGTGACCGTCGCCGTCACCGATTCTCTCGGCCTCTCCGCCGGCGACTCCCTGACCGTCTTCGTGGCCAACGATGCACCCAACTTCACCTCATTCGGGATTTTCGATTCCGCCGGCAACCCCACCATCGATTTCATTGCCGGGGACACCGCGACGTTCTCGGGAGCCTTCACCGACGCCGGAAGCACCGATGCCCACACGCTGACGATCGACTGGGGCGACGGAATCGTCGACACCGTTCCCCTGCCGCTTGGTGCCCGCTCCTTTTCGACGGGCCACGTCTACCTCGACCCACCGGCGAGCGGCGACCGTTTCTCGGCCCGGGTGACGATCGACGATGGCGACGGCGGCACCGACACGTTGGCCGGGCCGGTGCGCGTCGACTCCGGTATAGGGGTGAACACCGTCGGCCTCGTCGACACCGGTCAGGGCCAGTGGCACCTGATCATGCCCGACGGTGGCGTTACCAGCTTCTACTTCGGCAACCCGTTCGACGTTCCGGTGGTGGGCGACTGGAACTGCGACGGCATCGAGACGCCGGGTTTGTTCCGGCTCTCGGATGCCTTCTTCTACCTGCGCGATTCCAACGATCAGGGGGTCGCCACCCGGCGGTTCTTCGCCGGCGATCCCAATGACGTACCGCTGGCGGGTGACTTCGACGGCGACGGTTGCGGCGAAGTGGCCCTGTACCGGCCGTCGACGCAGCAGTTCTTCATCTTCTTCGAGCTGGGCGCCAACGAAGGGGGCCTCGGCGCAGCAAACGTGACCTTCGGGTTCGGAAACCCGGGGGACACACCGGTCGTCGGCGACTGGGACGGCGACGGGGCAGACGAGATCGGCCTCTATCGGGAGAGCACCGGCTTCTTCTACTACCGCAACAGCCTGACCACCGGCGTGGCCGACGGGCAGTTTTTCTTCGGCAATCCGCTCGACAAGTTCATAGCCGGTGACTGGATCGCTACCAGTTCCGATGCTCCCGGCGTGTATCGCCCCGCCGACGGACGCTTCTACCTCAAATATGCCCTCGTCGAAGGCAATGCCGACGCCGCCTTCCCGTTCGGCAACCCGTGGTGGGTTCCCGTGGCCGGGGTGTTCGGGGCCTCCTAGCGGCCGGCCGACGCCGTCGGTCATCGGGCGCGACCGACGGCCGCGCCGGCGGCAACCTTCCGGCGGTTTCTTCGAGATTCAGGGGTCCGGGTCAGCACGGCCGGCGCTAGGGTCGCCCCGCACCCGATGGTGAGGAGCCGCATGCAGCGTGACGTTCTGACCCGACAAGAAGCAGAAGCCCGGGCCGCCCAGATCGATGCCGTGTCCTACCGCATCGAGCTCGATCTGCGAGCCGGGGCCAAGGAGTACCGCGGGAAGGCGACCGTCCGGTTCGAGCACAGCGGCGGCGATACGTTCCTCGAATTCGTCGGTGGGACCATCGACGACTTCGAAATCAACGGAGCCGCTGTGGAACCGCAGTGGGACGGGTACCGAATAGCCCTCCCGGCCCGGCTGCTGAGGGAGCAAAACGAGGTCAGCGTCTCCTACGTCAATGCCTTCGATCGGGCCGGCGAGGGCTTTCATCAGTTCTTCGATCCGGAGGACGGGGCCGAGTACATCTACAGCATGTTGGAGCCCTACGGGGCTCATCGCCTGTATCCCTGCTTCGACCAACCCGACCTCAAGGCCACCTTCGAGTTGATCGTGACTGCGCCCGATGACTGGTCGGTGATCTCATCGGGGAGGCTTTCCGAAGCGGAACCCGCCGACGACGGTCGGGTGCGCCGCTCCTATGAGCGCACCGTGCCGTTCAGCACCTACCTCTTCTCGGTCATCGCCGGGCCGTTCCATTTGACCCTGGACGAGCACAACGGGCTGCCGCTCGGGCTGTACTGCCGGGCGTCGATGGCCGAGTATCTCGATGCCGAAGAGCTGTTTTCGATCTCCAAGGACGGCCTCGATTTCTTCTCCCGGTTGTTCGGGCGCCCGTACCCATTCACCAAATACGACCAGGTGTTCGCTCCCGAGTTCAACTGGGGTGGCATGGAGAACGTGGCCGCCGTGGTCTACACCGATGCGCTCGTCTTTCGGGATCCGCCCACGCGCGACCAGCGGGTCCGCCGAGCCGAGGTCCTCCTCCACGAGCTGGCCCACATGTGGTTCGGCGATCTGGTGACGATGAAGTGGTGGGACGACCTGTGGCTCAACGAGTCGTTCGCCACCTTCGTCGCCTATCTGGCCATGGCCGATTCCGGACGCTGGCACGAGGTGTGGCAGGACTTCAACGCCCGCAACAAGCTCGGCGCCTATCGGGACGATCAACGCCCGACCACCCATCCTGTTGCGGCCCAGGTGGCCAACACCCACGAAGTCTTCCTCAACTTCGATCAGATCACCTACGGAAAGGGGGCCTCGGTCCTTCGCCAGTTGATGACCACGATCGGTGAGGAAGCGTTCGCAGCCGGCCTACGTACCTACTTCCGGCGCTACGAGTTCGCCAACAGCACCCTGGCCGACTTCCTGGCCGCCCTCCAAGACGGGAGCGGTCGGGATCTGGCGGGCTGGGCGGCCCGATGGCTGACCACCGCCTCCGTCAACACGCTCTCGGTGGAGTGGGCGCCGACCGCCGACCGCCTCAGCGGGATCGTGCTGCACCAGCGTGCTCCCGACGACTTCCCCACCCTCCGTCCTCATGCCGTCGAGGTGGGAGTCGTCTCGGAAACTCCCGTCGGGCTCCACGTGGACGCCCTGCCGGCATCGATCGAGGGGCCGACTGTCCCGGTTCCGGAAGCGGCCGGCCTGGCGTCCCCGGTGATGGTGTTTCCCAATCACCGCGATCTCACCTATGCGAAGGTGGATCTCGATTCGGTGTCGCTGCAGTTCGTGCACCGCTCCTTGCACGCCGTCGATGACGACTTGCTGCGCCACCAACTGTGGCAATCGCTGTGGGAGATGGTGCGCGACCGAACGCTTCCATCGCTCGACTACCTGAAGGCCGTCGAGCGCCACCTGCCGGTGGAGCGGAGCGATCAGATCGTCAAGATGGTCCTCGCCACGGCCGCCGGAACGCTGGCCCGGTACATCCCCGAAGCCATGAAGGATCGGAACATCCGTTCCTTCGTGTCGATGTGCCGAAGGGCCATCGACGATGCACCGCCCGGAGACCTCCGCGTACTGTGGGCCCGCGCACTCATCGGTGCTGCCTCTCACCCCGACGATCTGGAGATGGCGGGGCGCATCGTGGACGGAAAAGAGGCCGGCGAGGGTCTGGCGGTCGATCAGGACATGCGATGGGAGCTGGCGGTGCGTTGGTCGGCCCACGGCGTGGAGGGGGAGGCGGCCCGGGTCGCGTCCGAGGCCGAGCGGGACCCCTCGGACCGGGGCAAACGGGCACTGGTGCGGGCCGAAGTCTCCCGACCCGACCCCGCAGCCAAAGCCGAGGCATGGGAGAAGCTGCACGCATCCGGCTACGAGTCCCTGGCGACGGCTCGAGCCGCGATGGCCGGCTTTCAGTGGTGGAAGCAGCGCCCCCTGCTGGATCGCTATGTGCAGGAGTTCTTCGCACGCATCGAGGACATCATCAACGATTGGGAGTGGGAGGCGGCCAAGGCCTACTTCTACGGCCTGCATCCCCGCTACCGAGTCGACGCCGAGCTGCTGGGAGCCACTGCGGCCCTCACCGACGCCGCCGATCCACGATTGCAGCGGCTGGCCATCGAGGCGGTTGACGACCTCGAGCGAGCACTGGCATGCCGTGCCTTGGCCGAGGCCTCTCTTCCCGATGCCACCGCCCGGCCGGTCCCCCCACACCCCGGGAATGGTCCGAGGCCCTCATAGAGGGTCGTCGGCCGTGGTGTCGGTGGCGAGTACCATTCCGGCCTCGTGAGCACGGTCCTCGCCAAGAGCCCCGTCGACGAGATGCCGCCCGAGGTCGTCGATCAGCTTCCCACCGACGTGGTCCAGGACCTCGCCGAAGGGGTCATCGAGAAGATCCCCGAAGAGGTGATCGACCGCCTCCCGGAGTCGGTGGTCGACCGGATCCCGGACCACCTCCTGGAGGCGGTGGGGGCCGACCCCTTGCTGGCCGGAATCCTGGTCGGAGTGGGGGCTCTGGCAGTCGTCGTGTTCCTGTGGGGGGTGGTGAAGAGCGCCTGGAAGGCCGCCTTCTTCGCCGTCGTGGTGGGCGGGGCCGCCTGGTTCTGGTACTTCAACATCCGCTAGGGGACGACGATCACCGGGCAGTCGGAGGTATGCACTACCCGATCGGCCACCGAGCCCACGACGACACGTTCGAGGATCCCGGCACCACGGCGTCCCACGACGAGCACGTCGGCGCCTTGCTCGCGGCAATACTCCACGAGCCGGCCGGCCGGATCCCCGATCTCTTCGACGACCTCCCATTGCAGGCCGTCGAGGTCGAGGCTTTCCACTGTCTGGTCGAGAACCTGTCGCTGCGCCTTGCTCAGCGCAGCAGCCATCGATTCGGCCGATGGGGGGGAACCGACGACGCCCCACCATCCTTCAGGAGGCCGAACCACGGTCACAACGTGGAGGCGGGCCTCATGATGGCGAGCCAGGGACGCAGCTAGCTGAGCGGCCCGTACGCTGGTCTCGGAACCGTCGGTTCCCACCACCACCAATCCTGGAAGCCATTGTTCCTCGGTCACGGCGATAACCCCTCAATCGTCTGACCTCACGGTACCGGACGGTCGCTGCCTTGGAGGTCGCTCGAGCAGCGGGCACAATGTGGCAGCGAAGGATGTGATGCGACCCAAAGTCGTTATAGCCGAGCCCATCTCGGATGCGGGGATCAAAGCACTCGAAGAGGCCTGCGATGTCGATCTGGCGATCGACGTCCCGCGTTCCGATCTGATCGGACGTTTGGGCAACGCCGAGGGCCTCGTGGTGCGCTCGGCCACCGAAGTCGATGCCGACCTCATCGGAGCCGCCCCATCTTTGCGGGTGATCGGCCGAGCCGGAATAGGCGTGGACAACATCGACGTCGATGCGGCCACCACCGCCGGGGTGATGGTGGTCAACGCCCCCCAGGCCAACACGATCTCGGCGGCCGAGCACACCATGGCCCTCTTGCTGGCCCAAGCCCGCCGGGTGGCCGAGGCCGACGCCTCCGTGAGGGCCGGACATTGGGAGCGGAAGGCACTGAAAGGGGTCGAGCTCCACGGCAAGACCCTGGGGCTGATTGGGCTGGGCCGAATCGGGTCCCTGGTGGCCGAGCGAGCGGCCGCCTTCGGGATGCGCGTGATTGCATCGGACCCATACATCGGCCCGGAGCGGGCCCGCCGACTCGGGGTAGAGCTGGCCAACCTCGACCAGCTCTACCGCGAAGCAGACTTCATCTCGATCCATGTGCCGCGCACGCCCGAGACCGAGCGGCTCATCGATGCCAGAGCGTTCGACAAGATGAAGCCGGGAGTCCGCATCGTGAATACCTCGCGCGGCGGGGTGGTCGATGAGAAGGCGCTCGCCGAAGCCATCCAGTCGGGGCGGGTCGCGGGGGCGGCGCTCGACGTGTTCTCGGAGGAGCCCCCCGCCGACAGTGCTCTCTTTTCGCTTCCCAGCGTCGTCATGACGCCCCACCTGGGTGCCTCTACCGGCGAGGCTCAGGACCGGGCCGGCACCACTGTGGCTGAAGCGGTGGCGGCGGCGCTGCGCGGGGAATTGGTGCCGAGCGCGGTGAACCTCGATCTCGGACCAGAGGTCGCAGATGAGGTCCGTCCCTTCCTGCCGATCGCCGAGCAGCTCGGGCAGATATTCGTCGTTCTGGCCGAAGGGCTCCCTTCGCGCCTGGTGATCAGGGCCGAGGGCCACATCGGGGAAGGCCCGATCCGGCCCCTCGCTCTGGCCGCCCTCAAAGGGGCACTCTCGGGAGTGTCTGCTGTCGGCGTGTCGTATGTGAACGCTGCCAAGCTCGCTGAGCAACGGGGCATCACCGTTGACACGGAGGCGTCGCCGGCGCCCGAAGCCTATGTGTCACTGGTTCGACTCAGCGGCGACGTCGGCGGCCGGCCGGTGAGCGTGGCCGCCACCATTCTCGCTCGCAAGGGCCCGGTGCTGATCGAGATATTCGACTACGAGATCGAGCTGCCGCTGACTCGCTACCTGCTGATCGTGGCCAACGAGGATGTCCCCGGGGTCATCGGACGGTTGGGGACTTATCTGGGTGAGATGGGGATCAACATCGCCAACATGGTCGTTGGTCGGGCTGCGGACGGGGCGGCAGCCATGATGGGCCTCAACCTCGACCAACCGCTCGGCGACGAACAGGTCGAAGGACTGCGCAATCTCGACGGCATCGCCGGGGCCCGATTCATCGACCTCGGCGAGCGGGCCTAGCCGAACACCGCTTGGAGGATCCAGCCGATCGCCAGGCCGTAGAGGCCGGCCACCACGTCGTCGGCGGTGACGCCGACGGCTCCGGGTAGTTGCTCGGCGGCAGCCACCCCGGGCGGCAGCTTGGTGATGTCGCCGATGCGGGCCACCACCAAGGCCGTCAGCCAGGGCCAACCTCGCAACCCAATGAGTGCAACCAGGGTTCCGGCCACTTCGTCGATGGCAACCCATCCCGGATCCGCTCCCTCGGCTGCGAAAGGGGCTGCGGACCACAGAGCAAGCCCGATGGCCGCCAGAGCGGCCGTCAGACCCACGACCACCGGAATGTCCCAGAGGAGAAGTGACAGTCCGGCCGCCGGTACGGCTCCCAGGGTCCCCGCGCCGGAGTCGTTGCCCCACAGCCGGCGAGGGAGAAGGCCGAGGCCGAGGACGGAGGCGACCAGGCGGCGCATCGCCGGCAGGCTAGCGACGGCCACCGCCCCGACTCACCTGCAAACATAGGGGCGCCGTAGCCGGCCGGGTGATGCCTATCGTCATTGGTTGGGATTAGACATTGGGTCAGCAACCGAACATCGAGCTCAGGATCGAGGACTTGCCCCGGCCGGTGCCCGAGCCGGCCGCGCCCCGTCGCTGGGCGCCGGGCCGACCCGGCGAACTGGATGGCCCCGACAAAGTGCCCTGGGGCGGGATGTACGGCAGGCCGGGACCTGATACCGGCTATGCGCTGAAGCTCGTTTCCGCTCGCAGCCCACAATTGCGTCGAGGCGAGCGCCGCGCCGACGTCGATGCCGGGTTGGCGGCCGTCGCCGCAGCTCGCGCCAGTCGCTTGGGTCGAGCGCCCACGGGCCAAGACGTCGATGTGGCGATGCTGGTGCTGGGCTTTGATCCGGACGGCATCCCTGGAGCACTCATCAACCATCTCGCCGAAGGCCGGACTCGGTGGTTCGCCAACCTGGCCCATCGTCCGGCCAAGGCCGATCGGCTCGTGGCAGCGGTGTCCGTCGAGATCCTCGAGTCGTCGCCGGAGGAGATCCGGGACCGCATGCGCCGCGGCGAACGCCTCGTCGATTATCGATGAGGACCTCCCGGCAACCACGCATCGATGGTGGGAGCGATATCTGGTGAAGATCGTCCGGGTGCACAGTGAGGTGGATGACATCGCCTACGGGTCGGTCGACGAGGATGGCATCCGCCTCCATCGGGGCAGTCCCTTCGTGGCCTGGGAGCCGACCGAGGCGTTGGTGCCGTTTGCCGAAGCTCGGCTGCTGGCTCCGGTATTTCCCACCAAGGTGGTGGGAATCGGACGCAACTACGCGGGGCATACCGGTGAAATGGGAGCCGAACGACCCGAGGAGCCCCTGATATTCCTCAAACCCTCCACTGCGGTCATCGGTCCCGGCGAAGCGGTGCGCTATCCGCCCGACAGCCATGAGGTCCACCATGAGGCCGAACTGGCAGTGGTGATCGGCAAGGTTGCCCGCAACGTTGCGATCGAAGATGCCGGCGCTCACATCATCGGCTACACCGCCGCCAACGACATCACGGCCCGCGACCTGCAGCGCTCTGACGAGCAATGGACGCGGGCCAAGGGTTTCGACACCTTCTGTCCTCTCGGCCCGGCGGTGGAAACCGAGTTCGATCCCGCCGAGGGCATGGCGATCATTGCCAGGGTCAACGGCGAGGTGCGCCAGGAGGCGACGACGACCGATCTCATCTTCGGGGTCGGCGAGCTGGTGGCCTTCGTCTCACGAATCATGACCCTGTTGCCGGGGGATGTGGTGCTCACCGGGACACCGCAGGGAGTCGGCCCGGTGCAACCCGGTGACGTCATCGAGGTCGAGATCGAGGGGATCGGCATCCTCCGGAACCCGGTGGTGCCGGGGTGAGCGTCCGGGTGCGCTTCGCTCCCTCTCCAACGGGTTACCTGCACGTCGGTACGGCTCGGACGGCGCTGTTCAACTGGCTGGTGGCCCGTCATACCGGGGGCGTCTTCATCGTTCGCAGCGACGACACCGACCAGGAGCGCAGCACCGCTGAGTACTACCGGGATGTGGTGGTCGGCTTGCGCTGGCTCGGCCTGGACTGGGACGAGGGGATCGAGGTGGGAGGACCGCACGGGGAGTACCGCCAGAGCCGGCGCCTGCCGCGTTACACGGAGGCGGCGGAGCAACTGGTGGCCGGCGGGTCGGCCTATCCGTGTTTCTGCAGCGCCGCAGAACTGGAGGAGCGTCGAAGTACCGCCATGGCTGAAGGCCGGCCCCCGGGCTACGACGGCCGGTGCCGGACCCTCTCTGCCAGCGAGGCAACCCTACGGCGCCAACGGGGCGAGCCGTCGTCGCTGCGCTTTGCCGTCCCCCGGCCTGCTGAAACCGTTTTCAGCGATGTCGTCCGGGGCGAGGTCCGTTTCGATCACGACAACATCGATGACTTCGTCATGCTTCGTTCCGACGGGTCACCGACCTATCACCTGGCCAGCTCGGTCGACGACGTCGATTTCGCCATCACCCATGTCATCAGGGGAGAGGACCTCCTCCCCTCCACCCCCAAGCACATTCTCCTGGGGCGAGCGCTGGGAGGCCCGGCGATCGCATACGCTCACCTGTCCCTGTTGCACGGTCCCGACGGCCGCAAGCTGTCGAAGCGCCACGGTGCCACCGCCCTGCATGAGTACCGGGATGCCGGATTCCTGCCCGACGCCATGTTCAACTACCTCGCCATCCTCGGCTGGTCGCCGGGGGAAGACGAGACCCTCGTGTCACGAGAAGAGGCCGTGGAGCGATTCGACCTGGCGGCGGTGTCCCGGAACCCGGCCGTGTTCGACCGGCAGAAGCTGGAGTGGATGAACGGCGTGTACATCCGCTCCCTGAGTGCCGAGGAATTCACGGCGCGCAGTCTGCCCTCGGTCGAGTCGGGCCTACAACGAGCCCTCGGCGAGCAGGAACGGGAGGCGTTTGCACTTCTGGCTCCGGCCGTTCAGGAGCGGGCCAAGTTGCTCACCGAGGTGACCGATCAAGTGTCCTTCCTTTTCGTAGCCGAGCCGTCCTTCGACGAAGCCTCGTGGAACAAAGTGATGACGGGCGCCGAGGCGCCGGTCGCCCTCGAGGGGGCCATCGCCGCGCTGGCCGCCATCGAAGACTGGAAGGTGGGTGAGATAGAGGCGGTGCTGCGAACCATGCTCGAGGAGCACGATCTGTCGGCCCGCAAGGGTCTTCAGCCGCTGCGGGTGGCGGTCACCGGATCGTCGGTGAGTCCGCCGCTCTTCGAGTCCATGGCCGCTCTCGGAAAGGAGCCCACGCTGCACCGCCTCGAGGCGGCGCTGGCCCGACTCGGATGACCCGGGGCAAACGGGGCGTTGGTATCCTCGTGGAGCTTTCGGGGGTGGTGTAATTGGCAACACGGCAGGTTCTGGTCCTGTAATTGAGGGTTCGAGTCCTTCCCCCCGAGCGGCGCCGTGCGGCGCTCACCCAAGGCCCCGTCGTCTAGCGGCCTAGGACGCCGGCCTCTCAAGCCGGTAACGCCGGTTCAAATCCGGTCGGGGCTACCA
>CAYFYE010000072.1:0-9302 GCA_964347285.1 uncultured Acidimicrobiia bacterium
TCCTACCGAGGGGAGGCTGTGAGCGCCGGCGACGGCGAAGGCGAGGCCGGCGATGGCGAGGAGGGTGGCCGCAGCGGGTTCCATGCCATCAACATATAGGTAAGAACAGTTGGCCTCAATAGGCTTGATATGGCCGAGGACCGGCGGCGCCGGTGCCCTCAGTCCCGGATCAGATCGAGAAACTCGTGGCGGGTGCGGTCACTGGTCTCGAACGTGCCCCGCATGGCGCTGGTGACCATCGAGCTGTTTTGCTTCTGCACTCCCCTCATCATCATGCAGAAGTGGTTGCCCTCCATGACCACGCCCACTCCGAGGGGCTGGAGGACTTCCATGAGGCCGTCGGCGATCTCGTTGGCGAGTCGCTCTTGGACCTGGAGCCGGCGGGCGTAGAGGTCGACCAGGCGGGCGATCTTGGAGAGGCCGATGATTTTTCCATTGGGGAGGTAGCCGACGGCCGCCCGACCGAAGAACGGCAGGAGATGGTGCTCGCACAACGAGTAGAACTCGATGTCCTTGACCACGACCATCTCGTCGAAGGGTTCTTCGAAGATCGCATCATTGACGACCTCTTCGAGGGTGCGGCTGTATCCGGAGGTGAGGAAATCCATCGCCTTGGCCACCCGCAGCGGCGTCCGCCGCAGCCCGTCACGTTCCGGGTCTTCCCCGATCTCCACCAGCATGTCGCGCACCAGGGCCTCGAAGTGAGGGGCATACACCTCGTCGGCCCACTCGGCATCCAGCTCGACGGCGTAGCGGCCGCCGGTCTCGAGACGGGCCAAGTGCCTGCTCATCGGGATGATCTCGGCCCCGGTATCGTCGGACCCCCGCGCCGCCAGGGCCCCCAGCGTCAAGCCGGTTCCCGGGTCGACCCGGTCGGGGTCTACGTCGGCCATCGGCAGGACCAGATGGGCGTATTTGCCGAGATCGGGATCGGGAATCGGCTCGCCGTCCAGTTCGAGGGGCTCTCGCCCGTAGAAGCCTATGTCGAGGTCGATCGTACGGGGGGCGAACTTGTCGTCTGTGCGCACCCTCCCCATCTGCTCCTCGATCCGGCGCAGCAGCCGCTTCAGGTCCGGCGGGTCCAGGTCGGTCTCGATACGCACCGCCGCATTGTGGAACTGGGGCTGACCCGGCGGGCCCACCGGCTCGCTGTCGTAGATTCGGCTGACGTTCCGGACGTCGATTCTGGGGTGCCGCTCGAGGGCGCGCACGGCTTCGGGTACGTTGCTCTCCTTGTCGATATTGCTGCCGATGGAGATCAGAACGTCAGCCATGCCGCCGTCACTCCTCCCGCCGCCGGTGAATGGTCACGCCGACCGAGCGGGCAAAGCGCAGCGCGCCGGGCTTTTCGACCGTCAGCTCGATTTCGTCGATGCGTTCGTCGGCGGCAAAGCACACCCCGGCCAGCTCGGCCGCCAGCCGCTCCACCAGCATCGGCTCCCCCCCTTCGACGTGGGCGATCATGGCCTTGGTCACCGTCCGGTAGTTGACGGCGTCGTCGATGGAGTCGCTGACGGCCGCCTTGCGGGTGTCCGTCCACAGCGTGGCATTGATGAGGATGTTCTGACGGTTGGCCCGCTCGTCCGGCTTGATGCCGACGATTCCTCGCACCAGGAGGTCGCGTATGTGGATCTGGTCCATGGGCCGCCGATGCTACCGGCGCGTGGATTTAGCTGAGGTGGGCGCCCCCATCGACGCGCACGATCTCGCCGGTGATGAAGTCGCCGGCGATCAGCGCGACGACGGCCTTGCCCACCTCTTCGACCGACCCGACACGCCGCAGCGGCAAGCCTCCGGCCAGCCGCTTCAAGTAGGCGGAGTCCTCGCCCGGGGGAGGGAGGATGGCGCCCAGGGCAACCGCGTTGACTCGGATGTGTGGCGCCAGAGCCACTGCGGCCGCCCTCGTGAAGGCATCGACCGCCCCCTTGGCAACCGAGTAGCTGAAGTGGTCCGGGTAGGGGCGAGCAGTGCGCCAATCGGTGACGTTGACCACGGCCCCGTCGGCTCCTTCGGGCAGCGATCGGGCGAAAGCCTGGGTGAGGAACACCGGGCTGGTGAGGGTGAGGCGAATGCTCGCCTCCCAGTCGCCCAGCGTCACTTCCTCGAGGGTGTCGGTGGGAAACCCGGAGGCGCTGTTGACGAGGATGCGAACATTGCCGAGCGCCCGGGTCGCGGCATCGACCAAGCCTCGGGCGGCAGCCGGATCGGAGAGATCGGCTGAGCCGATGACTGCTCGCACTCCGTGACCTTCGGCCTGGGCGGCGGTGGCCTCGGCAGCCTCGGATGATTTCCCGTAGTGGATGAAGACGTCGGCGCCGGCACCGGCCAGGGCAAGAACGATCCCCTTCCCGACCCGGTGGGCACCGCCGGTGACGAGCGCGCCAACCTCCCTCAGGTCCATGGCCGGCAGGCTACCCGGGTACCGCCCGGCTCATCGAAAGCGCGACTATCTCCTTTGGCCCCGCCGATTGGGCCCGAGAGGGACCGACTACCCTCGGGCCGTGGCCCAAAACCCCGATCCCAAGTACGGCCGCTGGATCCTGCCGGTGGTCATCGCCGGCATGGTCGGGGCGACGTGGATCTTCGTGAGCAGCCTGGAGCCGGGGACCGTTCCCGACTCGACGGCCACCACCGCGGCGAGCGAGGACACCATCGCGACTACGACCGTGCCGGAAACCACCACGACCACACTGGCGCCGGAAGTGGCCGCCTACCTCGCCCAGCTCGACGCGCTGGCACTGGAAGCCGAGGGTTTACTGGAGCGGGCCCGCGACATCAACAACGCTTGGGATCAGGGCGAAACCAGCTTTCAAGACACGGCCGATGCCCTCCGGACCTTGGTGGACGACACCGAAGCCTTCGACGCGCGAGTCCAGGAGTCGGCCACGGTGCCGGAACTGGAGGCTTCCCATCTGCTGCTGAACGACGCCGCCGCCTCCATGGTGGTGGCCGCCCAGGGCATGGTCGACGGGTTGCTCGATCCCGACACCGCCGAGGGGCGCATCCAGGCGTTCGCCGACTACCAGGCGGCCACCGACGCGTTCATGGCCGGCGTTCAGGCGGTCAAGCAGCGGGCCGGCGTGGCCTCCGAACTGGTCACCGAGACCCCACCCACCGTTCCCGATACCGAACCCACGGTGCCCGAAGAGGAGCCCACCGGCGACGAGAGCGGTACGACGATCGACACCACGCCGGCCCCCGAGGACTAGCCACCGGTCTCGGCCGGGGGCCGTACTCCACGAACCGCCACCGGCCGCACTGTCCGGCCACCGCGATCGGCTGTCCGGCCCTCGGCGCCGGTGCCGGCGCCCACGCTCACCACGCGACGTTCGTGCGCCGGTGAGGTCGCTCCGTGATTCGGGGCCGGCCCTAGATGTCGTAGTACAGGTAGAACTCGAAGGGGTGGGGCCGGAGCCGCATGGCGTTCACCTCGTGCTGTCGCTTGTAGTCGAGCCACGCCTCGATGAGCCCCTCGGTGAACACGTCTCCGATGAGGAGGAACTTGTGGTCCTCCTCGAGGCCCACCAGCGACTCCTCGAGGCTCCCCGGCACCGTCGGGAGTCCGGCCAGTTCTTCGGGGGGAAGGTCGTAGATGTCTTTGTCCACCGGCTTGGGCGGCTCGATCTGGTTTTGGATCCCGTCCAACCCGGCCAGCAGCATCGCCGAGAACGCCAGGTAGGGGTTGCAGGAAGGGTCGGGACAGCGGAATTCGATGCGCTTGGTGGCGGGCTTCTTGGAGTACACCGGCACCCGCACCGCCGCGGAACGATTGCGCTGGCTGTACACCAGGTTGACCGGAGCCTCATAGCCGGGGACCAATCGCCGGTAGCTGTTGGTGGTGGGGGCGGCAAAGGCGAGGACGGCCGGGGCGTGCTTGAGGATCCCGCCTATGTAATAGCGGGCCGTGTCCGAGAGCCCGGCATAGCCGCCTTCGTCGTAGAAGAGCGGCTGGTCGCCCTTCCACAGGCTCTGGTGGGTGTGCATCCCCGAACCGTTGTCCTCGAAGATCGGCTTCGGCATGAACGTGGCCGTCTTCCCGGCCCGCCAGGCGACGTTCTTGACCACGTACTTGTAGAGGGTCACGTTGTCGGCCTGCCGCAGCAGGGTCCCGTAGCGGATGTCGATCTCGGCTTGCCCGGCGGTGCCCACCTCGTGGTGATGCACCTCGGTTTCGATGCCGAGCGAGGCGAGGACGTGGACCATCTCGGACCTCAGGTCCTGATAGTGGTCGGTGGGGGGGACGGGGAAGTAGCCCTCCTTGTAGCGGGGCTTGTAGGCCAGGTTGCCGCCCGGCTCGTCGGCCCCGGTGTTCCAGGCCCCCTCTATCGAGTCCATCTCGTAGAAGGCGGAGAACTGGTTCTGATCGAACCGGGCCGAGTCGAAGATGTAGAACTCGCACTCCGGACCCCAGTAGCTGGTATCGGCGATTCCGGTGCCGACCAGGTAGGACTCGGCTTTGCGAGCGACGTAGCGAGGGTCCTTGTCGTAGGGCTGGCCGGTGACGGGGTCCTTGACGAAGCAGTAGAGGATCAGGGTCTTGTGGTCCAGGAAGGGATCGGCGACGGCGCTGGCCGGGTCCGGCACCAACACCATGTCGGACTCCTGGATCTCCTGGAAGCCGCGAATCGAAGACCCATCGAAGCCCACACCCTCATCGAAGGCGTCGGCGGTCAGTTCCGAAGCGGGAACGGTGAAGTGTTGGACCTGTCCGGGGAGGTCGCAGAAGCGGAAATCCACGAACTCGAATCCTTCGTCGGAGATCAGCTTGAGGACGTCGCTGGGGGTCTCGGGCGCCATCGGTTCGGCTCCTTGTCGTCGGCTCCAATCGCACTCTTGTACATGTGGTCCTTTTCAGGGGGGTTGCAGGAATGTGAACGCTGTGTTTCGGTTGACGGCGGAGGCCGGCTCATGGCGTACGATGGTCTCGGCTCGGAGGTCTCCATGGAAAGACAGGAAGAGTACGTGCTGCGGACGGTGGAGGAGCGGGGGATCCGCTTCATTCACCTCTGGTTCAGCGACGTCCTGGGATTTCTCAAGTCGTTTGCCATCACTCCCGCCGAGCTGCAAACCGCCTTCGAAGAAGGGATGCAGTTCGACGGATCGGCCATCGACGGGTTCTCCCGCGTTCAAGAGGCCGACATGCTGGCGATGCCCGATCCGACCACGTTCCAGATCCTCCCATGGCGATCGGCCGAAGACGGGGTGGCCCGCATGTTCTGCGACATCGTCACCCCCGACGGCCAGCCTTTCGAGGGCGATCCTCGTTGGGTCCTCAAGCGCAATCTGGAGCGGGCCGCCGAGCTGGGGTTCACCTTCTACGTGGGGCCCGAGATCGAGTATTTCTACTTCAGCGACGCCGGTCCCGAGCCCCAGCTCCTCGACCGGGGCAGCTATTTCGACCTGACCCCGCTCGACGTCGCCCAGGAGTACCGACGCCGAACCATCACGGTGCTGGAGCAGTTCGGCATCCCGGTCGAGTTCTCCCATCACGAGGTGGCCCCCAGCCAGCATGAGCTCGACCTGCGCTACACCGACGGCCTGACGATGGCCGACAACATCATGACCACCCGCCTCGCCGTCAAGGAGGTGGCCCTCGAGCACAACATCTACGCCACCTTCATGCCGAAGCCCCTGGCCGACCACGACGGCAGCGGCTTGCACCTTCACCTCTCGCTGTTCGAAGGCGATCAGAACGCCTTCTTCGAGGGAGGAGGAGAGTACGGCCTCTCCAAGGTGGCCCAGGCCTTCACCGCCGGGCTGCTGCGCCACGCCGGTGAGATCACTGCGGTCACCAACCAGTGGGTCAACTCGTACAAGCGACTGGTGGCCGGGTTCGAGGCGCCGATCTACATGACCTGGGCTCGCAACAACGAGTCGGCGCTGGTACGCGTGCCCTCCACCAAGAAGGGCAAGGCCTCGAGCACCCGCATCGAGTACCGATCGCCCGATTCGGCCTGCAACCCCTACCTGGCCTTCTCGGTGATCCTGGCGGCCGGCCTCACCGGTATCGAACAGGGTTACGACCTGCCCCCCGAAACCACCAGCAACATCTTCGACCTCACCCGTGAAGAGCGAGCCGCCGCCGGAGTGGGGCGCCTCCCGGCCACGCTGGCCGGGGCCCTCGACCGTATGGAGGAATCCGAGATGGTGGCGGCCGCCCTCGGCGAGCACGTCTTCGAGTGGTTCCTGCGCAACAAGCGCAAGGAGTGGGACCGCTATGAGCGGCATGTGTCCCGCTTCGAGCTCGAGGAGTATCTGCCGATTCTCTGATGTTTGCTGCCGTCTACCCCGCGGTGGTGTCGCCCGAGCTGACCGACGCACTCCGGGCCGCCGGAGTGCGGGCCGTACCCGTTCCGGACGTGGCCACGATGGAAGAGCTGGAGCCCGGTGAGGGGTGGTCGGTGGTGGTTGTAGAGGTAGGCAGAGCCGCCGGGGCCGCCTTCGCCCGTCGGGTGACCGGGGTGCTCGACCTGCCGGTCCTGGCCGTGGTCGGGTCTGTGGATGACCTGAGCGCGGATGGCGATTTCGATGACTTCGTAGTGGCTCCGCTCGACTCCGCCGAGCTGGCGATGCGGTTGGCTCGGCTGGCCCCCTCGGGCGGACCGGCCTCCGAAGAGGTCCTGCGCTTCAAAGACCTCGAGCTCAACCTGGCCACCTATCAGGCCATCGTCGGTGCCCGCCCCGTCGACCTGACCTACATGGAGTACGAGCTGCTCCGCTTTCTGGTCCAACATCCCGGCCGGGTGTGGAGCCGGGAGCAGCTGCTGTCCAGGGTGTGGGGCTACGACTACTTCGGCGGCTCCCGCACCGTCGACGTGCACGTCAGGCGGCTGCGGGCCAAGCTGGGCGAGGAGCGGGCCAGCTGGATCACGACGGTCCGCTCGGTGGGCTATCGGTTCGGATAGTACGTCTGCCTGCTGGAGCCGTACACAGGATCGAGAGGCGATCGAACGCGGCTCCGATCGCTTGCCAGAATCCGCGGTGCAATGGCCGAACTCTCGATCCGCCCCGGCCGGCCCACTGCTTCCGACGCGGCCGCCTTCGCCGAGCTGGCCGACATGGCCGCCGGAGGGTTGTTCGGGTCGCTGCTGGGGCGGCGAGCACTCGAGATCGTTGCCCGTGTCTACCGCCATCCGGCCAACGAGCTGAGCTTCGAGCAGACCCACTTCTGTGAGGAGGACGGATCCATTGCCGGGATGGTCAACGGGTACTTCGGCAGGCACGCCAAGGAGCTGCGGAGGGGCACGGCCCGATGGTTCGCCCGCCATGCCGGCTGGCGGCTGATCCGGGCCGCCGCGGTGGCCCTTCCCCGGGCCCGGGTATTTGCCTTCATGGACCGCCTGGCCCCCGACGCCTATTACATCCAGGAGCTGGCGGTGTTTCCCGACCGCCGCGGCCAAGGTCTGGGCAGGGTGCTGCTGGAGAGCGTCGAAGAGACCGCTCGGGAAGCCGGCGCCGCCTCGCTCGAGCTCGATGTGGAGACCGGGAACGACGTAGCGATCGCCCTGTATGAAGGCTTCGGCTTCCAGGCGGCCGCCACCTCGCCCAAAGCTCTGCTGGGGAACGTCCAGGTGCTGCGGATGGTGAAACATCTCGCCTGAGGGTGGGGCCGGTAGCATTTCCGGACCCGACAAAGGGGGCCGACGATCAGGATCATTTCTCTCGTACTGGCCTGCGTCCTCCTCGTTGCTGCCTGCGGTGACGGCGGGGGCGGCTCGGAAGCGGAAGACAGGCTGGCCGAATTGATCAAGGCTTCGATTCTCGAAGACGCAGCACCCGACGGGCCGTTCGGGGAGCAGGAAGCAGAGTGCGTCGGCACCGAGGCCGTATCGGAGTTCGGCGTCGACGGTTTGTTGGAGCTGGGTTTCAACGCCGACACGGGAGATGCCCCCGAGAACGTGCTGGAGCAAGCGACGCCCGAGGAGCGCGAGAAGGTCATCGACGTGACCTTGAGGTGCATCGACATCACCGAGGTGTTCGTCAGCGAGCTGACCGCCGGCGGCGAGATCAGCGAGGAATCGGCGGAGTGCCTCGCCGATGGGATCACCGGAGCCGACTTCTTCCGACCGTTGCTGGCGAGCAGCCTGGCCGGCGCGGAGTTCTCGCTCGAGGACGACCCGGAGGCGGGCGAAGCCCTCTTCGGGCTGGTGATCGAGTGCCTGAGTGTCGAGGAGCTGGCCCGTCTGGGAGACTCGTGAGGGGACCTGCCCGCCGTCAACACTCGGTCGGGCGATCGAGTCGGCGGCGAACCAGACCTGATCTCGCGGCGGGGCGGTTGTGATCCGTCCGACGACGAAAGGCGATGTCGCCGCACTGACCGGGCTGTGCCGCCAGCTCGGCTATGAGGTCGCCGAGCACGACGTCGCCGCCCGGCTGTCCCAGATTGCGGACCGCGACGATCACCTGGTCCTGATCGCCGAGGAGGGGGTGGTGGTGGCGTTCGTGCACGCCTACCAGTCGGTTCTCCTCGAGTCTTCTCCTGGGGTGGAAGTGGGCGGTTTGGTGGTTTCCGAGCCGGCCCGGCGCATCGGCCTGGGGAGCGCCCTAATGACGGAGGTGGAGCGGTGGGCGTTCGAGGTCGGTGCCCATGAGGTCCGGTTCCGCTCGAACGTCACCCGCAAGGGAGCCCATCGCTTCTATCGGGCCCTCGGCTACCAGCGCACCAAGAAGTCGTTCACGTTCGTCAAGCGACTCGAAGGCTGAGGGGTCGAGGATCCGGCGAGGCTGGTCGGAACCCGGAGCCGCTCTCAACGCGGCGGCAGCAGGCGAGGCGAGCGCCCGTTACCCACCCAACGGCCTGAGCGTTGCGCCGGCTCCGGCAGGGATACGGGGTTGGGTCCAGGCGAGGCCTGCGGCCGAGCCCCGATGCCGTTCGGCACCGCGGCGGCAGCAGGCGAGGCGAGCGCCCGCTACCGGCGAGACGGTGTCGGCGCAGCGCTCGCCGAGCAAAGGTATAGATCCCCCTACCCGAACTCGATCCCCTGGGCTAGCGGCAACTCGTCGCTCCAGTTGATGGTTACCGTCTGGCGCCGCATGTAGGCCTTCCAGGCGTCGGAGCCGGCTTCCCGGCCGCCCCCGGTCTCTTTCTCTCCGCCGAAGGCACCGCCGATCTCGGCGCCCGAGGTGCCGATGTTGACGTTGGCAATGCCGCAGTCGGAGCCGGTGGCGGCGAGAAAGCGCTCGGCGGAGCGGACGTTCGAAGTGAAGATGGCCGACGGAGGCATCTACGATCAGGTCGGAAGCGGGTTTCACCGCTACGCCACGGACAATCGATGGCTCGTACCGCATTTTGAAAAAATGCT
>CAYFYE010000072.1:9312-12678 GCA_964347285.1 uncultured Acidimicrobiia bacterium
GACAGGCCCTCGCGCACTTCGTTCTGGACATCAATCGCCTCGAAGACGTCGTCGACCTCGATGATGTAGAGGATGGGAGCGAAGGTCTCCTCCCCGACGATCGGGGCGTCCCTGGAGATCTTGATGATGGTCGGCTCGACGAAGTAGCCGTCGAGGCCCTCCACCTCGATCGGGCCCCCTCCCGTCAGCACCTCGCCGCCCTGTTCCCGGGCGATGCCGACCGCCGCCACCATGTTGTCCACGGCCCGGCGATTGATCAGGGGACCCATGACCGTCGACGGGTCGAGGGGATCACCGAGGCGCACCTGCTGATAGGCATCGACGAGGCGCTTGCTGATGTCGCCGGTGATAGTGCGCTGTGTGATGAGGCGCCGGGTCGTCGTGCACCGTTGACCGGAGGTCCCCACCGCCCCGAAGAGGACGGCCCGCGTCGTCAGGTCGAGGTCGGCATCGTCGAGGACGACGATGGCGTTGTTGCCGCCCAGCTCGAGCAGCGAGCGCCCCAGGCGCCGGGCCACCGCCGTGCCCACCTTCTCGCCCATGCCGCAGGACCCGGTAGCCGAGACGAGCGGGATGCGCCGGTCGGTGATGAGCGTGTCGCCGACTTCGGATCCCGAGCCGACGACCAGGTTGAACACTCCCTCGAAGCCGGTGCCTTCCATGACCCGGTGGCAGACGTTCTGCACCGCGATGGCGCACAGCGGCACCTGCGACGAGGGCTTCCAGATCATCGTGTCACCGCAGACGGCGGCAATGAAGGCGTTCCACGACCACACCGCCACCGGGAAGTTGAACGCGGTGATGACGCCGATCGGCCCGAGCGGGTGCCACTGCTCGTACATGCGGTGGCTGGGGCGTTCGGAGGCCATCGTGAGCCCGTAGAGCTGGCGGGAGAGCCCCACGGCGAAGTCGGCGATGTCGATCATCTCCTGGACCTCGCCTTCCCCCTCGGCCTGGATCTTGCCCATCTCCATGGCCACCAGGGCTCCCAGCGGCTCCTTGACCTCGCGCAAGGCATCGGCGATCAGACGCACGTACTCCCCCCTCTTGGGGGCGGGGAGCATGCGCCACTCCCGAAACACCTTCTCGGCTTCGGCTACCACCTGCTCGTAGTCGTCGGCCGAGGCGCGTCGCACGGTAGCGATGGTCTCGGCGGTGGCCGGGTTCTCGGAACCGAGCTCGTCGCCCCGTCCGGTCAGCCAGCCCCCGGCGTACACACCCGAGTTGGCGTCGGAGAGGCCGAGCGCGGAGAAGATCTCGTTACGGGTCATCGTTCCTCCTCTCGTGGTGCGAAAGCTAGTGGCCCGGCTGTGGGGGGGCCGGCGACGAACCTCGGCACTGCCGGAGAAGGACGGGCCGCCGTCGGCGATTGGGACCATCGGCAACCGGGGGCGGTAGGTCGGCCCTGGTCGGGTGGGGTCCCGGAGGGCACCCTGGGGATGGGTGGCCCGATGCTCTCACTGATCGATCTGCACAAACGCTATGGGGACGTCGTGGCGCTCGACGGCGCCGGCTTCGACGTCGAGCCGGGACGTATCGTCGGGTTCCTCGGCCCCAACGGCGCCGGCAAGACCACCGCCATGCGGTGCGTCTTCGGACTAGTAACGCCCGACGACGGTGAGGTGCGGTGGAAGGGCAAAGTGGTCGGTCATGCCGAACGGCTGCGCTTCGGATACATGCCCGAAGAGCGGGGCCTCTACCCCAAGATGGGGATCGAGGAGCAGCTGGTTTACTTCGCCCGTCTCTCCGGCCTATCCGCCGCCGAGTCGGCCTGGGCGGCGGCTGGATGGCTGGAGCGCCTCGGCATCGCCGACCGCTCCCGGGCCAAGCTCGAGGACCTCTCCCACGGCAACCAGCAGCGCATTCAACTGGCTGCCGCCCTGGTCCACGACCCCGAGGTCGCTGTCCTCGACGAGCCGTTTTCGGGCCTGGACCCGATCGGCATGGAGGCATTGACCGACGTGCTTCGAGAGATGGCAGCCCGCGGTGTCGCCATCGTGTTCTCCAGCCACCAGCTCGACCTGGTCGAGGACGTGTGCGAAGACGTCGTGATCATCAACGAGGGCCGGGTGGTGCTGGCGGGCACGGTCGCCGAGTTGCGGGCCCGGTCCCGTCGTCGCCACCTGGAGGTCGTCGTCGATGGGGCGCCCTGGGCGCCGCCCATCGAGGGGATCGAGCTGGTGGGGAGTAACCGGGGCGGCTCGCGCTACCTGGTTACGAAGGACACTCCGCTCGATGTGATCCTGGCCAAGGCCCAGGCGGACGGCGAGATCACCCGGTTTGCCTTCGAACCGCCCCGCCTGTCCGACCTCTTTCGCGAGGCGGTGGGGCAATGAGCGGTCCCGCCCAGCAGGTGTATCACATCGCCCGCCGGGACTTCATGCAGCGGGCCAAGAGCCGGGTCTTCCTCTTGACGATGCTGGTCATCGTCGGCCTCGTGCTCAGCCTGGGGCCCTTCGTGGCCCTCGAGTTTCGCGATCCTCCCCCCTATCGGGTCGGAGTGATCGGCGAGATCCGGCCCGAACTGGTGCCCGCTCTGGCGATGAGCGCCGATGCTTTCGACCGCGCCATCGAAGTCGAGACCTACCCAGAGATTGGAGGCGCCGAAGCGGCGCTGGCGGACGGTTCCCTCGACGTTCTCCTGGTCGACGGCAGGGAGCTGGTGTGGGCGGAGGAGGAGAACCTGCAGCTGGTCGCCATCGTCAACACCGCCGTGGGAGAGCTGACCCGCCGCCGGGCGATGTCGGAGTTGGGCCTGACCCGCGACGAGGCCGCCCCGCTGATCGCCCCGCCCCCCCTGGCCTCCGCCTCGCTCCAGGAGCCCGATCCCGAAGAGGTGCCCCGCCGCGTCGGCGCCAACGTGGGGGTCTTCTTGCTGTACATGTCGATACTGATCTTCGGCCAGTTCGTGCTGTTGGGGGTCATGGAGGAGAAGTCGAGCCGGGTCGTCGAGGTGATCCTGTCGCGGGTGCGCCCGCATCAGATCGTCGCCGGCAAGGTGCTTGGCATCGGGTTGCTGGGACTGCTGCAGCTGGTCGTGGTGGGGGCGGCCATCGTGTTCGTGCTGGGGATGATCGAACTGCCCGACGTCGAACCGGCGTCGATCGGCGTCGACATCCTCGTCCCGGTGGTGCTGTGGTTCCTCCTCGGCTACGCCTTCTTCAGCGTGATCTACGCCGCGCTCGGCGCCACCGTCTCCCGCCAGGAGGACGCCCAGGGTGTCGTCCTGCTCCCGGCCATGTTGATCATTCCCGGACTGTTCATCGGCATATTCGCGCTCGAGAACCCGGACACCGCTCTGGTGCAAATCACGTCGCTCGTCCCACCCACGTCGCCGATCGTCATGCCGATGCGTCTCTCGGTTAC
>CAYFYE010000073.1:0-12666 GCA_964347285.1 uncultured Acidimicrobiia bacterium
CCTTCCGGGAAATGAGCCGGGACGGCCGGTCATGTTCGGTGTCTACTGGACACCTGGCTTCGGTATGGGCTCGTGTCGGCCGGCCCGGGCCCCGCCCTATGAGTACGGCTCCGGCCGTCGGTAGCATGGTGCCATCGGCCGGCATGGTCGGTCGCCAGACACCGAAAGGAGCCGGTCATAGACAACGAGCTGTGGCGTTGGATCTGGCTCGGGGCCGCCGCCGTGCTGGCCCTGGGCGAGATGGTCACGGCCGGGTTCTTCATGTTGCCGTTCGCGGTCGGAGCGGCCGCTGCCTTCATCCTGGCATTGCTCGATGTAGCCGTGGGATGGCAATGGACGGTGTTTCTGGTGGTGTCGGTGGCATCGCTGTTCGCACTGCAGAAATGGGTCCGGAGAGAGGATGAGCTCGACCATCCAACGGCCGGCGCCACCCGGTTTGTGGGCCAGCGAGCCCTCGTACTCGAAGAGGTGGATCGCGTGCACGGCAGGGGATTGGTGCGACTCGAGACCCAGGAGTGGCGGGCGACCACCGAAGGAGGCAACATTGCCGTCGGCACCGAAGTGATCATCAGGGGCGTTGTCGGGTCACGACTGATCGTGGAGCCCACCGACCAATGAGATCGGGCCTGCAGAGGAGAGAGACATGGATCCACTCGTAATCGTCCTTGTTGTCATCGCGCTCGCGCTGATCATCTACGCCGCAGCTGCCATCAAGATCGTCCGACAGTACGAACAGGGACTCGTCGAGCGGTTTGGGCGCTACAAGCGCACGATCGATCCCGGCCTCAACTTCATCGTCCCGTTCATCGAGAGAGTCCAGCGGGTCGACATGCGGGAGCAGGTCGTCGACGTCCCGCCCCAAGAGGTCATCACCAAGGACAATGTCGTGGTGACGGTGGACGCCGTCGTCTACTACCAGGCCACCGACCCCGTGAAGCTGAAGTACAACGTTGCGACGTTCATCGTGGCCGCTACCAAGCTGGCCCAGACCAATCTCCGAAACATCATCGGCGACCTCCAGCTTGACGAGGCACTGACGTCCCGTGAGACCATCAACACGCAGCTGCGGGAGATCCTCGACGACGCCACCGACGTCTGGGGAACAAGGGTGGTGCGGGTGGAGATCCAGCGCATCGAGCCTCCGGCCGACGTCACCGATGCCATGCACCGCCAGATGAAAGCCGAACGCGGCCGCCGAGCCGTGGTCACCGAAGCCGAGGGCGAGAAGCGAGCCGCGATTCTGCGCGCCGAAGGGGTCAAGGAAGCGCGCATTCTCGAGGCCCAAGGCCAGGCTCAAGCCATCAAGGAAGTGGCCGACGCCGAGCGGTACCAGAAAGAGGTCGTCGCCGAGGGCGAAGGTCGGGCCATCGAGCGCGTATTCGGCGCCATCCATACCGGAGATCCCACCCCCGACCTCATCACCATTCGCTACCTTCAAGCGCTGGGCGACATCGCCGACGGGCGGGCCACCAAGCTGTTCCTTCCGATCGAGACCAGCGGCATCCTCGGCTCGCTGGCTTCGATCAAGGAGATCTTCGCCGGCGACGGTGAGGGCGAAGGCGAGTCGAGCCGCCGGTCCGGACCACCCCCATCGACCCCAGAGGAGGGCTGAGACACGATCCGGCCGTCTCGACGAGCCGGGCAGACTGGTTCCGGGCCGCTCCCGAAGGAGCCGCTCTCAGCCGACAGTGCTCGACCGCCACTCGGCACGCCCCGCCTCTTCCGAACGGAACAGGCCTTCTCGAAGAGCGCTCCTACGGCTCGAGCAGCCGGAGTGGGGTACCTCTTGCAGTCAAAGGTCGAGCGGACAAGAGATCGGCGGGCGGTGCGGCGGGATCTGCTATTCGCCGAAAGCGCAAAGGGTCACGATGCCGTCGCCGGCTTCGCAGTAGAGCGTGATGGTCGGCGCCAGAAGGGCGCTGAGGGTATCCCCAGTCACCTCGCCGGCGCTTTCCGGCCATGGCTCCCACGGTTCGAGCCGGGCCATCACGTCGGTCGCGGCGATCACCGATGCCGACTCTCGGTCTCCGGCGATGATTGCTGCCAGGAGAGTCTCCAAGGCCTCTAGGTTACCGACGGCCGGCGTCACACCCTCGACGAAGCGCCGGGCACAGACGGGGCGGACGTAGCTCGTGACGCTGACTTCTGCCGAGGTCACGTCTTCGAAATAGGCTCCGGGATCCCGGAGAGTCTCGAAGGCGGCCGTCAACCCGGGAGGGGCATCGGGGCCGAGGAGGGCCTCGAGGGCATCGATATCGTCCTCGTAGTCGTGCCCGTCGAAGGCGTTCACCCAGGCCAGGTAGGCATCACACAGGGCGGCGACTTCCGGGGAGTCGGTCGGATCGGCGGTGGGTGTCGGTGACGTTTGCGGGGTGGTCGTGGGCGTGACGGTGGTGGCGGGGGCGGGAGTGGTCGCGGCACTGGTCGGCGCCGCAGTCGACGGCACGGGTGCGGCCTCTTCGACAGAGCTGGTGGTCGCCGTGGTGGTGCCGCACGCAGCCGACACCATGACCAGAGTGGTGGTGGCCATCCACACTCGGCTGCCCAGGGACGTCATCTCCGCCGAGGCTAATTGAGCATCGAGCACCGTTGGAAGGGGCCGGGACGTTGGGAGGCCGCTTGGTCACGGCCGGCACCGGGCACCGGGGCGTGCGATGGGCGCTGGAAGGATCATTCGGGAAGGTCCGGCCGCTCCTGGAGAGGGCAAGCTATGAGTAGTTGGTATGAGCCCGATTCAACCACAAAGGGTGGTCGCATTGAGTGACGTTTTCGCCAGGAACCGCTCAAGTGGGCGGCGGCGAGGACCGAAGGGCCGGGGAGCGTGATCACCACCTCATGACCGAATCGGCCGCATCGCCACCGCGCCCAGTTATCTCGGGGAAGTTGGGGAATGAGCTCGTCGACGACCTCAAAGTCGTGCTGCGCGGCGATCCACCGAATTCGCCGCCGGTGCCCCTTCCACCCAATGAAACCGAACGCCTCGAGGAGCTGCGCCGGTACGACATTCTCGACACCCTGCCCGAGAGCGCCTATGACGACATCACGTATCTCGCCGCTCAGATGTGTGGAACCCCCATCGCTCTCATCAGCCTGGTCGATGAGGATCGCCAGTGGTTCAAATCGAGCGTGGGCCTCGACGCCGAGCAAACGCCACGGGACGTGGCTTTCTGCGCCCACGCCATCGTCGATCCTTCCGACGTCCTGGTCGTTCCGGACGCCATGCAGGATCCGCGGTTCGCGCACAACCCACTGGTGCGGAACGACCCGAAGATCCGGTTCTACGCAGGAGCGTCGCTCGTCACCGCCGCCGGACACGCGCTCGGGACGCTGTGTGTCATTGACCGGCGGCCGCGCCGTCTCGACGCGACTCAGGAGAAGGCGCTGCGCGCCCTGGCCCGTCGAGTGATGACAGAGCTCGACCTCCGCAGGGCGGTAGCCGCCATGGAGGAGGCAGCCGCCCAGCGCAGAGACTACGAAGCGCGGCTCCAGGAGTACCACCTCAAACTCGAGCAAAGCTATGCGTCTCTGGCGGCCGCAACGGCGAGCGATCCCCTCACCGGGCTGGGCAACGGCCTTGCCTTCTTCAAGCGCCTGGAAGAGGAGGCCGAGCGGGCCAAACGAAATGGGTCGGCGCTGTCGGTTGCTCTCGTGGACGTAGACCGCTTCGAGGCTTTCAACCAGCGGCACGGGTGGCGGGCCGGCGATGAAGTCCTCGGGGTTGTGGCGGAGCTGCTCGTCGGGGCCAGCCGAGTAAACGACTTCGTCGCCCGGTACGGAGGCGACGAGTTCGCGGCGATCCTTCCGGATACCGGCACCGACGGAGCACACGTACTGGCCGAGCGCTTCCGGACTGTTGTCGAGCGAGGCGATTGGCCCCGCGACGAGATCACCGTGACGGTGGGGGTCGCCACCTCATCCGGTGCAGAAGCCAACGCAATGGCGATGTTTTCAGCGGCGGATCATGCCATCCACCAAGCCAAACAGGAGGGGGGCAATCGCGTCTTGGGGACCGATCCGGACTGACTACCTCGGCTGTGGCTCGGCCTCTCGGATCCCGTGGTGGTCCCCGGTGGATGACTCGCCGGGTGCCGGTTCTGAGCCGAGGCCCGGCCCGACGCGACCCTGCAGGGACTCCGGCCGCTACCGCATCACCGATGCCGATCGCCTCCATGGCTACTTGTTACACCAACACTTGCCGGCGTTCGACCCATCTCGGCCCTCGGGATGTGGGGATGGCGTGGCTCGGTCGGTGGGCCCGGACCTCAGGACGGACGCTTCGTCCGGATCCTGTAGCCGTAGCGCAGGAGCATTGGAAACGTCAGCAACGTCACCAGGGCCCGGTCGAGTGGGTGGAGGTCGCTTCGCCATCGGTCGTCCTCCTTGAGGACCACCTCGGTCGACGCGAATCTTCGCAGGGTGCTCCCGTCCGGCCCGTGGACTTCGGGCACTGAGACGGGGACCCCGGACCGCAATTGCCCGGCCGGCTCAGCTACTCCGAGGAGACGGCAGGCAGTGCGCAGGGCCGGGTTTGGATCCTCCACCAGGTGCTCGTAAATGATGACGAACGACCGCTCCGGGCCGTACCGTCGGCGAATGGCGTCGAAGGTGAGGTGTCGCAGCATCCAGTACACCGCCGTCTTGACGGCCTCGAGCGGATTCGCTCGGGCCGGATCCTCGGGAGCGGAGCGCTTGCGGCGGGAGAAGAGCACCCCGCGCGGGTCACGAACGATGTGAGCGCAATACACCGTAACGTCCGAGGCACCCGCGAGCAGCGCGGCGTCGACCGGATTCTTCGAGTTGTCGAGGATCACCGATGAGCCCGAGACACGGGCGAAGGCCCGGTAGAGGTCGCAGTAGAGGGCGAGGTAGCGGGCTTCGGCCGAGGAGGGTTCGAGACGGGATCGCCGCCCCAGGATCTTCAGGGCACGCCACCACGCCCGGGTCCCAGGAGCCACTGCCCTCTGCAGAGCAGCGCCCTCGCCGAGGTTCGACTCCAGGTAGCCGGTACCCGGCCCGAGCAGCTTCGACCAGATCGGACACTCAGCGTGCGGCCTTCCGCAGTCGCACGTTACCCCGGGGCGGAGGCTCCAGAGCCTACGGAGCTCTCCGCCATGGGTGGCCCCGCTCATGGTGCTGAGCACCCGTCCCAGGATGCCCGTTCCCCCTCGAGCGGAACCCACCATGTAGACGACTCTGGTCTGGCTCGCCGGGGGACCCACCTTTTCCATTATGGCCCGAGATCGGCTGCCGATACGTGACCCAAACGGCCGTGCACGCTCAGGCGAGGTAGGCCCGGGCGCCCCGGCCCTCTACGCCCAAGCGGCTGGATCTCGGGTGATGACGGTAGGGGTGCTGCGGCCTATAAGGGTGGGATAGAAGCCCAGCCCTTGGCCCGCGCAGGTCTCAGTCTGCCGGTTCGGGATCGGGGAGGCAGGTACAGGTAGAGGCGATCGTCCCGGCGGACATCGGCTTTCCCTCGATTCCGAGGAGTGGACGTTCTTGTCTGTTGTTGCGATGGTCGAGGTTGGGTCGGACTTGCGGCAGTCCCGGTAGCAACCGGGCGACAGGGGAATAGTCATGGGGTACCTCGACGGCACCGGCCCGGAGATGGCACCGTGCGTTGAGCTCCCGGCTGGTTCCGGGTAGGGCCACTCGGGCGTTCGTCGGTTTCCCCGCGCGGCGATATCGATCCCCTCGCCCCGGCCGTACTGTGGCGGGCGTGCCGCGGGTCTTGATGGAGAACCTCACGGACTCCTGCGAGCCGCGGCCTCGGGCTTGCTCCACCCTGTACGCCGGGCGGGCGGTTGATATGTGAGTGAATACTCACATATAATGCCGACGGTGGACGACGTGTTCAGGGCACTCAACGACCGAAGTCGGCGACTGTTGCTCGACCGGCTGTTCGAGCAGGACGGGCAGACTCTCGGAGAGCTGTGCGTCCATCTGCCCCACATGACCCGGTTCGGGGTGATGAACCATCTGCGGGTCCTCGAAGAGGCCGGTCTGGTGACCAGGCGCAAGGTGGGCAGAAGCAAGCACCACTACCTCAATCCGGTCCCGATCCGTCTGGTCCACGATCGATGGATAGGCAAGTACACCGCCCCCTTGGCCGGTGCGGTGGCACAGCTCAAGACCCAGCTGGAGCAAGGAGGTCCACCCATGTCCGAACCAAGCCATGTGTACCAGGCGTACATCCGCTGCCACCCCGAGGAGGCCTGGAACGCCATCGTCGATGGCGACCAAACCCGGCAGTACTACTACGGGACCCGGGTCGAATCGGCGTGGGGCCCCGGCCAACCGGTGCGGTACCTGTCACCCAGCGGCGACGTTGTGGCCGATGGCGAAGTGATCGCCATCGATCCCCCCAAGCGACTCGAGATGACGTTCCATCCGCGCTGGGACCCGGAGCTCGAGGCGGAGGGTCCGGTGCGGACGGTCTGGCTGGTCGACGAGAGTCAGGGGCTGACGCGAGTCACCGTGGAGTACTACGACCTCGAGCCGGGGAGTCGTACATACGCCGACTTCGTCGGCGGGATTCCGTTCATCATCTCCGGCATGAAGACTCTGCTGGAAACCGGGGAGGGTCTGGGGGGCGCCTGATGCCGGCGGGCCGACTGGGTTCGGGAGCCGGCCGGAACGGGGAGTCGGGGGTGCCTCCGAGCTCGCCGGGAAACTGCTTTTCACCCCGGGTCCGGGAAGGACGTCGTCCATTTTGGCCACAGGGATGAGAAGCTCGAGAGAACCCCAAGTGCACTGCGTCGGTGGCGAGCGTCTTGCCGCCGACCGGGGTGAAGGGGGCTTGGCAGCCGGCGATACCCGAGTCATTCGTAGATAGGACCGGTGAGGACGCAGAACTCATCGAGTCATCGCAGCAGGCGACACCCGAGGGTTCCGCCCTGTCCCTGTTCCTCTCGATCGATTCCTCCGGAGTCCTCGCAGGAGGGGTCCTAGAGGTTCCGGCCGCCGAGACTGCTCCGAGTGACCTTGCCGATCATCGCGGCGTTGCCGGCCGCTCGGCGGCGAACTCCTGGTAGGCGGCGAAGGCGCGTGGACCCCAGACGCTCCCAGGCCCACCCGACATCAGCAGGGCCACTCCGATCGCTTCGGCGGCCTCGGCAGGTGTGGCGCCCCGTCGGGCGGCGCCGCGAGCGTGGGCGGCCACGCAGCCGTCGCACTCGTCCACGACGGAGATGGCAAGCGCAATCAGTTCCTTGACCTTGGCCGTCAGCGCTCCCTCCGCCATCGCACCACGGTGCAAGGCGACGAACCCCGACCAGGCATCGGGAACGAGTTCGCGCAGTGGCTTGGTCTGCTCGTGGACTTCCTTCGAAAGATCATGGAATGAGCCCATCAATACCTCCTTGCGACGATGGTACGGTCGAGGATCGACACCGGGAGGAGGAGTGGACCTCAAGGATCGAGCAGCCGGGGCCTTCGACGGCGTCGAGGCGGTGTTGGGCCAAATCAGCAAGTGGCTGTACGAGAACCCGGAAACCGCCTACCAGGAGCACCGGTCTTCGGCCCGCCTCGTCGAGTTCCTGAGCGATCGCGGGTTTGCCGTGGAGTATCCGGCATTCGGAATCGACACGGCGTTTGTCGCTCGGACCGGGACCAGCGGCCCCGAGGTAGTGATCTGCGCCGAGTACGACGCCCTGCCTGAAGTAGGTCATGCGTGCGGGCACAACCTCATCGCCGCCGCCGCTCTCGGGGCGGGTGCCGCCCTCCAGGGTTTGGCGGAGGATCTCGGCTGTCGGGTCACGGTGCTGGGCACACCGGCCGAGGAGGCATTGGGGGGCAAGATCGAGTTGCTCAAGGCCGGCGCTTTTCAGGGTGCCGCTGCAGCACTGATGGTCCACCCCGCCGGGGAGGACACGATCGACCCCCGCTGTCTGGCGGTCACCCATATCGACATCGACTTCCACGGCAAGGAGGCCCACGCTTCGGCATCGCCCCAGATCGGCGTCAACGCTCTCGACGCGGCCGTTCAGGCCTATGTCAACGTCTCGACGTTGCGCCAGGCCTTCTACGCCACCGATCGGGTGCACGGCATCATCACCTACGGAGGAGGTGCCCCCAACGTGATTCCGGCCCACACCTCGATGTCGTGGTATGTGCGGGCCGGCACCAAGGAGAGGCTGGACGAACTGTACGCCAAGGTCATGGCCTGCTTCGAGGCGGCCGCCGCCGCCACCGGCTGCCGCGTCGATGTCACGCCGCGAGGCGAACCCTTCACCGACCTGGTCACCAATCAGGTCCTCGGCGAGCTGTACATGGACAACTCGGCAGCATTGGGCCGCCCCCTGGGCTACAGCAGGGAGCGCCCCATCGAGGAAGTGGGCTCGACGGACATGGGCAACGTCAGCCATGTCGTGCCCAGCATCCATCCCATGCTCGACCTCCACACCGGCGGTCCGGAGAATCACCAGAAGGCCTTTGCCGCCCATACCGTCACCCCGGACGGGGTCCGGGTCATCCGTGACGGAGCCCTAACCATGGCCTGGACGGTGATCGATCTGGCCGCTCAGGACCGGTGGGACGAGCTGGCGAGGTCTCCCGGTCAGCCCCCGTAGCCGGTCACCGGCCGGAGCTGCCGGGCCAGAGCCACCACGTGCTCCTCGCCCAGGAACGACCACAGGCGATAGGCGCAGCTGTATCCGGGGACGGTCAGGTAGGCGTTGTAGGGAGCGATCGCCGGATCGCCCGTCTCCGGATCGGTGAAGGCGTTGGGATCCTCGGGCCGCCGGCCGAAGAACTCGACTCCTTCGTTGACTACCCGCAATGAGGAGCCGTCGTCCCACCGATGCGACACGGGCAATTGCTCGAAGGCGGGAGGGGCGTCGGAATCGAAGGTGATCGTCCCCACCCCCAGGGCGCCGCGCCCGCAATCGGCGCAGTAGTCGCCGCTCGGGTACCGGCCCGGCCCGGAGGGCAAGTCCCAGGCAGCCAACAGCTCACCTGAGGCATTGGCACGACGGGGGGCGGCGCCGGCGGTGTCCCCGGGCAGGGCCGCCGGCGCCAGCAGCGGGCAGCCCTCGCGGCGGAGGAGATCCTCCTCCCATTCTGCAACGAGGACCGGTGACACCTCGGCTGCATCGAGAGCAGTTCCGCCCCAGGGCGCGCCGCCTTCTTCGATCGGCTCGGCTGGCTCGGCGGATGGGGCGACCGAAGCCTCGGCCCCCAAACCCTCTACGAACCGCAGCGAATCGAGCAATCTCAGCAAGTGGTCTTCACCGAGGAATGTCCAGACGTTGTAGAGGCAGCCCTGACCCTCGACGACCACAAAGGCGAGGTGCGGTGCGCCGCTGTCCTCGGCGGCGTCCCCCTCGAGTCCGTACCCGGCGATGTTGCCATCCGTCCAGGTGATCAGGTTGGGCCAACGGAGGGGATCCTCCGGTGCGGCGACGACTCCGGTGCCGGCAAGGCCGAAGGCGCCCCGCCCGCAGTCGCTGCAGTACTCTCCGTCGGCCCGGCGGCCCGGACCCGAGGGCCGGTCCCAGGCGACGGCCCATCCACCGGCGAAGTTGGCCGAGCGGATGGTGGCATCCGGAGCGAGGCCCTCGGGCTCTTGGGGGAACAGTGCCGAACACGAACTCCGATTGTCGGCGGCATTCCACTGTTCGGTGAGCACGTCGGGCACTGGATCGGAAGCCAGCGGGGTGGCCGCCCATGGGGCGGCCGGATCCTCGTCGGCCGGGGGGGCGGTAGTTGCGGTTGGAACGGAGGTGGTCGCAGCAAGGGGAGCCGCGCTGGTGGTCTGGCGGGCCGTGGTCTCGTCGAGAGGCGGCAGGCCCTCCTGTTCATCGGCGCAGGCGGCTCCGAGGACCAGGAGGAAGACGAGAGGGCCGAGTCGCTTCACAACACGCCGCCAGCTGATGCTCCGAGGATACGCAACCGGGGGTCGCCGAGGTTCTCTAGAGAATCTGACTCAGGAACAGCTTGGTTCGATCGTGCTGAGGGCTGGTGAAAAAGTGCTCCGGTGTTCCTTCTTCGACGATCGTGCCGAAGTCGAAGAAGAGCACCCGGTCGGCCACCTCTCTGGCGAAGCCCATCTCGTGGGTGACGACGATCATCGTCATGCCCGACTGAGCCAGCTCCTTCATGACGTCGAGCACTTCCTTGATCATCTCGGGGTCGAGTGCCGACGTCGGCTCGTCGAAGAGCATGATCTTGGGCTCCATGGCCAGGGCCCGGGCGATGGCCACTCGTTGCTGCTGGCCGCCGGAGAGCTGGCCGGGATACTTGTCCGCCTGTTCGGGGATTCCGACCCGGTCGAGGAGCCTGCCGGCGATCTCGGTGGCTTCGTCCTTGGTCTTCTTGCGTACCCAAACCGGCGCCAGGGTGATGTTGTCCCGCACGGTGAGGTGGGGGAAGAGGTTGAACTGCTGGAAGACCATCCCCACCTCGCTGCGAATCATCTCGATGTTGCGGGTGTCGTTGGTCAGCTCCACCCCGTCGATGATGATCGTGCCCTCCTGATGGGCCTCGAGGCGGTTGAGACACCGAATGAAGGTCGATTTGCCCGAGCCCGACGGGCCGATGACGACGATGACCTCTCGCTCCGCGATCTGAGTGGTTATTCCCTTGAGGGCTTGGAAGTCGCCGAACCACTTCTTGACGTCCTCACAGACGATGATGTGCTGGTTTGCTTCTTTGTCCTGGGTCATGGTTCCTCCGTCATCGTAGACCCACCCCCAGCCTGCGTTCCAGCCGCTGGCTGGCGCGCGAGAAAGTGAAGGTGAACATCCAGTACACCAGTGCCACGAACAGCAGATTCTCACGCTGGCTGCCGATGAAGGCCGGCTGGTTGGGCACCAGGCGCGAGGCGATGGCAAGGATCTCGGCAAGCCCGATGATCAGCACCAGCGACGTGTCCTTGAACAGCGAGATGATCTGACCGACGATGGCCGGGATGACCGCTCGCAACGCTTGGGGCAGCGTGATGAACAGGGTCATCTGAACGGTGTTCATCCCGACGGCGCGAGCGGCTTCGTACTGACCTCGTGAGATCGACTGGAGGCCGCCGCGTACGTTCTCTGCCAGGTAAGCGGCCGAGAAGAGTGCGATGGCGATGATGGCCCGCAGCACTCGGTCGACGACGATGTCGCTGGGCAGGAACAGGGGAAGGAACAGCGCGCCGAAGAACAGAATCGTGATGAGCGGGACGCCTCTCACGAACTCGATGTAGCCGGTCGACAGGATCCGGAAAATGGGCATCGTCGAGGTCCTCCCCAGGGCCAGCAGGATCCCCAGTGGAAAGGCGAGCAAAAGTCCGGCAAACGAGAGCACGAGCGTCAGCACCAGGCCTCCGAAGAGGTCGGTCTCGACCCGTACCGTCGCCTCCGCCTGTCCTACGGCGAGGAAGTACGCCGTCAAGAGGATGCCGGCGATCCAGGCTCCGACCAGGCCGCGCCGGGCCCGCACGTTGCCGCCGAAGCTCGGTGCCGCCAGGGCAAGCACGGCCAGCAGCAGCAGGGGTAGGCGGGCCTTGATCCACGGAACGAGGTCGTTGAGCGGCGGAAACCACACTGCCAGGGCCAAGATCAGCGTGATGCCCCCCAAGATGTGGGCGCGGTCACGCTCCCCCGGTGCGGAGACGAACCACAGCAGAACACTGCCAGCCACACCCAGGATCAAAGCGATCCACAAGTCTTCGCCCCGGATGGTGTCGTAGTCGAAGGCCGGATCCCGCAGGATGACCAGGTAGATCACGGGGAGCGACAGCAGCCACAGTGCGATCAGCACGACCTGCATGGTGCGTCGAGAGGACACCGACAACAGGGCCAGGCCGCCGAAGTAGACGGCTACCCCGAGGATCAGCAGGATCGTCAGGGGGACTTTGGTGCTGGACGCAATGACGATCGGCTCGACGATTTCGGGCAGCACCCAGATCGACAGCACCCCCAACGTGAGCAACCCGACGACGGTGCTGAGCAGGGAAACGTCCGGTGGTTCTGCTCGCCGACTGGTCATCCGCTGCACCATCTGGGCCGCTAGGGCGCCGCCGCCGGCGATCAGGATCGTGATCAGACGTGCGCCGGGCGACCACGGCGACAGGAGTGCGACGAGGACGACGAGCCAGCCGGCGGCGGAAACGACCCGGGCGACCTGGGAGACCGGGGCGCGAGGCCGGTTCCCCCAGGCGACCAGGGACACCGACATGAGGACCACGGCGATTCCCAGCGAAACCCAGATCCTGGAGTACTGAGCTTCGGGGTAGGCGAAACTCCCGTAGAGGCGAGAGTTGGTGGAGACCGAGGACCACTCGGGCTCGTCGCCGAAGATGAAGCTGAGGACTCCGAAGAGGAAGACCAGCAACGCCAGGCCGAAGACGACGGTGAGGATTCCGCTCCAAACCGAAGAGAACAGGTTCTCCCTGACCCAGCGGATCGGATGAAGGCGAGGCACCTCGGGGGCCAACTCGCCGGTGCCGGGTTCGAGGGAGGTAGCCATCTAGCGCTCCACCAGGCGCAGCCTGCGGTTGTAGTAGTTGACGACGGCGGAGATCGTCAGGCTCACGATGAGGTAGAAGCCCATCCAGATGATGATCACCTCCACCGATCGCCCGGTCTGGTTGAAGACGGTTCTCCCCACCGAGACGAACTCGGGGAAGGCCACCGCGATCCCCAGCGAGGTGTTCTTGGCGAGGTTGAGGTACTGATTGCCGAG
>CAYFYE010000074.1:0-12594 GCA_964347285.1 uncultured Acidimicrobiia bacterium
CAAGCAGGTACCGTGACCGCCGATATGGAGGCGCCCACGTGTTAGGCGGGCTCATCGTCATCGGTGGCATCGTCGTAATGGTGATGATCCACGAGGCCGGCCACTTCGTGGCGGCCAAAGCCTTCGGCATGAAGGCCACCGAGTTCTTTTTCGGGTTCGGTCCCAAGCTGTGGTCGATCCGGCGCGGCGAAACGGAATACGGAGTGAAGGCGCTTCCCTTCGGGGGGTACGTGCGGGTGATCGGAATGAACCCGCTGGAGGAAGTGCCGGCCGAAGAGGAACCCCGCACGTATCGGGGGGCCAAGTTCTGGAAGAAGTCGGTGGTGGTGCTGGCCGGGGTGGGGAGCAACTTTCTCATCGCATTGGTGCTTCTGTGGGTGGTGGCGGTGTTCGTCGGCGAGCCGGATCCCGATCGTCCCGTTCCCGAGGTGGCTGCGATCGTGAGCGAGACCGAGGATCGCATCACCGGAGAGATGATCACCACCGCTGCGGTAAAGGCGGGGATCGAACCGGGCGACCTTCTCGTCGAGGTCGATGGGACGAGAATCGGCGAGTGGGACGACCTGACCGGGGTGTTGCGGGCCAGCCCCAACGAAACCGTCGAGATCGTGGTGGAACGCAACGGAGAGCTGCTGACGCTCTCGGCGACATTGACGGAGAGAGTGGACACCGAAACCGGCGAGGTCACCGGATTCTTGGGCGTCGCTCCCCGCTATGAGCTGGAACGCCTGGGCCCGGTCCAAGGCCTGGGAGCCGCCTTTGCGCAGGCCGGAGTACTGGTTCGGGAGAGCGCCAAGGGGATATGGGCCTTGGTGACGGGTTTGGGAGACCTCGTCGCCTCGGTCTTCGAGGGGGAAGAGGTGTCGGATGAGGTCCGCCCGCTGAGCCCGATCGGCATTGCCCGTTTGGGGGCGGCCTCACAGCAAGTCGGCCTCGATCTCACCCTGACCATCGTCGCCTGGATCAACATCTTCGTCGGTCTGCTCAACGTTCTGCCGATCTACCCTCTCGACGGCGGCCATTTCAGTGTGGCGCTGTACGAAAAGGTGACCGGGCGTGAGGCCGACGTTCGCAAGTTGATTCCGGTCGCCGCCGCTGTGGTGATTTTCCTCGTCCTGCTCGGTGTGATCGGCATCTACCTGGACATCGTCAGTCCGGTCAATCTGGGCTGACCGATACCATGCCGGTCGTGAGCTTCGAGCGGAGATCCACCCGGCCGATCAAAGTCGGCGACGTCGCCGTGGGCGGTGGCGCCCCAGTGACCGTCCAGTCGATGACGATCACGAAGACGGCGGACGTCGAGGGGACGCTTGCCCAGACGTATGCTCTGGCCGGGGCCGGGGCCGACATCGTTCGCATCACCTGTAACGACGTGGAGGCCGCCCAGGGTCTCGCCGAGATCGTCCCGCGGGCCCCGGTGCCCATCGTGGCCGACATCCACTTCCAGTATCGCTTGGCGCTGGCCGCGCTCGAAGCGGGCGTGGCCGGGTTGCGACTCAATCCAGGCAACATACGCAAGGAAGAGCACATCAAGGCCGTCGCCAGGGCGGCCGCCGAGCGGGCGGTGCCCATCCGGGTAGGCGTCAACGCCGGCTCGCTCGACAAAGAGATTCTGGCCGCTCACGGTGCGCCCACCCCGAAAGCTCTGGTCGACTCGGCACTGAAGGAGATCAGGTACCTCGAGGACGTCGATTTCACCGACATCAAGGTGTCCGTCAAGCACTCCGACGTTTCATCGATGGTGGAGGCATACCGTCTGCTGGCCGACTCCGTCGACTACCCGCTGCATCTCGGAGTCACCGAGGCGGGGCCTCCGCCCGGGGGGCTGATCAAGTCGGTGGCGGGAATCGCGACCCTGCTCCTGGAGGGGATCGGTGACACGATTCGGCTCTCGCTCACCGCCGATCCCGTAGAGGAAGCGGTGGCCGGACGCCGGCTCCTCGAGTACCTGGGCCTCCGGGAGCGGCGTGGGCTCGACCTGATCGCCTGTCCCTCCTGCGGCCGGGCCGAGGTCGACGTGATCGCCGTCGCCCGGGAGGCGCAGGAGGCTCTGGAGCGCGACGATCTTCCCATCCAGGTTGCGGTGATGGGATGTGTGGTCAATGGACCGGGAGAGGCGCGCGAGGCAGATATCGGGATTGCCGCCGGCAAGGGCAAGGGACACCTGTTCATCAAGGGAAATGTGGTGCGGGTCGTGCCTGAAGCGGAGATGGTGGAGGCATTGGTCGATGAGGCTCGGAAGCTGGCCGAGGAGGGGGTGGAGGCTCGTCTGGCCGCAGCCGACGGGTTGGCCGCCCGATTGGCCGCGGAAACCGCTGAGGAGCTGATGGCCGTCCAGGGGGATCCCAACCGAGTCGAGGAGCGCCGGGCCGCCGTGGCTCGGGCTGCGGCCGACGACTAGTCCCAGCGGTATCCTGCTCCGTCATGCGCTGGTCGGCAGCCTTCATTCCCACCCTGCGCGACGATCCCGCCGACGCCGATGCTCCCAGTCACCGGCTCCTGGTGCGGGCGGGGTTCATCCGCCAGCTCATGGCCGGCGTGTACTCGCTGCTGCCCCTCGCCGTCCGGGTCCGCGCCAAGATCGGCACCATCATCCGCGAAGAGATGGATCGCATCGGCTGCCAGGAGTTCCTGCTACCGGCCATCCATCCGGCAGAAGTGTGGCGCAAGACCGGTCGCTGGGACGCAATGGGGGAGGAGATGTTCCGGCTCAAGGACCGCCGCCAAGCCGACCTGTGCCTGGGCATGACCCACGAAGAAGTCTTCTCGCTGCTGGCCCGCGATCTCGCTTCCTACCGCGACCTACCCCAGACCTGGTACCAGATCCAAACCAAGTTCCGCGACGAACCTCGTCCGAAATCTGGCGTCCTCCGTACCCGAGAATTCACGATGAAGGACGCCTACACCTTCGACATCGATGACCAGGGCCTCGATCGATCCTTCGAGGCCCAGCGAGGCGCCTATGCCCGCATCTTCGATCGTCTCGGCTTCGATGCCATCCAGGTCGAGGCTTCCTCGGGGGCCATGGGCGGGACCGATTCGATGGAGTTCATGGTGCCCGCCTCCTACGGGGAGGACGAGATCGCCCGCTGTAACAACTGCGGGTACGCCGCCAATCTCGAGCGGGCCAGCTCCCGGCTGGAACCGATCATCGATGAAGTCGGTCCGGACGCTCCGGAGAAGTTTCCGACTCCCGGTATCCGCACGATCGAAGATCTGGTGCTTTTCGACGGAGGTGCTGCCGCCGATCGTCAGATCAAAACGCTCGTCTACGTCCTAGACGGACAGATCGCGCTGGTGCTGCTCCGGGGCGACCATCCCCTCCAGGAGCAGAAGCTGGCCGATGCAACTCACTCCCTGGAGGTACGGCCCGCTCACCCCGACGAGGTGCGAGAACTGCTCGGCGCAGATCCGGGGAGTCTGGGCGCCGTTGCGATGACGGCGGTGCCCGTGCTGGCGGACGAGGCGCTGCGGGGACGCTCGAATCTGGTGACCGGCGCGAACGAGGACGACTTCCATCTGCGGGGAGTGGACATGGAGCGAGACATTCCGGTGACGGAGTGGGTGGACGTGCGCGAGGTGGCCGCCGGGGAGGCCTGTCGGGAGTGCGGCGAGCCCCTCGAAGTGCTCAGTGCCATCGAGGTGGGCCACATCTTCAAGCTGGGCCGGAAGTACGCCGAGGCGCTGGGGGTGACCGTGCTCGACGAAATGGGCGCCGAACGGGTCGTGACGATGGGCTCCTACGGCATCGGTCTCGAGCGCAACATGGCGGCGGTCGTGGAGGCTTCCCACGACGAGGCCGGGATCATCTGGCCGGTCAGCGTGGCACCGTACGAGGTCGTGGTAACGGTATTGGCGCCCGGCGAACCGGCCACCTTGGAGGCCGGAGAGCGCCTCTATCGGGAGCTCGGTGCCGAGGGCATCGATGTGATCATCGACGACCGAGACGAGCGGCCCGGCGTCAAGTTCTACGACGCCGAGTTGGTCGGTTTTCCCTACCGGGTGACGGTGGGGCCGAGAGGCCTCGAGCGGGGTACGGTCGAGTTGGTGGAGCGGCGCACCGGTGAGAGTCGAGAGCTGAAACCTCAGGAAGCGGCCGGGATCGTCGCCGAGCAGGTGAGGGCGGCCAGGACCTGATCTGCCCTTCCGGCCGTTTCCGACCCGGCGCCGATGCGTGACGCGGCTCCCCGGCAACCCCTCTCAGGAAGCTCACCCCCGGTGATATAATGACACTCAACCGACGGACGCACGCGAGGTGGGCCCGGAGCGCCCGCCTTTGTTTATGTAGGCAGCAGGTGATGACGACATGGGCACCGACACAGCAGCTCGGCTTTGGGACGTCGTCGAGCCCTACCTGGCCCAGGAGCACGTGGAGCTCGACGACCTGGAGCTGCGCGGGCGCGGCAAGAGCCGAGTTCTGAAGATCACCGTCGACGCCGAGGGCGGTGTCGATCTCGACCACATCACCGAACTGGCCAGAGGGATTTCACGGCTCCTCGACGAAGCGGCCGACCTTCAAGGTCCCTACACGCTCGAGGTCTCCTCACCCGGACTCGAGCGATCTCTGCGAAGGCCCGCCCAGTACCGCAAGGCGCTGGGCCGTGAAGTGAAAATCAAGACCGCGGTGCCGATCGCCGGCACGACCAGCCATCGCGGCATCGTGGCTTCGGCCGACGACAACGGTCTCGTGCTTTCGATCGGCGAGCAGGACCGGCGAATCGAGTTTCGCGATATCGCCGCCGCCCGCACCGTGTTCACCTGGGATCGGGGCGCCAAGCCTGGGAAGCGAGGGTAGCGATGGACTACAACCTCCTGGAAGCACTCGACCTGCTCGAACGCGAGAAGGGAGTGCCGGCCGAGACGATCTTGGACGCCCTGGCAAATGCACTCGTGTCCGCCTACAAGCGGACTCCCGGCGCCGCCGAGGAGGCCCGGGTGACGATCGACCCGGACACCGGCGAGATGGTCGTCTACGGGCAAGAGCTCGACGAGGACGGAAACGTGGTCCGGGAGTGGGAAGACACTCCCGAGGACTTCGGTCGCATTGCCGCCCAGACCGCCAAGCAGGTCATCGTGCAGCGGCTGCGGGACGCCAAGCGGGAGCAGGTCTTTGACCTCTATCAAGGTCGAGAGGGAGACCTGGTGACCGGGATCGTCCAGCAATCCGATCATCGCTCGGTCATCCTCGACCTGGGCAACGCCGAAGCCATCATGCCCGGCTCTGAGCGGATTCCCTACGAGCGGCTCGAGCGAGGCAGCCGGGTCAAGGCCTACATCGTCGAGGTGCGGGGCGAGACCAAGGGTCCGCAGATCGTCGTCAGCCGGAGCCATCCCGAATTCATCAGATCACTCTTCGAGCTCGAGGTGCCCGAGATCGTGGACGGCACGGTCCAGATCAAGCAGATCGCCCGTGAGCCCGGCCACCGCACCAAGATTGCCGTCACCTCCACCGATCCCAATGTCGACCCGGTGGGGGCCTGCGTCGGCGCTCGCGGTAGCCGGGTCCGCCAGGTGGTGAACGAGTTGCGAGGCGAGAAGGTCGACATCGTCGAGTGGCGCGACGATCCGCAGCAGTTCATCGCCGAGGCGCTCAGTCCCGCCAAGGTGAAGGAAGTACGCATCGAGGAACCCGAGCCCGCTGAGGGGGCCGAGGAGGAAGAAGCGCCGCTGCTCACCGCCGTGGTGATCGTTCCCGATCACCAGCTGTCCCTGGCCATCGGCAAGGAAGGGCAGAACGCCCGTCTGGCTGCTCGCCTGTCCGGCTACCGCGTCGACATCCGCTCCGAGAGCCAGGAGGCAGGGGTTCCTATGGAGGGTGAGGCCGAGGCCCCCGAGACCGTCGTCGCGGGAGAGGCCGTGGAGCCCGGCGGTGAGCCGCCTGCCGGGGAGGAGGAACCGGCTCCCTCCCCCGAAGAAGGAGCCCCCACCGAGGAAGCCGCCCGGGACGAACCCCTCGTGGAAGCAGCCGAGGAAGAGGCCCCGGCGGGGGAAGCCCCCCAAGAAGAAGCCTCGGTTTCCGAGCCGGGACCGGAAGCCGTCGAGGAGTCGGAAACCGCTTCACCCCAGGAAGCCGAACCGGAGTCGGCCGAAAAGGAATCGCCTGGGGAGGCGTAGCCTTCGACATGGCACAATGACGAGCCGAGAGGTGACAACGTCCCCATGCGCGTCTACGAGCTAGCCCGTGAGCTGGACCTCGAGTCCAAAGAGGTGCTGGCGCGCGCTCAGGAACTGGGCCTGGAGGTGACCACCGCCTCGTCCGGGCTCGACGAGGAGTCGGCCGAGTTGCTTCGACTCTCATATGCGGAAGCGGCGCCCGAAGCGGCCCCCCCGGCTGAAGCCCCTCCGGCCCCCGAGATCGCCGAGGAGGCTCCGCCCGAGAAGGAAGAGGAGGCGGCTGTCGAGGAGGCCGAGCCCGAGCCGAGGACCGTGGAGGTGCCGGCCGGGATCACGGTCGCGGAGTTCGCCGACGCCATCGGCCGAGGGTTGGGGACCGTCAGCAGAGAGCTCGTGGAGATGGGCGAGATGGTGACGGCCAATACGCCGGTTCCCATCGACGCACTGGAGCTCCTGGGCGAAGCGCTCGGCGTCCAGGTCGTGGTCCTGGCCGCCGAGGAGCCGGAGGCCGAGGCACCGACCCCGCTGCCGGAACGACCCACCTACGACGACCCACCCGAAGCGCTCACCGCTCGCGCTCCCGTCGTCACCATCATGGGTCATGTCGACCACGGCAAAACGCTGCTCCTCGACAGTATCCGCAAGACCAACGTCGTCGAGGGCGAAGCGGGTGGCATCACCCAGCACATCGGCGCCTATCAGGTGCGGCGCGATGGCAACCTCATCACGTTCATCGATACTCCGGGCCACGAAGCGTTCACCGCACTCCGGGCGCGCGGCGCCATCGTCACCGACATCGTCGTTCTGGTGGTGGCCGCAGATGACGGGGTCATGCCTCAGACCCAGGAGGCCATCAGCCATGCCCAAGCGGCCGGGGTGCCGATCATCGTGGCCATCAACAAGATCGACCTCTCGGCGGCTGATCCTGTTGCCGTTCGGGCCCAGTTGACCGAGCATGGCGTGATCGTCGAGCAACTCGGTGGAGAGGTACCCGACGCCGAGATATCCGCACTCACCGGCCAGGGGATCGATCATCTCCTCGAGGTGATCGAGCTGGTGGCCGAGTTGGAGGAATTCAAAGCCAACCCGGATGCCCCCGCTTCGGGGACCGTGATCGAGAGCCAGCTCGACAAAGGCCGGGGTCCGATTGGAACGGTGATCGTTCAGAGGGGGACGTTGCGCCGGGGCGATGCCCTCGTGGCCGGACCGGTCGCCGGCCGGGTCCGGGCGATGTTCGACGAGAACGGCCAGGAGGTGAAGGAGGCCGGGCCCGCCACGCCGGTGCTCATCATGGGCTGGGATTCGGTTCCGACCGCCGGCGATTTCTTCGAAGTGACCGACAGCGAGCGCACGGCTCGATCGATGGCCGAGACGCGTGAGAGCGAGGTGCGCAACCGGGATCTCATCGTTCCCAGTGCAGAGGACCGCCTCGAGCAGCTGCTCGAGCAATTCCGGGCCGGGGATCAGGCCGAACTGCGCATCATCATCAAGGCCGACGCCCACGGTTCGCTGGAGGCGATCCGAGACGCCGTTGCCAAGATCCAGCGAGCGGACGGCACGATCACCGTCATCCACGGAGCCGTGGGCGGCATAACCGAGAGCGACATCATGCTGGCCGACGCGTCCGAGGCTGTGGTGCTCGGCTTCAACGTGCGGCCAGACTCGGGAGCCCGCAGGGCCGCCGAGGAAAGCGGTGTCGAGGTGAGGACTCATCGAGTCATCTATGAACTCCTCGACGAGGTGGAACAGATGCTCCTGGGCCGTCTGGCGCCGGAGCGCATCGAGGAGCTCGTCGGGGTGGCCGAGGTGCGGGCCACGTTCCGCAGTCCTCGTTTCGGCCTGGTGGCGGGGTGCTACGTCAGCGAGGGCGAGATGCAGAGGAACGCCAAGGTGAGGCTGGTCCGGGACGGTGTTGTGGTCTACCACGGCGTCCTCGCCTCGCTGCGTCGCTTCAAAGACGACGTGACCAGTGTGTCGGCCGGTTTCGAGTGCGGCATCGGCCTCGAGAACTATCGGGACGTGAAGGAAGGCGACGTCATCGAGTCCTACCTCGTTCGGGAGGTCGCCAGAACGTAGGTCGTGACTATGTACGCGGCGGCCCTCAGAGCAGAGATCAGGCTCCCCGACACGCACTCGCTGAAAGAGAAGCGACGGAAGATGCGGGCGCTGTTCAACATGTTGTCAACCACGTTCCCGGTGGCCGTGTCCGAGGTGGATCATCAAGATCTCTGGCAGCGCACCACGATCGGGGTAGCGGCGGTAGCGCCGCAGGCCTCCCAGCTGGAACGCCTGCTTCGATCCGTGGAAAGGTCCCTCCACCGGCACCACGGCATAGAGGTCCTGGAGGTGGCGGTGTCCCACATGGAGCGACCGGAGTGAGCCGTCCAGAGCGCCTACGGCGCGTCAATGAGGTGCTTCGGGAAACCGTGGCCGAGGAGATCACCCTGCTCAAGGATCCCCGACTCGGCTTCATCACGGTAACCGGGGTCGACACGTCTCCCGACCTGCGCGCCGCCGTCGTCTACTATTCCGTGCTCGGCACGGACGAGGAGCAAGCGGCGACCGCCGACGCCCTCGAACACGCCGCTCCGAGGATTCAGGCCCGGGTAGGCCGGCAAGTGCGCCTCAAGTACCTGCCCCGCCTGCGCTTCGAGCGCGACGACGCCATGGAACGAGGGCTGCGGATCCAGGAACTGCTGCAAGAGCTCGAGGGAGAACACGGTGAACGCGACGATTCGGTCTCACCTGAAGGAGGCGGCTGAGGCCCTGAACGCGGCCCGCTCGGTGGTCACTGTTGGACATGTGGCACCGGACGCCGATGCCCTCGGTTCTGCCCTCGCCCTGGCCCGGGCCGCTCGCAATGCCGGCAAGGAGGCGGCCAGTTCCTTCGGAGAGCCGTTTGTCGTGCCCGACGCGTTTCGCTTCCTGCCCGTCGACCTACTGGTACCTCCGGAGAAGTTTCCCGAAGGGATCGATGTGGCGGTGGCCTTCGATGCGGCCTCTGCCGATCGCCTTGGCAGCCTGAGGCCGGCGGTGGAGAGTGCCGAGACGCTCATCGTGGTCGATCATCATGCCTCCAACGAGGGCTACGGCGATATTCAGGTGATCGATCCCTCCGCCGGAGCCTCCGGCCAGCTGGCCTTCTATCTCCTCGAAGAGACCGGCTGGGACATCGATCGGGGCGTCGCTACGGCGCTGCTGGCCGCCATCGTCGCCGACACCGGACGCTTCCAGTACTCATCGACTTCACCCGAGCTGCTGCGGGTGGCAGCCCTCCTCCTGGAACGGGGGGCCCGGCCGGAAGAGGTGGGTCAAAATCTGTTCGAGCGCGTTCCGTACGGCTACCTGGCGGTGGCCTCCGCAGTGTTGGGCCGCGCCGCTCTCGACGGCGAAACTTCGTTGGTGTGGTCGGTGCTCTACCGGGACGATCTCGAGCAGGCCGGCATCAGCTATGAGGATGCCGATCCGCTCATCGATCAGCTGCGGATTGCCCGTGAGGCAGAAGTTGCGCTGCTGATCAAGGAGGTGACCGGCGGGCTCAAGGGCAGCCTGCGGTCCCGGGGGGCGGTCGATGTCGGGACGATGGCCGTGGCGTTGGGCGGAGGCGGCCATCACAACGCTTCCGGCTTCGATCATCCCGGGCCGGTGGAAGACGTAGTGAGCGCGGTCAAGGCCCTCCTTCGTGACTGACGGCTTCCTTCTCGTCGACAAACCGCAGGACTGGACCTCACACGACGTTGTGGCGAGAGTGCGGCGCCTGCTCGGGGGATCCAAAGTGGGGCATGCCGGTACCCTCGACCCGATGGCCACCGGTCTCCTCATTCTCGGTGTGGGCCGGGCCACTCGCCTGACGCGCTTCATTCAGGACCTTCCCAAGGAGTATCGAGCTCGCGCCCAGCTGGGGGTGGCCACCGACACCCTCGATGTCGCCGGGGCGGTGCTGGAGCGGGAACCGCTTCCGGTCTCCCAGGGTGAGGTGGAGGCGGTTTTGGAACGTTTTCGGGGTGACATCATGCAAATGCCGCCGATGGTGTCGGCGCTCAAGCGGTCCGGTACGCGGCTCTACGAGTTGGCTCGGCGGGGCGAGGAAGTCGAGCGAACGCCGCGACCGATAACGATCCATTCACTGGAGTTGGAGGAATACGCGCCATCGGATTACCCGGAGATGGTGTTGCGGGTCGTGTGCTCGAAGGGCACGTACGTGCGGGTGCTCGCCGATGACATTGCGGCCGCCCTGGGGGGCCGGGCCCACCTGACTGCGCTCCGACGCCTTCGTACCGGCTCGCTCACCGTGGAAGCAGCTCACGCCGTAGAGGAGCTGGAGCGGGCTGCCGCCGCAGGCCGGCTCGGTGGCTTGCTCGTGCGTCCGTCCGACGGCCTGGTGGATCTGCCGGCGGGTACCGTCCCTGAAGGCGGGCGCCACGGAGTGGTCCACGGCGCGGCCTTTGCGACCTCGCTGCTGACTTCCGGCCTGCCGGACGAGGGTCCGGTGCGTCTACTCGACGACGAGGGTCGGCTGCTTGCCGTTTACCGCGTCGAAGGACGGCAGGCTCTACCCGAGGTGGTGCTCGGATGAGGGTTCTGCAGGGCTCTCATCGCGGCTGGCCGAAACCGACCCGCCCCTCGGTGATCGCCGTCGGAGTGTTCGACGGGGTCCACCGCGGCCATCGAGCCGTCCTGACGGCGGCCGGCCGCAGCGCCGACGCTCGGGGATACGAGTTCACCGTGCTCACTTTCGACCCACATCCGATGCAGGTGATCGACCCGGAGCGGATCCCCCGCCTCCTCACCACCACAGCCCAAAAGCTGAGAATCTTCGAGGAGCTCGGAGTCGAGACGACCGCGGTGTTGCGCTTCGACGATGAGGTACGCCGACTCGAAGCCGAGGCCTTCGCCGAGGACGTGCTCGACGGCGGGCTTGAGGCCGGCGAGGTGGTGATCGGGGGCGGGTTTCGGTTTGGCCACGGACGGAAAGGCGACGCCGAAGCGCTTCGCGACCTAGGCCGGAGGCTCGGCTTCGTCGTCGTGGAAGTCGACCTGGTCGGCGATAACGAGCCGGTGTCTTCGACGACAATCCGTGCCGCTCTTGCCGCCGGCAATGTCGAGCAGGCCGCCCGCGATCTAGGCCGGCACCACGAGGTCGAGGGGATCGTCGTGACGGGAGCCGGGCGCGGCGTCGCGATCGGTGTGCCCACTGCCAACCTCTCCCTCGACGGTGCCGTGGTCGTGCCGGCCCGCGGCGTGTATGCCGTCATGGTGCGGGTCGGTGGGGAAGAGGTCGCCGGTGTGGCCAATGTGGGGATCCGGCCGACCTTTGGCAAGAACGGCGAGGTGGTCGAGGCCCATCTCTTCGATTTCTCGAGAGAACTGTACGGAGAGCGGCTGGGAATCTCGTTCGTGAGCCGGCTGCGCGACGAGCGAACCTTCGATAGCGTCGAGGCGCTGGCGGCCCAGATCCGCCGCGACATCGGCGCCGCCCGTCGTCTGCTGGCGGTTCCCGAGCAGCAGGACCCTTGAACCCCGCCGGGAGATAGCCCAAGCTGGTCCCGTGCCCGCCCTCGCCGGCCTCGTACTGGCCGCCGCCGCAACCACCACCACCCTGCCTCCTCCGGGCCACGGGCTGGGCCTGGCCCCGGAGCCGACGCCCCCGCCCGTTCTCGTTCCGACGGCGCCGTCTCCCGGCCTCTCCGTCGATCCACCGGCCGGTCTCGGCATCGCCCTCGCCGGAATCGTTGCCGCCGTTGCCGACCGGGCCCGGTGGAGGAGGCGTGAGCTGGCGTCCCTTCCAAAGCCGCCTCCTGAGGTGTTGGTGGTGTTCGTCCCCGGTTACGGCGCTGCCGCCTCCGGCACCTTCGAGGAGCTCATTGCCGGCATGGGCTTGTCGTCCGACCAGGTGGTCCGGTTCGATTATCGCTGGGTGGAATCGAAGGATTCACACGTCATCGCCACCGAGAAGGCCGACATCGACGAGCTGGCCGACGGCTTGAACGGATTCTTGGCGGGCGTGGCCCTGAGCGGCCGGCCCGTCTACCTGGTCGGCCACAGCAAGGGGGCGGTGGCCATCGCCGAAGTGATCGGTCGATGGGACCGGCGTCCCGATCAGGCGGTGACCGCAGTCTTCGGCGCGGCGCTGCTCGACCCGCCGATGGCGCCCGGCGCGCTGGGTGGGGCCCTCCAGAGCGTCGGTCGGTACCTCCCTTTCCTGCCCAACGACGGCGGCTACCGTCCCGAGCGGTGCAACTGGCGGCGTTGTCGCGACACCCGGTCCCATCTCGGTGAGGCCGCCGGCTTGGAGGTAGCGGTGTTCCGCAACCCCGATGCCGCCGTGGCCAACTTCCCCGACGCGCCGCCGGGTCTGCGCATCTACGAGGTGGACGATGGGGAGCCAGAGCCCTCGGTGCTCGACGTCGGAGGCATCGCTCGCGCCCACCGCTTCGTCCTCCACTCGACGGCAGTGGCGGCCTGCATCCTCGACGAGCT
>CAYFYE010000075.1:0-5035 GCA_964347285.1 uncultured Acidimicrobiia bacterium
GGTCACCCCAAGACCACCACCAGAAGGGGGTATATCATCGCCCCGTTCTCGGAGTGTCCGATATCGATGCCTCTTTGTGTCACGGCCTTCGGATGTGCGCCTCGCGAGATGAGGAGCGAGGCGCAGGTGTGGCGGAGATCGTGGATGCGCAGGCCGTGCAGTCCAGCCGGCTCGGTCGCCGGCACCCACACGCGATTTCGGAAGTTGGAATGACGCAGCGGCTGTCCGGCCCCCACGACCGACGTCCTGTAGGAACGCCCTGCGGTCGTGAAGACCAGGCTGTCAGGCTTGGGGGCCCGCAGGTCCATATGCATCTGCAGAAGCCCGCAAAGGAACTCAGGCACTACCACTTCCCGGCGCGACCAGGTCTTGGTTGGGCCAAGGTGCAGACATCCTCCGACCTCCGCGAGCGATCGCTCGACCCGGATTCTTGAGTCCTCGAGCCTGATGTCAGAACGACGAAGCGCCACTGCCTCGCCCCATCGCAGTCCCGAGTAGGCGAGCAGGTAGACGAGCGTGTCGTAGGGAGGCGCCATGTTCGAGGCGAGACGGTGAACCTCTTCTGCGGTAAGGAACCGCGCCTCCCTCGGGACAGCTCGAGGAAGCTCCACACCCACGCAGGGAGAACGGGCGACGTACCCGGCGTCGACCGCGTGCTGCATCACCGATGAGAACAACTGGTAGGCCTGGCGGACTCTTGAAGGGCTGCCGCTGAGGAACCGGCAGATGGGGCGCACCTTTCGGATAGCGGCCACGGTGAGCGTTCGGAGAACCCGCACGCATTCGTGCCGATCCCGGACGGGTAACTGTTGAGAGCGTTCTCACTCCCGAACGGGTGATCGGTGCCGGTTGCGGTTGTGAGCGGGTCATCGGTCCCTGGCTGTTCGGCCGTGTAACCTCGACGCTTTGTGCAGGCCTTCTGCACATGTCGAACGGATCGGCTCGGAGTGAGGGTGCGATGCGGCGTGGGTTTGTCCTTATCGTCAGTCTGGCGATGCTCGCCGCGGCGTGCGGTGACACGGCGGCGCCGTCTACTTCGCCGCCTATCACCCAAGCAGTCGCCTCGGCGCCGTTGCCCTTCGGCGCTGAGCTGCAGGCTGTGCTCGACGCGGGAATGGAGGCGCCTGGGTCGGTAGGGGTTTCGGCGGCCGTGATCGTGCCTGGCTTTGCGCCATGGGTGGGGGTAGCTGGGTTCTCGGACCCGACCACTGGCGAGGCCATGCGCCCCGAGATGATGTTCGACATCGGCAGCGTCACCAAGAACTTCACCGCGGCGCTGATGCTGCTGTTGGCGGAAGAGGGCACTTTCAGCCTGGATGACCCGATCAGTGATTGGGTAACGGGCTACCCGCAGGTCCCTGCGGAGGTCACCCTGCGCCAGTTGGTGGGTATGCAGAGCGGTATCGCCGATTGGGTCCGCAATCCGAAGTCACCGTTTCGGGCTCCCGGGGTGGTGGGGGGCCCGGAAGCATTGGACGTTGTGGAGTGGGACAAGCTGTGGACCCTGGATGACCTGTTGACCATCCTGGTCGGGGACCCGGTGTTCCCGCCTGGCGAGGGCTGGCAGTACTCCAACACCAACTACCGCCTGGCCCGCCACGTCGTCGAACAGGTCACCGGGAAGCCGATGTCGGAGGTGATCCGCAACCGGCTGCTGGACCCACTCGGCCTGCACGGGACCTTTGTCGAGTTCGACCAGTCCATACCCGCGGACGTCGTGTTTGCCCATCCCTGGACCTGGGACTTCGACGGCGACGGCCGCCCCGACGACTTCGGCGGCAGGTCCCACAACTGGCTGTTCAGCCTGCTGCCGATCCTCATCTATTCCACTGCCGAGGACCTGGCGGGCTGGTGTGCGGCGCTGTTCACCGAGGGCAAGGTCCTCAGCAACGCGTCGCTCTCCGAGATGCTCACCTTCGTGCCCGCCGACGACCCGGGCGAGGAGCTGGCAGCCGCCTACGGACTCGGGGTGGGCAAGTTCAACCCGGAATTCAACTTCGACCCCGACCACTACGGCCATCTCGGCCAGAGCATGGCCTACGAGACGATGATGGTCTACATACCGGAACACGAGGCCTGCGTAGTCGCCATGGTCAACAACGTCGGTGGCGCGCTGGCCGCCGCCGGCGCACCACTCCTCACCGTGGTCGACCAGCGCCTATCTGCTGCCGGCTAACGACTCGCAAGCCGCCACTCGGGTCGCCTCCGACTCCGTTAGCGCACTCCTACGTGCCGTTCCCGAGTGGGTAGCGAGCGCGGGCGTTTTGGCGCATATTCGGTGATCGGTCGCGGGCGAGTGCCGCCGAGCGAACATCGGCCGCAGGCGGATGCTCCCGTCATTGGCATCCGCAAGCGAGACCCTGCCCCGACTGCCTATGGCACAGGTACCAGCTCGCCGCCCTCGACTCTGAGTACCGCAAAACCATATGCCCCGCAATCTCCCAGCGGGTCGCAGGTGATCGTTCCCGTCAGGCCCTCGAATCCCGTCGTGGCGAACAGTGCATCTCGGAGCGCCCGGCGTCCAATGTGTAGCGTGCCGGCGCCGTCAACGATCCCTACCCCCTTGATGCCACTCACGATGAGATTCGTGGCGTCGAACGCCATCGCGCTGAACAAGGTCAGTGGGTCCTCACCGAACTCATCGAAGTACGCGGAGGCGAAGGCCGCATATTCGGGAGTGTCGGTGAACGACGGGTCCGGATCGGTGAACAGCATGCCCTCGGCGTCGGCGCCGAGGCCGTCCACGAACTCCTGGAGGGCAAGGCCCTCGGCGGAGGCAAGCTGCGTTCCGTCGAGCGCCGGTGTCGCCCGAGCTTCGGTCACGATCGCCGAGCCAAGCGGCTCAAAGACAGGGAAGTACAAGACATCGGGCACTCCGGCAGCGACGACAGCTGCAATGACATCGGCCACATCGCTGCCATCCGGTTCGGCCACCTCGAAAGCCAGGTTGGTGCCCCCGAGCGCCTCGAACGCCCCAACGAACGCTTCGCCCAGATCCTGCGTGTACTCGAAGTCCGATTGCCAGATGACGGCCGACGCGGCTGCACCCTCGGCTCTCACAAACCCGGCCATGGTGACGCCTTGATCGGCATCGTTTTCTGCCACCCGCAGATAACCAGCAGTGTGGGTGTCGGGAGCTGTCAAGAATGGCGCGGTGTTCGAGGGCGACACCATGCTCAAGCCGGCATCCGAGATGATTGGGGCCGCGGTGAGGGCGGCGCCCGAGCAAGTGGTGCCGACGACTGCCGTGATGGTCGGATCGGCCACGATGGCACTGGCCGCTGTTTCCCCACCTTCTGGGTTGCACAGGTCATCCTCGTTGCGCAGTTCGACGGCGTGGCCCAGCACCGGTCCAGCGGCGTCGAGAGCGATCTGCACCCCCCGCAGCTGGTCGATACCCAAGTGGGCAACAGCGCCGCTCGTCGCGAGAGCCGTGGCGAGACGGAGCGGGTCCTCGTCGGCGTAGCTCACGCATCCCAACGGATCGCGACAAACGAACGCTCCCGTCTGTACCAAGCGGATGCAATCGCCTTGGTTACGAAAGCCCGCGTTGGTGAAGTCTTGCCACCCTCCGTTCTTGCACTCGGCCTTGGTGGTCGGCTGGCCCGGATCGGCTCCGGCAGCCAACGAAGCCGGCACGAGCGCCGCAATCAGCGAGACAACAAGAAGTACCACATACCGTCGCATCCTGGACCTCCCTCTCCCAAGCTCTGCCGGTGACCCCCAATTCTTCTGAGCATCCATCGGTCAGATGCCGAAGCATGAAGCGCGCCACCACGCTGCTGACAAGGTTCCGGCGGTTTCCCTTGGTGACCAGAGTCATAGGTCCCGATGTCCACCGCCGAACAGCAGGTATCCAGCCCCTGATTCGGCCAGACCCGCGCCCCGTTCTGGACTGGCTCGCTCCTCTGCGTCAGATCCAATGATCTGACCGATCGGCCGAACAGAACCGCAATCACCGCCCAACTGGCAACGCGATCGATGTGCGCACTCCCGTGCAGTTGCCGGAGCTACTAGGTCCGTCGAGGCCTCTCGACGCCGCTGGCCAAAATCACGCGCGGCTGGGTCTCCAACGACCCTCGGACCCGCGCGCTATCCGGCAGATAGAACGCCGCTCCATCTGGAACCGACCGCCATTAGGACCGATCTGCGGGAACAGATCCTCGCCTGGATCGAGGACGATCCGTCACGAGGCCAAGCGGAATGGACCGGGAACGCCAAGACACCGCTGCGTTGGGCTTACACGGGTGACGTCGGCAAGCCGTCGACCTTCGCTACCGAGATCGTCGAAGAGGCGACCGGCGTCGTCAGGTCGCTGGCGGGGCCGCGCTGGTGGTGCACCGAGGACGGACGCAGCCTGTCCGCAATCGCGCGAGAGCTCAGCGGGCAGGCTGAGGGTCAACGAAACTGGAGTGACCTCCACAGCATCTTGAACAACCTGCCCCCGGGGCGATGGACCACCTACGGAGACCTCGCCCAGGCGATCGGCACCGCGCCGCAACCCCTTGGCTTGCACATCAGCGGATGCGAGGAATGCTCGAATGCCCATCGCGTCCTCACAGCAGCCGGAAAGGTTGCAGAGGGATTTGCCTGGACTGATCCAACTCAAAGCCAAACGCCTCGCGAGATGCTTGAAAACGAGGGCATCGAATTCGGAGCTAGCGGGCGCGCCGATGTAGCAAAGCGCCTTGGCCGCCATGTCTTAGAGGATTTGGCTCCGGACGCGTCCCAGGTGAGCAGCTAAGCAGCCAGCCACATCCGGAACCGGTCGGCCAGGTTGGCAATAAGGAGGCTCAGCGACCTACCCACCAATCACGACGACGTCGTCGCAGCCGAAGACCTTGGTGCTGTCCCTCCATTCACCTTCCGCGCACGCTTTGCCGTCGCTCGCAAGACCGGTGTCGGTGGCGCCGAAGTGCGTGACGAGGTCTGGATGACCGTCGGCGTTCACGTCCTCGAGGTGATCGGTGTAGTTAGCAGGATCACCCAAATCGTGACTGGTCGCCGCACGGTCGGGGCCGAATCGGATTGAGGT
>CAYFYE010000075.1:5049-12459 GCA_964347285.1 uncultured Acidimicrobiia bacterium
GATTGACCGGTTTCGTCTCGCTTGCGGGCATCACATCGATGCCCATTTCCCTGGCTACATCGCCCGGTTCAAGGCTAAGCGAGATCCCCTCCATTTCGATCGCGACCACGGCGGTGTTCGTATCTGGAACCGTGAAGGACATGGTTTCCGGATCGAACACCACGCGATTCTCTTCGGGAATTGTGCCGGTTGCTAAGGTCTCGTCCGCCCCCAGGAAGATAACCTCTACGGTGCCGATGTACAGCGACACGGAGCCACACGCGGCAACCACATCATCGCCGGCATCGATTGCGAGCTGGGCTGCGCCGCCGCACGTCTCAATGAGAGCGGGATCAGGCCCCCCCGATCCGTAGGCGCGGATCCGAACGCCTTCTGGATTCGGGACATCGGAGATTGCGAGGCTCTGATCTCCGCGATCGAGTATTTTCCCGTAGGTCGTGCCATCCGAACTCTCGTCGCCGAAGTCATCGGAGATGGTTCCAGGTTGATCGTCGACCTCGTCAAAGATCCCGTCCCCATCCGTATCCGCCTTGGTCACCAGGGTGAGGCCGGTGTCATCATGAATGGGCTCGAGGACCAACCCACCAGCCAGTACGAGCCCGGCAGTGTCCGCGAAGTCGCCGTTCCGCGATCCGTAGTTCAGGATTCGGAACGCGTCGCCAACCGCGGGTGTGAAACCATCGACCTGGCCGGGGCGCTGCGGGAAGCGGCCTTGAACGCCCTGCGTCGCGACGCCTCGGCCTTGACGGTAAGCGCCCAAGACATGGCGGCGGCAATCAGCCGGTACCGGGGCTGATGCTCCGGCGGCCGAGGCAGGCCGTTTCCAGGAATCGAAGGGCCGGGCGTAGACCACCACGTTCTCGGTGTAGCTCCTCGTAGCCCGGTCAAACGAGCCACCGCAGGTGATCAGCGCCAGCACCGGCTCTCCATTTCGCCTGAACAGATCGTCGGTGGGGAGCCGCTCCTTGTGATGGGCGCCTCCTTCAGGAGGGGCGGGCTCTCGGCAGCAGCCAGAAACCCGGGTAGGCCAGTAGTGATGGCCTAGCGGCGGGCCAGGGTCAGCGCCATGGTGGCGATGCGGACCAGGGGTTCGGGCATGTCTTCGGCTCCCAGGTTGGCGAAGCTGCGCCAGGCCCGTGCGGGTTTGTGGGTGTGTCCTTTGAGGCCGGCAACGCCTTCGAAGTCGGGGGTCAGCTCGACACGATGGTTGCCGGCGATCTGGCCGATGAGCTGGTTGAGCCGTTGTTCGGCCTGGTTGGGCTTCTTGTTCAATGGGGCGTCTCGGTCGTGTACGGCGATGAATGGGACTCCTACTGCCGCTGCGACCCGGGCGATGAGGGGGAGGTTGGGTTTCCCACCGCATTCGATGATGGAGATCCGCTCCTGGTCGGGGTCGTATCCGAGGGCGCGGAAGACGAAGGGGAGGGCGAGTCGTTCTGTCTGCCCTTCGACGAGGATGGCGGCCCGGGCCAGGAACAGTTCGCTGCGGGCGGCGTCGAACTCGGAGTAGGCGCGGAATTCTTCATCGGCGGGGAGCGGCTCGGGCTGGAGGAGCCGGGTGCCTACCGCCGGGTCGTGTTCGGTGAGGACCAGCTCGTCAAGCCGGGTCACGTTGAGGAACAAGGGTGAGTGGGTGGAGTAGAAGATCTGGTTGCCTGCGGCGGAGAGACTTCGGAACAGCCGGTAAAGGAATCGTTGGGTCTGTGGCGGGAGGAAGAGCTCGGGTTCTTCGATGATCACCACCGTTCCGGTCCGTCCCGTCTCTACCCAGGCATTGATGGCGGCGACCAATTCGTGTGCTGCTTCGGTTGATCCCGGCGGATGCTCCGAGCTTTCTACGGTCTCGACTTCGCCGGTCTGGTCGAGGGGCCTCCCCGCCTCCATGGGCTCCGGTGGGTTCGAGGTGCCGCCGTCCAGGATGTGCGTGGCGCGGAGATGGGCGGGCAGGTAGTGGACGGGCGGCAGCTCGCCATGTTTGGCCAAGGACGTTGATGGGGGTTTACCTTCGAGGGTGCATCTGGCGCCGCCTCCGGTCTCGAGATCGATCCGGATCTGACTGTTGCCGGTCTTGGCGACATCCTCTGGTGTGAGAGGAGCGGCGTTCGGGTCGAGGGCGGCTCTGATCGCGGCGAGGAGGTTCGACTTCCCGGTGCCCGGTTCACCGACAAGGGCGGTCACCGGCCCGGGCCGAAAGGAGGCATCTTCCAGGGTTCGAAAGCCCCTGACACGAACCTTGATCAATAGCTGGGGATTGGACTCGATCTCCGTTTCGGCGCTGCCGCTCATGACTGGCCATTCTTACATCCCCTCCGCAGTACCCACCCACGACAGGAGTGGCAGCCAGAAGGTGACCAGTCGGAAGGTGAGGACGGCGCCGACCCGGAGGCGATGCCGAGCCGGGTGAGCGCTGCGACCAGAACACCGAGGGGGACCCTGTTGGTCGGAGACCCTGCCGGGCCGGTGGTCGAGCTGTGGAGAGGATTCGAAGCACGCTGAGCAGGTACCTGGCCGGAGTTGCCTTCTACGGGGTTGTCTACGGCATCGTGACCGGTTTGACGCTGCCGCTGTCTGGTGTGCCGCCTGTGCTGCCGATCGCCGCTCTCAGCTTCGTCGCCGGTTTCATCGCCCTCATCGGGGCCATCATCGCGAGGTGTATCGCAGCGCTGGTCGCCCATTCCTCGAGGGTTTGGTCACTGCGCTGATCGTGCTCGCCGTCATCGTCATCGCCCATCACGCGACGGGGCTGGTCGGGGCCCCCTTCGTCTTCCTGAACCGGCCTCGCTTCAACGGGCCACGGGGCTGGCGCTCACCACCGGCACCATCATCACCGGGTGGTAGGGGCCGCGGTCGGCGTTCCTCGTCGGCGTCACTCCGTGGGGCTCTCTCCGAGTAGGGCTGCCAGGTGGGCGAGGTGATCGCTGTGGACGACCGCCAGTACCTCGTCACCCGCTGCGAGGCGGGTTTGATCATGGCCGATGATGAGCTCGCTACCACGGATGACGGCGACGATCACACACTTCTCCGGTATGTCCAGGTCGGCGAGGCGCCGACCAACGGCTGCAGCAGTAGGTGCCACGGTCTCCTCGACGAGCGAGTACTGGCCGCGCCGCAACTTGAGGAGCGTCGTCATCTCCCCGAGCGAAATCTCTTCTGCCACGAGGTGAGCGAGCAGATCGCCCTGGTTGAGGGCGGCGTCCACACCCATGTCGGGACGGAATATCCAGGCGTTGCGTGGGTCGACGATGCGGGCGATGACCCTGGGGACGCCGAACTCGAAGCGCGCCAGCGATGACACCACGATGTTGGTCTCATCCGCTCCAGTGACGGCGGCGAGGGCGTTGGCGTTACGGATACCGGCTCGCTCCAGGACGTGAGCGTCGGTTCCCGAACCGCGCACCACGAGGTCGCCGCCGAACCGGCTCTCGAGATCGTCGGCATGTCGTGGATCGCTCTCGATCACTCGCACTCGGTGGCCGGCCTCTGTGAGATAGGCGGCCAGATGTGCTCCCACCGCACCCCCTCCCACGATCAGGACCGAGAGTGCCATCTGCTCCTCCTCACCCTGTGCCGAGTAGCTGCTCGAGCCGATCGGCCGCGCCGGCGGCAACTACCAGATACGCGATGTCCCCAGCCTCGAGCCGAGCGTTGCTGTCGGGGATGAAGGTGCGGGTGCCTCGGGTGATGACACTGACCTCGATCTCCCCGGGTACCTCCAGTTCGCGACATCGACGGCCCTCCAGTGCCGGAGGCACGGTGACCTGGGTGAGATCGACCTGGCCGCCACCCAGGCTGAACACAGTCGACGTCTCCTTGGCGACGAGAAGCTCGGCGAGCCGTTCGACACCCCAGGTGACCGGCGAGATGGTGATGGTGCCGAGCCGTCTGTAGAGATCGGCCTCCCTCGGATCGTAGATCCGGGCGACCACGCGGGGTACCCGGAAGCGAATCGAAGCGAGGCGGGCCACGACCGCATTGGCCTCGTCACTTCCCATCACGGCTGCCAGGGCATCCGCAGCGTCGATTCCAGCCGATATGAGCACCGAATGGTCGAAGCCCACTCCAACCAGTCTCTTGCCGGGGAATCCCGTCGGAAGGCGTTCGAACGCTGCGGGGTCGGAGTCGATGACCGCCAGTTGGTGTCCATCCAGGGCCAGCCTCTGGGCCAGCCCCGCTCCTACCCGACCACAGCCCGTGACGATGATCCGCATCATTTCCTCCCAGGTTTGCGACGCCGCCGCTCCACCGCCTTGCGGCCCTCATCGGCGAGCGGCAACAAAGGAATCCCGAGCAACAGCCACAGCCATCCGATGGCGGAAAACGGCGCCGTCCCGATGATGGATTGCAGCGGTGGCACGTAGATGATCAACACGATGACCACGATCTCGGTGAGGATCCCCCACCACAGGAGCCGGTTTCCACTCAGACCGATCCGCAAGAGCGAGATGTCGCGCGACCGTTGCGCGAAGAGGTTTCCGATCTGGGTGGCAACCACCATGGCCAACGCCATCCCGGTAGCCGACAGGTAGACAGACCCCTCGGAGGGTAGACCAAGCCAACCGGTGTAGCCGGCGAGGCGGTAGGCGCCGAAGAACGCGGTCATCACCGCCGCCGCCTGGAGTGGGCCGAGCCACAGGTATGCCCGGCGCAGCACCCGGCGATCAATCACGTGATCCGAAAGGCGGCGGGGAGGCTGGTTCATGATGCCAGGTTCCACCGGTTCGGCGCCCAGCGCCAGGGCTGGGGCGAGGTCGGTTCCGAGGTCGATGGCCAGGATGTGCATCACGTCGAGGGCGAGGGGGATCCTTCCCCCGGAAAGTGCGAAGAACATGAAAGGGACCGCCTCCGGCGTGTTCGACGTGAGAATGTAGGTGGTGAACTTGCGGATGTTGGCGTAGACCGCCCGCCCTTCCTCTACGGCGGCGACGATCGTGGCGAAGTTGTCGTCGAGCAGAACCACGTCGGCTGCTTCCTTGGCGACATCGGTTCCGGCGATCCCCATGGCGACGCCGATGTCCGCCCGTTTCAGCGCAGGTGCGTCGTTGACCCCATCCCCCGTCACCGCCACCACATGCGCGAGGCGCTGCAATGCCGTCACTACCCGAAGCTTCTGATCGGGTGTCGCCCGGGCGAACAGGACTTCTCTCTCGAGCGCCGCCTCCAGCTGGTCGTCGTCGAGCATGTCGAGCTCGGGACCGTTGATGATTCGCACCTCTTCGGAGACGATCCCCACCCGGCGCCCGACCGTGGCCGCAGTGAGCCCGTAGTCGCCGGTGATCATGACGATGCGAATTCCGCCGCTTCTACAGCGGGCGACTGCGTCTGCTACCTCGGATCTCGGGGGATCCTCCATCGCCAGCAATCCGAGGAACTCGAGCTGTTGCTCCAAGGCGTCAGCGTCGAAATCACCGCCGGCGGATGCGGCCCAATCGGAAGGGAGGTGGCGCCGGGCCACTCCGAGCACCCGCAAGCCGTCACGGGCATAGTGTTCGATGGCCTGCGCCAAATGCGCACTCACCGCTTGACCGATCGAGCCCGGGGTGTCGACCAGCGAGCTACGGGACAGCAACTCGGCGGGGGCACCTTTCACGGACAGCATCGGGTTCCCGTCGACGAGGTTGACGCTGCTCATCCGCTTGCGACCCGAGTCGAACGGAAGCTCGGCGACGCGAGGACACGTGTCCTGGAGCCCGCTCAGGTCGATCCCGGCTTTCCGGGCAGCTACCAGGATGGCACCTTCCGTGGGGTCGCCGACGATCGACCACCGGACGCGCTCCCCGTTCGGTTCGAGCAGGCGAGCGTTGCAGGCGAGAGCCGCGGTCGTGAGGAGATCCACTACCGCGGCATCGGGTTCGGGACGGATGGTGCCGGCCGGCTCGTACCCGACGCCGTCCACGGAGTGTTCCCCTTTCGGCACCGCCAGGCGTCGCACCGTCATCTCATTCTGGGTGAGGGTTCCGGTCTTGTCGGTGCAGATCACCGTGGCTGCTCCCAGGGTCTCGACCGCAGACAGGCGTTTGACCAGGGCACGGCGGCGTGCCATCCGCTGGGTGCCCATGGCGAGGGCCAGTGAGACCGTGGGCAGGAGCCCCTCGGGGATGAACGCGACGATCATTCCCAGGGTGAAGATGAAGCCCCGGCTGAGCGAGAGGTCGCCGAGAGAGAGGGCGAGCGCGAAGAAGGCGACCCCGACCGCCACCGCGACGACGCTCACCGTGTAGCTGAGCCGTTTCATCTCGATCTGGAGGGGGCTCAATCCCTCCGCCATCGTCCCGGTGAGGGTCGCAACCCGGCCAAACTCGGTCGCCTGCCCGGTGGCGGTGACGATGGCCCGGCCCCTGCCGGTGGCGACGCTGGTCCCCGCGAACACGAGGTTGGGCAATTCGGTGCGCGCGCGGTCTGCGATATCGCAGGCCTCGGACGCCTTCCGCACTGGTCGCGATTCACCCGTCAAGGTGGACTGATCGACTCGGAGCGAGACGTGATCGACCAGCCGGCCATCGGCCGATACCCGGTCCCCCTCCTCGAGCAGAACGACGTCGCCGGGAACCAGAGCCTCGGCATCGATCCGGGTCGGCTCGCCACCTCGGAGAACGGTGGCGGAGCGGGGCAACAGGCTACGGAGAGCCTCCGTGGCCTTGTCTGCCTTGTACTCCTGCCATGAGCTGAAGAGGCCGTTGATGAGGTTGACGATCCATATCGCTACACCCAGTTCCGGCAATTGCGCAGCGAAGCCGATCCCACCGCCGATCCACAGCAGCACGGCCATCACGTGCACGAAGTTGGCGCCGTAGCGCAGCAGCGGCGAACGGCGCGAGGCCGACGGGAGGGAGTTCGGTCCGTACTCGATGAGCCGTTCGGCCGCCTCTTCCGGTGTGAGGCCCGACGGGCGGGTTGCACAAGCGGCGTAGACGTCGGTGGGGGAGAGAACCACCAGCTTCGGCAAGCCGCCGGGCCAGTCGAGGCCCCTCGCTGTCACGACTCGCGCATCCTCATACCTCGACTGTAAGCCGCTCCCAACCTTCCAACCCGTCGGGTCCTCGAGTGCACTGGGAACTCAACCGCCCGATTCCAGAGGGCGGAAAGGAGCCGGGCCGGCGGCTACCCGCTGAGGCGCCTCGACCCGGTCCCCACCTCCTCGCGCAGGGTCGTAGCGGCGAGAAACAGGAAGGCGGCAGCCATTGCGGGGAGCATGAGGAGCGGGCCCCAGGCCGAGAGGATCCCGTCGCCACCACCGTCGCCACCTCACCCGAAGCGGATGCGGCGGGCGCGGCGTGGTCCGCCTCGGCGTCCTCCTCTGCAGCTTCCTCGGAATCACTACCGACGTCACCGGATTCGGCGCCCTCGAGGAATTGGGCCGGATCGGCCTGAAACGTCTTGCGGCAATGCTCCGAACAGAACCCAAACTCTGGG
>CAYFYE010000076.1:0-11751 GCA_964347285.1 uncultured Acidimicrobiia bacterium
CCCGCCACGAGATCGTGGCCTCCACTTCATCGCGGCACCAGGGATCCAGCATGAATCGCTGTCCGGCGATGGTGGGCGGGAGCCCCCGCAACCACTGGCGTTCGCGCACCTCATCCCGGCCGTGCTTGCTGGTAGCTCGCGCCATCAGATCCAGTTCTCCGATGACCGCCGAACCACATATTCCATCTTCTGCCATACGACGATTTCGTTGGAACTCCAGGAGGCCTCGCAGGGTGTCGGGCCCGAAGATGCCATCGGGCTTTCCGCAGTCGAAGCCCAACGAGTTGAGCCGCCGCTGTAGTTCAGCGACATCGTCGCCGCGCAGCATGGGACGGCGGTGGTACACCAAGCGATCACCGAGGCCGTAGCCGGCCTCGACGAGCGTACGCCAGGTTTCGGGACCTACGAGGCCGTCGACTGCCAGCCCGCGGGACTGCTGAAAGGCCTTGACGGCCTCTTCCGTGGCTTTGCCGTAGTCCCCTTCGGGATCGGCGGAGGGCGGGAAGCCGAGGGCGCCGAGGCGGGTTTGGATGTCCCGTACTGCTTCGCCGGAATCGTTCCGTTGATAGATCCTCACGGACCCATCGTGCCAGATCGCGCCGCCGGCGGGGCCCGGCTACGAGATGAATTCGGCCAGGTCGCTCAGAAGGGCTTCCTTGGGGCGGGCGCCGACGATGCGCTTCTTCTCAACACCGTCTTGGAAGAGTATGAGCGTCGGGATGCTCATGACGTCGTGGTCCATTGCCGTCTGGGGATTGTCGTCGACGTTGAGCTTGGCGATGGTCAACCGGTCGCCGTGCTCGGCGGCGACTTGCTCGAGCACTGGAGCGATCATGCGACAGGGACCGCACCACTCCGCCCAGAAGTCCACGAGCACCGGCTTGTCGCCGGAGACGGCCTCTGTGAAATCGGCGTCGGTGACGGTGGTGATGTTTTCAGCCATATCAGTGGCCGTGCGGCCTGCACCTCCTCTGAGTCCTATTTCTCGCTACCCAACCTCGCCGCGGCGATGCTCATTCCAGAGATTCCAGCCACCGCTCGGCGTCCATGGCGGCGGCACAACCCGAGCCGGCTGCGGTGATGGCTTGACGGTACACGAAGTCGACGACGTCACCGGCAGCGAACACGCCGGGAACGGAGGAGGTGGTGGTGCCTTCGGTGACGATGTAGCCCTTGTCGTTCAGATCGAGCTGGCCGTCGAACAGCTCGGTGTTGGGAATGTGCCCGATGGCGACGAACATTCCGTCGGTAGCGAAGTCGGTTTCCTTCCCGGTGGCGGTATTCCTGAGGCGCACCCCGACGACCTCCTTCTCGCCCAGGACCTCGGTCACCACCGTGTTCCACATGACCTGGATCTTCGGATTGGCCAGGGCCCGTTCCGCCATGATCTTCGAGGCTCGAAAGGCGTCGCGGCGGTGGATGATCGTGACCTTGGAGGCAAACTTGGTGAGAAAAGTGGCTTCTTCCATTGCGGAGTCCCCGCCGCCTACGACGACGAGCTCCTTGTCCCGGAAGAAGAACCCATCACAGGTAGCGCAGGAGGAGACCCCGAAGCCACGAAGGCGGTCCTCCCCGGGCACTCCCAGCCAGCGTGCCGAGGCGCCGGTCGAGATGATCACGGCTCGGGATTGGTACTCGTCGGCCCCGACCCAGACCCGGAACGGGCGCGTCGAGAGGTCGACCTTGGTCACATCGGCGGTGACGATCCTGGTGCCGAACCGCTCCGCCTGCTTGCGGAAGCGATCCATGAGGTCGGGCCCCAGGATGCCGTCCGGGAATCCCGGGTAGTTTTCCACCTCGGTGGTCAACATGAGCTGGCCGCCGGCCTGCGAACCCTCGATCATCAGCGGGTCGAGATTGCCGCGGGCCGCATAGATGGCGGCGGTGAGACCGGCCGGACCGGATCCGATGATCAGGACGTTCTCACTCACGGTTCTCGCGCACTGTCTGTATCTGTTTCCTTGGGCCTTCGCTGGCTCCATAGCAACAGCGCCGCCACCAGAAACAATCCCCCCAGGATGGCGTAGGCCACCTCGGTACCCAGCGCCTCACCGAGGATGCGGAGCAATCCGACCAAGAGGAGAGTGAGGGCCAGGAGGCCGAGGACGAAGAGGGCGAGGCCGAGCGCCGCCCACTTGGCCGCAGTCTCGGCCTTGTCCACCGTGACCCCGCGGATTCTGAGAGCGAGCGTCTCCAGCCCTTCGGCGATCTTGCTAGGGAAATCGTCCTTGCCGGCCGGCTCTTCCACGGAACGGGAGCCTAGTCAGGTATCCGGGATCACTCGCCGGCCGCAGCGATGACTTCGCACGTTTCGATATCGAGGGCGAAGAGGATCGGCGGTGCCGTTTCTTCGAAAACGGCTATGAGAACTGCGTTTCGGCCATCCACCGTGGCTTCGGCGGCGACAACGATCATCGTGGCATCGGGCACCAAATCGGGGATCACTGTGGTGCAGTCGGCCCGGTCGGCAAGATCGGGTTCGGGGGTCGCCACAGCGGCGTCGGGAGCGAGGCGCTCCAGGGCGAGGCGCTCCTCCTCGGTGAGTGATCGGTAGAACGTGACCCCGTCTCCCGGGGCTGCAAACACCTGGCGCAGCTCGTCGAGATCGCCGACTTGTAGTTCTCCGAGTTGCAGGCTCGGCGCAGCGGGGACCTCCTCGGCGACAGCGGCCTGGTCGGCGGCACTTTCCAGCTCCTCGGCAAACCCATCTCCGGTCTCGGCCGGAGCTGGGGGAGCCGCCGGCCGGGCCCCGGGGGTCGTCGTGGCGGGGGATTCGGGCGCGACCGGTGCCTCAGCGGGTTCCTGGGCGGCCTCGGCCCGCTCGGGCTGGGTGCTGGTCACCGCCAGTTCGGCGATTTCCTCTCCACCTCCGGTGGAGAGGAGTCCGAGGAGCGGGCCGGCGATGACGAGAGCGATCAGGGCGGCGGCGGCGGCGGCCAAGCCCGCCCAGGGGACCAGCTTGCGTTGCGACCGAGAAGGCTGCTCTTCCAACCCAACGGCCGCCCGGACCGCACGACGGAGGCGAGCCGATTCCATTTCGCTCAGGCCGGGAGGGGCGGCCGCCCGCAAGGTGGCCAGGGCGGTCCGCTGCGCCTGCAGCTCGGTGCGGCACTCATCACAGGCGTTGATTCTTGTCTCGGCAGACCGGGCTGACTCCGCGTCGAGCGTGCCTTCGGCAACGGCCGCAATCACCTCTAGGTCATGGTCATGCATGCTGTTCCTCATCGGTTGGAGGTCGGGCCCCCTGCGAAAGGTTCCCGAGCGCCTCGGCCAGCAATCGCCTGCCTCGGAACACCCGCGACTTCACCGTTCCCACGGGGACCCCCAGAAGCTCGGAAGCCGTCTGGAGGGACATCCCCTCGAGGTCCACGATGATCACCGCCGCTCGGAATTCGACGGGGAGCTCGGCAAGGGCCGACTCGAGGTCGGGCCGTACTTCGACGGCAGCAAAGCCGTCGGCCAAGGAGTGATCCACGGGATCGTGATGATCTCCCAGGGGTTCGGTGCGGCGTCGCTTGCTGCGTCGCAGTGTGTCGTAGCAGGTGTTGACGGCCACGCGATAGAGCCACGTGCTGAATGCTGCCCTACCGGCGAAGCGGTCGGCCTTGCGAAATACCGTGATGAACGTGTCCTGAGTGGCATCGAGCGCCGCCTCTCTATCTCTGAGCATTCGCAGACAGATGCCGAATACCCGGTCCTCATGGGCCCGCATGAGTTCTTCAAAGGCGGAGACGTCTCCGGCGAGGTAGCGCTGAACGAGGTCGAGGTCGGCTCCGGCCCGATCGGTCACGACAGGAACCGTACTTCATTGACGAAGCCGAAGAAGAACTCGCCGTTCTCCTGAGCCGGTAGGTCGGTGAGCCACAACAGCCATACCCCTTCCAATCCGGTGGGTAGCTCGAAGCGGGATCGACCCCCAGATATCGCCGCCGCTCCGAGTGAACGCCAGCCGGAGAAGTCTTCAGGACGCTGCTCGGCCCAGAGGATCTCGAAGCGGAGATCGTTGGAGCCCACCACCTCAACGAAACGCGGGCTGCCCTCTACCGAGAAAGTGAGTCCGACCCCGGGCTTGAGGAGACGGAGGGGATCGAAGTATCGCTCGGTTCGCCAGGCCGATTCGACATCTCCGTCCGACGCCAGGACGCTGTCCCCATCGCGCTCGGTCCCGTCTCCGAAGGGATCGTAAGTGTCGGTCTCGCTGATTGTCAGCGGCACCGACGGCGTCCCACCCGGTGAGGTGGTCGGCGGGGCCTCGCCGGTGGTGGGCGCTGCCGCCGTCGAGGGCGGCGCCACCGGCCGGGCCGGGAAGAGGAAAAGGGAGTCGGAGCGGACTTCGAGGGCGAACCCAAGTGCAACGACTCCGAGAGCCGCCGCCAGGAGAAGGGCGGCCGGTATCACCCAGCGCCATGTCCACGCCGGAGAGCGCGGGCGGCTCTTGATCGAGGGTGCTGCTCGCAAGGCCGCAGCCAACCCGGCTGCGTCCAACGAGCCGCGCCGCGCCCTGGTTAGGGCCGTGTCCACTGCAGCCGGCAGGCCCTCGACGACCTGGGAGAGCGGCAGCTCGACGGGCCCGCCGGCTAGGCCCATAGCCAAGGTCTCCGCCAGCGCGGTGGTGTCTTCCTTCGGGGTGCCGTTTCCTTTGCGACCGAACTCGGCGAGCTTGGCCGGGTGTGCCGCCGAGAAGAGGATGGTGTCGGGGCCCAGCGCCCCGTGCGTCAAACCGTGCGCATGCACGGCTGCCAGAGCGTCGGCCAGACCGGCTGCGTTGGGCAGGAAGTCCTCGACCGGGATCGTTTCTCCGGCGCGCAGCCGATCGCCGATCGTTACTCCTCCGGCCCACTCGGTGACCGCGTAGGCACCCTGGTCGGAGGCACCCACGGCGTACACCGCGGCGAGATGCACGTGGCCGACGCCGGCGACATTGCGGACCGCTTCCACGAAGCGCTGTCGCCGCTGTGGGTTGGTCTCCGGACCCAGGGAACGCACCAAGACCGGGCGGTCGAGTGCGGTGTCTGTGGCCAGCCAGGCTTCAGTGTCGCCGTCTCGGCCGAGGCGCACCTCGGGGCGGAACCGCTTGGGGAGGGCTGCCGGCACGGAGCCTCCGTTCTCCGCTCAGCACCGTCAGGCTACCGGGGCGGCTTCTTGCCGACGCAAGACGGATAGCTGTTCAGGAAGGATGACGCAGCCTTCCGTCTCGTACAGTCGCAGGGCCGGCTCGTTGTCCCTCTGCGTATTGAGCAGCATGCCCCGCGCCCCCCGTCGCCGCGCCCGTCGGGCACTGGTCCGCACCAGGGATCGACCCAAGCCTTGGCGCTGGTGGCGGGGAGCGACGGCCATGCGCTGCAGATAGGACAGGGCGTGGCCGTAGCCGACGATGGCGAATCCGGCGATCTTGCCCTCTCCGTCCCGAACGGCCAAGAGGTCGGCCGAAGCCGTTGCCTCGATGGCCTCTCTCATACCGGTACGGTCGAGCCGCCAGAATCTGTCGAAGGCGGCGGCATCGACGGCGACCACGTCGTCGAGGTCATCGGCGGAGAGTACTGCCACCAGGTGATCGGGAGCGCCGATGGGCCTCTCGAGCTCGAGGCGCAACAGAGCCAGATCCAGGTAGTGCTCGAACCCGGCCCGGGTCCACGTGCCCTGGGCGGCTCTGGTGAGCGGCGGACTGATCACCGAAGGTGCCCCGGCGTCGAGCAACGCGAGCGCACAGCCGGCGGTGAAACCCGCATTTCCCCGCTCGACCCGCAGGTGAGCGTCGCTGTGGAGGTCGTTCCAGGGACGAGCCTCGGCGCGTGCCCAACCTCGTCGTAGGACGACCCGGGCCGGCCAGCGGTCCGAGGGAAACATACGAACCCGTTGGGCTCGGGGGAAGGGGCCGGCGACCTCGGCCGGTGTCATGGGCGCCAGAGTACTCGCACCTGCATCAGCCCCAGCCGCCTGCGAGAGTGGTGGCATGCGTCTGCTGGCCTACGACCACCCCGCCTTCGAGCGACACGACTCCGGTAAGGGTCATCCGGAACGTCCTGCCCGGCTCGCAGCGGCGCGGGCTGGGTTGCTGGAGGCGGATGTCGACGTGGACTGGCGGGTCGCTCCCCGGGCCGGCGCCGAGGATCTGGCGGCCGTACACGACCCCGAGTACATCGAGTCCATCCACGGTTTCTGTGTGGCCGGCGGAGGCTCACTCGACGCCGACACCCGTGCCGGCCCCCATTCTTGGGAGGCGGCACTGCGGGCCGCCGGCGCCGGGATTGCGGCGATCGACGACCTCGGAAATGGCAAGGGCGATGTCGGCTTCGCGATGGTGCGGCCCCCGGGCCATCATGCCCTAGCTGCCCGGGCCATGGGGTTCTGCCTCTTCAACAACGTTGCGGTAGCGGCGGCCCGGCTGCGGTCTCAGGGTCGGCGGGTGGCCATCGTCGATTGGGATGTTCATCACGGGAACGGAACCCAGGAAATGTTCTACGAGGAACCCGATGTCCTCTACATCTCCCTCCACGAGTTTCCGTTCTATCCGGGCACGGGCTGGATCGAAGAGGCGGGAAGCGGCCCGGCGACCGGGACCGTTGTCAATATCCCCATGCCGGCCAGGGCCTGCGGGGACGTCTACCGGGCGGCAATGGACCGCTTTGTGGTCCCGGCCCTGCAGAGTTTTGGGCCCGACTGGCTCTTGGTCAGCGCCGGCTACGACGCCCATGCTGCCGATCCCTTGGCGTTCATCCGGCTCCAGGCGAGCGACTACGGCGCCATGGCGGCCGCCATCGCCTCATCGGTGCCCGGCGGGCGCCTCATCTTCTTTCTCGAGGGCGGCTACGATCTCGATGCGATCACGGCGTCGGTGGCGGCCACGGTGGCCGGTGTCGCCGGCCGGGAACCGGGTCCTCCGGAGGGGGAATCCCCGCAAGCGGCTTGGGGGATGCTCGAGCTCGTCGACGAGACCGTTCGCCGCTTTGGCCTCATCGGGAACCAATAAAGCACCGGCGCGCCGGGGCCGATACCACCTCCGATTCGCAGCAATCAGGAGAACCGGTGTCCAACGATGTGCCCACCCTCGACGAGTTGCTGACCAAGCTCATGGCCGTGCAGGGTTCCGACCTCCATCTCAAGGTCGGATCGCCGCCGGTTTACCGCATCGATGGAGGGCTGCACCTGTCCAACCTGCCCAAGCTGCGGGCTGACGACACGGAGCGCTATGCCGGGGAGCTGCTGCCCGAGCACCTCAAGGAGCGCTTTGCCGAGACCATGGAGGCCGACTTCGCTTTCGGTCGACAAGACCTGGGCCGTTTCCGGGTGAACGTATACCGTCAGCGCGGCTCAGTCTCGGTCGCCATTCGGGCAGTCTCTCCGGCGAGCAAGAACTTCGACGAGCTGGGTCTGCCCTCGGTCCTCGAGCGGCTGGCCGAGGAGACGCGCGGTTTGATCCTGGTGACCGGGCCGACCGGCTCAGGAAAGAGCACGACTCAGGCGGCGGTCATCGACTACATCAACACCACCCGGCGCGTGAACATCATCACCTTGGAAGACCCCATCGAGGTCCTTCATCCCGACAAGCTCTCGATCGTCAGCCAGCGCCAGGTCGGTATCGCCACCGACTCGTCCTCAGAGGCCCTGCGGCGCATCCTCCGCCAGGACCCCGATGTCATCCAGATCGGCGAGATGCGCGACGCCGAAACCGTCGACGCTGCCCTCAAGGCTGCCGAGACCGGCCACCTCGTGCTATCGACCCTGCACACCATCGACGCCACCGAGACCATCAACCGCATCATCGACTTCTTCCCGGCCCACCAGCAGAAGCAGATCAGACTGATGCTGGCCGGCAGCTTGCGTGGCATCATCAGCCAGCGACTGCTGCAGCGCTCCGATGGAAAGGGCCGGATCCCGGCGGTCGAAGTCCTGGTGAATACCGAGCGGGCGTGCGACCGCATCACCGATCCCAGCAAGACCCACACGCTGAACGACGTGATCGAAGACGGCGAGTTCTACGGGATGCAAACGTTCGACCAGGCGTTGTTGCACCTCTATCAGAATGGCGTCATCACATTCCAGGACGCCATCAGCCACTCTTCCAATCCGGCCGACTTCAAGCTCAAGATCCAGAACCTGGGACTGCAGACGGCCTGACCGCCCACAGAGGGCTCGCGACCCCTCGGTAAGCTGGCGCCATGATTCCCCCTCGTTTGGATCGGCTGCTGCGTCCCGGCGCGCCCGCCGCGACCCTGGGCGAGCTCTTCGACGGAGCCGGTTATCGGCTGTACCTGGTGGGCGGTAGCGTGCGCGACCTCCTGTTGGGGGAAGAGCACTCCGACCTCGACTTCGCCACCGATGCCCGCCCCGACCAGATCAGGGCTGTGGTGGCCGGTTGGGCCGACGATGTGGTGGTCACCGGCCAAGAATTCGGCACGGTCGGTGTGGTCAAGCAGGGTGACGTGCACGAAATCACGACTTTCCGCCGCGAGGTCTACCGCAATGAGACCCGTAAGCCGACCGTCGAATTCTCCGAGGACATCGAGACCGATCTGTCCCGGCGTGATTTCACCGTCAACGCCATCGCATTGCGACTTCCCGAACCGGAAATGGTGGATCCTCACGGTGGGCTGAATGACCTGGCGACCGGGGTGCTGAGGACGCCGCTTGCTCCCGAGGTGTCGTTCGGTGACGACCCCTTGCGGATGCTGCGGTTGTACCGCTTCGTGGCCACTCTGGGATTCTCCGCAGACGGGGCGGCCACCGAGGCCGTGAAGCGCATGGCCGAGCGACTCGAGATCGTCAGCGCCGAGCGGATCAGGGAGGAACTGTCTCGATTGATCGTGGGCGACAATGTGGCCGCTGCCCTGTGGGGCCTGGTGGAGAGCGGGTTGGCGGAGCGCTTCCTACCCGAGTTACCCGCGTTGGGGGTGGCTCACGACCCCTATCAACGCCACAAGGATGTACTGTCCCATTCCATCGCCGTCGTCGAGAAGTGCCCGCCTCGGCTCGAGATCCGGTTGGCGGCGTTGCTGCACGACATCGGCAAACCCCAGACTCGTGAATTCGCCGAGGGCCGGGTCACTTTTCATCATCACGAGGTGGTGGGGGCCCGCCTGGCCAAGGCCCGATTACGTGAGCTGCGATACCCCAAGCGGGTCGTGGACGACGTGTCCCGCCTGGTCTATCTCCACCTGCGTCCGCACACCTTCGTTCTGGGATGGACCGACCGGGCGGTCCGACGCTACGTGCGGGATGCCGGCCACTTGCTCGAATCGCTGAACACGCTGGTGCGCTGCGATGTGACGACCGCCAATGAGAAGAGGGCCCGCCAGATCTCACGCCGCATCGACGAACTGGAGGAGTGGATCGAGGCGCTATCCAAGAAAGAGGAACTCGACCGGCTCCGCCCCCCCATCGACGGCCACCAGGTCATGAACCGCCTCGGCCTGCAGCCGGGCCCGCTGGTTGGGGAGGCGATGGATCTGCTCCTCGAGCATCGAATCGACCACGGTCCCTATTCGGAAGAGGAGGCTTTCGCCTTGCTCGATGATTGGGCCCGGGGCAAGGGGATCCTGTGATGGGTCGGAACGGGGTCGACCGGGTGGTGCTCGCCTACTCGGGAGGGCTCGACACCTCGGTGATTCTCAGGTGGATCATCGAAGAGTACGGGGCCGAAGTGGTGGCGTACACGGCCGACGTGGGCCAGGGAGAGGAAGCGGCCGAGGCCAGGTCCAAGGCATTGGAGACCGGAGCGATCGAGGCCATCGTCGACGATCGACGGGCCGAGTTCGTCTCGGACTTCGTCTTTCCGGCCCTTCGGGCCAATGCCCTCTACGAGGGCTACTACCTGTTGGGCACGGCGCTGGCCCGTCCGGTCATCGCCGCCGGCATGGTGGCGGCGGCCGAGGCCACCGGGGCCGACGCGGTGGCCCACGGTGCCACCGGCAAGGGCAACGACCAGATTCGCTTCGAGCTCGGGGTGTACGCCCTTCGTCCCGACCTGAGGGTGATCGCGCCCTGGCGAGAGTGGGATCTGCGAGGACGGGCCGATTGCATCTCGTACGCCAAGGAGCACGGGATCCCGGTGCCGGTGACCCCCGAAGATCCCTACTCGATGGACGCCAACCTCCTTCACATCTCCTACGAGGGAGGGGTGTTGGAAGATCCCTGGGCGGCACCCCCGCCCGGCATGTTCCGGATGACAACCGATCCCGAGCGGGCCGCCGACGAACCGGAGTGGGTGACGATCCACTTCGAGCGGGGCACGCCGGTGGCAGTCAACGGTGAGGAGCTCGCTCCCGTCGAGCTGCTGATGCGTCTCAACGAGCTGGGAGGAGGCCACGGGGTGGGCCGGGTCGACATCGTGGAGAATCGCTTCATCGGGATGAAGAGCCGGGGAGTGTACGAGACTCCGGGCGGAACGATCCTCTATCACGCTCATCGAGCCGTGGAATCGATCACGCTCGACCGCGAGGTCCAACATCTGCGGGACGAACTGGTGCCCCGCTACGCCGAGATGGTCTACAACGGATTGTGGTTCTCGCCGGAGCGGGAATCGTTGCAGATGTTCATGGACAACGTCCAGGCCCGGGTCAACGGGGAGGCCCGTCTCAAGCTCTTCAAGGGCCAGGTGACGGTCGAGGGCCGGCGTTCCGACGTCGGACTCTACGACCCGGCCACGGCCACCTTCGAAGCCGACGAGGTGTACGACCAGGCCGACGCCACCGGCTTCATACGGCTCCAATCCTTGCGTCTGCGTACCTATGCCGAGAAGCGGTTGGGAGAGGGTGAATGACCCTGTGGGGTGGGCGATTCAGCCGGCCGCCAGACGAGGCGGTGTGGCGTTTCACGGTGTCGACGGCCGATCGACGCCTTCTGGGCGACGACGTGGCCGGTTCCCTGGCCCACGTCAAGATGCTCGGGTCGGTGGGGCTCCTGGGCGAAGAAGAGACCGCCGAGCTGGTGGCTGCCCTGGAGCAGATCGGCAACGAGGCCCGCAGCGGCCAATTCGAGTTCGCCGAGAGCGACGAGGACGTGCACAGTGCCGTCGAGCGTCGGCTGGGCGAGCTGGTGGGCGAGGTGGCGGGCAAGCTGCACACCGGGCGCTCCCGCAACGACCAGGTGGCGCTCGACCTGCGCCTGTACCTGCGGCGGGCGGCGGACCAGCGGATCGGCGGTCTGCGGGGGCTTGCCGCAGCGCTGGTCGACCAAGCGGAGGCGGCGGGGGAGCGGGTGGTCGCCTCCTACACGCATCTCCAGCAGGCGCAGGCCGTGCCGCTGGGCCACCACCTCCTGGCGCACGCCTGGGCGCTGCGGCGCGACGTCGACCGGTTCGCCGACTGCCGGCGCCGCCTCGACGTGTCGCCGCTGGGCGCCGGGGCGGGAGGCGGCTCGTCGCTACCGCTCGACCCGGAGGCGGTGGCCGCCGAGCTGGGCTTCGCCGCCACGTTCGACAACTCGCTGGACGCGGTGGCGGCGCGCGACTTCGTCGCCGAGTACGCGTTCTGCTGCGCCCAAGCCATGGCGCACCTGTCCCGCCTCGCCGAGGAGCTGGTGCTGTGGGCCACCGAGGAGTTCGGATGGGCCACGTTCGCCGATGCCTACACGACGGGATCGTCGGCGCTGCCGCAGAAGAAGAACCCGGACATCGCCGAGCTGGCGCGCGGGAGGGCGGCCACGGTCACCGGGCACGTGGCGGCGCTCCTCGCGCTCCAGAAGGGCCTGCCCTTGGCCTACAACCGCGATCTCCAAGAGGACAAAGAGGCGGTGTTCGCGGCCGACGACGCC
>CAYFYE010000076.1:11870-12097 GCA_964347285.1 uncultured Acidimicrobiia bacterium
GATGCCGTTCCGGGAGGCCCACGAGGTGGTCGGCCGGCTGGTCGCCGAGGTCGCCGCCGACGGCCGCACCCTCGCCGACCTCGGCCCCCTCGAGCCGGTGGCGATCGACGACAACTTCGAATCGGGCGACGTGCAGTTCGCCGATCCTCCCGTGTCGATCCGCCGTCGCCGCACCCCAGGCGGCGGCAGCTTCGACAGCGTCCGCGCCCAGATCGCCGCCCTGCGGG
>CAYFYE010000077.1:0-11999 GCA_964347285.1 uncultured Acidimicrobiia bacterium
CGACGCCGTACTCGGCCCATGCCCCCGACTTCAGCCGTGAGGCCCTGGCCGAGGCATGCTCGATCGCCGGAATGGGCTACCGGTGGTTCGGCGACCACCTCGGCGGCCGGCCCTCCGACCCCGGGCTCCGCAACGAGCGAGGGGCCACCGACTGGGCCCGCCTCGCCGCACAGCCGGGCTTCCAGGGCTCCCTCGCCGAGGTGGCCCGACTGGCTCGCGACGGCGGCGTGGTGCTGCTGTGCGCCGAAGTAGATCCGGATCGCTGCCACCGGTCCTTCTTGCTCGCTCCCGAGATGGAACGGCGCGGGTTTGCCGTCCGGCACATCCTCTCCGACGGCTCCTGGCGCGCTCACCAGCCCGACCTGTTCGGCGATGACTAGAGCACCGAGAGCTCCAGCACCATCGTCCGCGCCCCCTCGTCGCCCCCCACTTCGCGAAACCCGAGTCGTCGATAGAGGCGGAGGGCCGGATTGTCGGGCTCGACGCTGAGGCTGAGCGCCCCGAAGCCGGACGGCCCGGCAGCCCGGATGAGGGCTTCCAGCAGCGCGCCGCCCACACCGCGCCCCCGCCATCCATCCGCCACGGCGACCGAGAGCTCCGGGATGTCTTCGGCCACGAAGCCGAAGCCCGGTTCGTCGGCCTCGAAGAGCCGGAACCAGGCCGCTCCAATGGACAGCCCGTCACCGTCGACTGCAACCATGGCACGGTCGCCGGCCCGGCCCCAGCCGTCGAGGTAGCGGGCCAGCTTCGGATCACCGAGGAGCTCTTCGGGAGACGGGTGAGCGATGCCGGCACGCCAGGTGAGGGCCTCATACAGCATGGCCCGCAGGAAGGGAAGATCTGCGGGCCCGCCTTCCCGTACCGAGAAGCCGGCCGAATCCGTCATGGGTATTCGATACCGTACGCACGATGGGCGGAGAATGGAGGATCGATCCGGAGGCGTGGCCCGAGGCCGTCGCCGATACCGATGGCCCCCAGCTGGTCGTTGCCGGCCCGGGCACCGGCAAGACCGAGTTCCTGGTGCGGCGTGCCCTGCACCTCATCAACGCCGCCGACGTCCCACCGGAGAAGCTCCTGCTGCTGAGCTTCTCGAGACGAAGCGCCGCCGATCTCCGCTCCCGGGTCGAGGCCGGGCTGGACCGCTCCTTTGCCGAGGTAGCCGCGTCCACCTTCCATTCGTTGGCCTACCGGCTGCTGGAGACGTATGCCCTCGAAGCGTTCGGCTGGTGGGAGATGCCCACGCTGCTCACCTCCCCCGAGCACGTCGAGCTGATCTCCCAACTGCTCGGAGAGGAGAGGCGGCGCGACTGGCCGGTGCTGCTCAGAACCCTCCTCACCACCCGCACCTTTGCCGAAGAGGTCGCCGACTTCGTCCTGCGCTGCCGAGAGCAGCTCATCGAGCCCAACGAGCTGGCCGAACGTGCCGAACACCGAACCCTGTGGCGGGCCCTGCCCGGGTTCCTGGTCCGCTACTCGGAAACCCTCAAGGCCCAGCACCGCATCGACTACGGCACGTTGCAGGCCCAGGCCGTGCGGCTGCTCGAGGACCAAGCCGTCGTGGAGTCCCTGACCGAACGCTTCGGCTACATCCTCGTCGACGAGTACCAGGACACGACCGTGGCCCAGGCCCGCATCCTCGAGCGCCTGTATCGACCGCATCGCAATCTCACCGTCGCCGGTGATCCCTACCAGTCCATCTACAGCTTCCGGGGCACTGAGCTGGGCAACGTCGAGGACTTCCGGCGCCGTTTCACCCACGCCGACGGCGTGCCGGCCCGCCGCCTGGTCCTGACGACTTCATTCCGTGTGCCGGCTGAGATCCTGGCCGCCGCCGAGCGAGTCACCGCCGCCGGCGCGCTGCCCGGGGCAGCCGGAGTGGTCGCCCCGGCTCCCGGCCGGGGTTCGGTCGAGACCTACGGCTTCAATCAGCAGAGTCACGAAGCCGAGTGGATCGCCTCCGAGCTGCAACGAATCCACCTCACCGAAGCCGTCCCTTACCGGGCCATGGCGGTCCTGGTCCGCTCCAAGCGTCATTTCCTCCAGGAGCTGTCCCGGGCCCTCGATCGCCGCCGCATCCCGCATGACCGGCCCGGCCGGCGCCTGGCCGACCACCCGGCGGTGCGGCTCGTTCTCGATGTCGTCGTCGCCGCCACCTCGACCGGCGACGATCGAGATCACGCCGTCGAGCGACTGCTGCTGGGCCCTCTGTTCGCCCTGTCGCTGGGTCGCTGGCGGGAGCTCCAGCGGCTCCGAATCAGGGGCGAGCTGTCGTGGCCCGAGATGCTGAGGGCCCAGCTCCCCGACGGCGCACCCCTGGCCGGCCTCATCGAGGACGCCGAGTGGGCGCGCCTGCGGCCGGCCGCCGATGGGTTCTGGCACCTCTGGTCCACCCTGCCCCAGCTCGTTCCCCTCGCCACCGCCGGCCGGAACAGCGACGAACGGCAAGGGTGGTCGTCGCTGTCCCAGGTGCTGGCCCGGCTGCGGGAGCGCAACCCGGGGGCCACTCTCGCCGACTACCTGCGTCTGACCGAGGAAGAGGAATTCGAGGCCACCCCACTGCTCGGCTTTCGCAGTCCGCAAGAGGATCGCCTCACTTTGACCACCCTGCATCAGGCCAAGGGCCTGGAGTTCGAGGCGGTGTTCATCGCCGACGCCGTCGAGGGGGTGTTTCCGGATCTGCGACCGCGCGCCTCTCTCCTCGAGGCCCGCTTGCTGGCCACGTCGCAACCGGCCGATCGCACCGAGTACGCACGATTTCGCCTCCAGGAGGAGATGCGCCTGGCCTACACCGCCATGTGCCGGGCCCGATCGCGGGTGGTCTGGACCGCCACCATGGCCGGGCCCGAGGAGGGACAGGGCGCCCCCAGCCGCTTTCTGGCCGCCGCCGCGGCAACGGCCACCGTCGCTGCCGCCTTGCACTCCCCCGAAGAACGGACCGATCCCGCTACTCCTCTCGAGGCAGAAGCGTGGCTCCGTCGCATCGTGCGCGATCCCGCCTCCGGAGAAGCCCGGCGGCTGGCGGCGATGACACTCCTGGCCCGGGGCCCCGAGCACGGGCTGCGGGATCCCGATCATTTCGCCGGCGTGCGTCCGGCCGGACCCGACCGGGGAGTCCTGCCGTCTCACCACACGCTGTCGCCCAGCCAGGCGGAGTCGTACGCCGAGTGCCCCCGCCGCTACGTCCTCGAGAAGCGGCTTCGGGTCGGCGACGAGACCACCGTCTACTTGGCTTTCGGAACGCTGATCCATGAGGTACTGGAAACCGCCGAGCGAGGGGCCGCCGGGCGGGGCGAGGGCCGGAGCACGGTCGAGGAGGCACTGGCGGTCCTCGATGATCGCTTCCAGCCCCTCGACTTCGGCGGCCCTCCCTGGGCCGACGCCTGGCTGACCCGGGCCAGGCGGGCCCTGGAGCAGCTGTACGCCCACTGGCCGCCGGATTCCGGAAGGCCCATTGCCCTGGAGCACCCGTTCGAGATCGAGCTGGGCGGGGCGACCTGGCGGGGCCGGGCCGACCGCATCGAACGCGGCGCGACCGGCGTTCGGATCGTCGACTACAAGACCGGGACGCGCATGCCCACCCAGGAACGAGCCGCTACCTCTCTCCAACTGGGCTTCTACTCGGTCGCGACAACGAGCGATCCCTTCGTGGCCGCCCACGGCTCGGTGGTGGCCGCCGAGATGTGGTTTCTCTCCCATCACCGTGACCGCAAGTCCGTCTACACCCGCAGCCTCGACCTGGCCCTCCTCGACGAGGTCGAGGCCGAGCTCGCCGGCATCGCCGAATCGATCGCCGCCGAAGACTGGGAGCCGACCCCGGGCGACGGCTGCGATCGCTGCCGGGTGAGGCTGGTGTGCCCGGCGTGGCCTCAGGGCAGGGAGGCGTTCCAGCCATGACCCCATCGCCCGAGCAACAGGCGGTCATCGGCCATCCCCTAGAGCCGCTGCGGGTGACGGCGGGGGCCGGCACCGGCAAGACGACCACCATGGCGTGGCGACTGGCTTCCCTCGTCCGCAACCTGAGCCTGGCCCCCGAAGAGGCGCTCGGCATCACGTTCACCAACAAGGCGGCTCAGGAGCTGGCCGACCGCCTTCGATCCGAGCTGGCCGACTACGCCGCCGAGGGACGACAGGTGGAGGTGGCCACCTACCACGGCTTCGCCCACTCCATCCTCACCGAATTCGGAGCCCTGGTCGGCGCCGAGCGGGGAGCCAAGGTCCTCACTCCCGGCTATACGCGCCAGCTACTGCGGGACGCGCTCGGTGGTGGCACCTACCGGGTCATCGACCTTTCGGCGGCCGGGCGCCGGGTGGAAGACCTCTCCAAGCTGGCCGGCCAGCTCGGGGACAACCTGGTCGACCCCGTCGCCCTCCCGGCCGGCGGCTCCGGCGACGTCGAGGCTGCACGGGCCGAGTTGGCGGAGGCGCTGGTCCGCTACAACGAAGCCAAGAAGCGCATCGGGGCGGTCGACTATGCCGACCTCATTCGTCTCGCCTATCGCTTGGTGAATGATCATCCCGATGTCGCCGAGCGTATCCGCGCTCGATATCAGGTTCTCCTGCTCGATGAGTACCAGGACACCAACGCAGCCCAGCGGGAGCTGCTGCTCACCATCTTCGGCGGAGGCTTCCCCGTCACCGCCGTCGGTGATGCCGACCAGACCATCTACGAATGGCGGGGGGCCTCCCGCCAGAATTTCGCCGAGTTCCCTCGCCACTTCCTCTGTCTCGACGGAACCGAAGCTCCCACCCGTCAACTCACCCTCAACCGTCGCTCCGATCGCCGCATCATCGACGTCGCCAACCTGGTGCGCACCCGCCTCGACACCTCCGAGGGGGTCGACGAGCTACGAGCCCTTCCCGACGCCGGGCCTGGCTTCGTCGGCCATGCATGGCTGCGGACCGCCGCCGACGAGGCAGCGTGGATCGCCGCCACCGTGCGGCGGCTCCACGACGAGGAAGGACTGGCCTGGTCCGACATCGCGGTGCTGTTCCGCAAGAACGCCCAGATGGCGCAGGTCCGGCTCGCTCTCGAGGAAGCCGAGATTCCGGTAGAGGTGGCCGCCCTCGGCGGCCTGCTCGACGTCCCCGAGGTGGCCGACCTTCATGCCTGGCTGCGGCTGGTGGGCAAGTCCGACGATGCCACCTCCCTGGTGCGCATCCTCCTCGGCAGCTCCTACCGCCTGGGACTGGGAGATCTGGCTCCCCTGGCCGCCTGGGTGGTGGAGAACCGACGGGCCGACCAGGGCGACGAGCGGGAGGGAGTCCCGGGGTGGGCCCTGCTGGAGGCGGCCGACCGCTACACGGAGGTCGAAGGCCTCAGCGAGGAGGTCCGGCGTCGCCTGGGCCATTTCCGGGGCGTCTACCGGGAGCTGCTCCGTGAGGCTCAGGGTGTGACACTGGTCGAGCTGTGCCGGCGGATCCTCGACCGTTGCGGTGCCTGGCCCGAGGTGGAGGCGCTCGACCCCCCGGCTCGGCTGTCGGCCCGCCTCAACCTCTACCGCTTCCTCGATCTCGCCGAGGAATGGAGCCCGATCGAGGGGCGGCCCTCTCTGACCGCCTTCCTCGACTACCTCGACCTCCTCCTCCAGGAGCAGGCCGGCGAGGAGCTGGATACCGCCCGCCTCAGCGACGAGAACGCCGTCGCCCTGCTCACCGTCCATCGGGCCAAGGGTCTGGAATGGCCGGTGGTTTTCCTGCCCGCCCTGTGCGGAGGGACGTTTCCCGCCAAGTCGCTCGGCTTCGACAATCCGCTGACCCGGGCCCACTCCCTGCCGTATGAGCTGCGACTGGACTCGGAGATCTCCCCAGAACTGACCGGAGATCGGAAAAGGGACTCCGAGCTCTTGCGGGCCGATCACGAGGCGCAGGAGTGGCGTACCGCCTACGTGGCGGTGACGCGCGCCATGCACCGTGTCTACGCCTCCGGGGCCTTCTGGTACACCGGCTCCACGCCCAAAGAGCCCGGCGAGCTGTTTGCCCTCATCGCCGATTTCCCGGCGTCTGAGCAACTCATCCGGGTCGCCGACCCCGGAGAGCCTCCCGGGCCCGGCCTCAGGCGGGGGCCATCCCCCGATCCCGATTTCGCCGAGGGATGGCTGGCGGCCCTCCAGGCGTCGATCGCCGACCCTTCCTGGCCGGAGGCCCAAGCCGGGCGCGACGGCAGGCTCGAGCCGTACCATGCCCAGATGGAGCAGCTGCGAATCACCCTCGACGGGCTGCCCGAACCGCCTCCCGAGGAGGAGGCGCCCGGATTGTTCCGGACCTCGGTCACCGGCCTGGTGACCTATGCCACGTGCCCAAAGCGCTTCATGTGGAGCGAGATCGACCCGCTCCCCCGCCGCCCCTCCGCGGCGGCGCGGCGCGGCATCGAACTGCACCGCCGCATCGAGCTGCACAACAGGGGCACCGTTCCTCTCGACGAAGACATCGAGGACCTGTACGACGTGGGGCCCGGGGAGGGGGCCGACGCCCCGGCGGCCGACGCCTTCTCGGCCTTCAAGGCCTCGCGTTTCGCCGCAGTCCGTCCGCTCTTCGTCGAGGTCCCGTTCGACCTCAGGCTGGGCGAGGCCAGGGTGCGGGGCCGGATCGACGCCGTGTACGACATGGAGAGCGGCTGGGAGATCGTCGACTTCAAGAGCGGGCGGCCGTCCGACGAGCCGGCCCGACGCGTCCAGCTCGAGGCCTATGCCGTAGCCGCCACCGACGTACCGTTCACCGCCGCCCGGCCGGACTCACTGAAGGTGACCTTCGCCTACCTCGGGAACGGCCTCACCGAGGTAAGCGAGGACGTCGACGAAGCCTGGCTGGGCTCCGCCCGCTCCCATCTCGAGGATCTCGTCGCCCGAGCTTCGAGCGACGATTACCCGGCCACCGCTTCGCCGGCCTGCCGTAGCTGCGACTTCCTGGGGCTGTGCGATCCCGGTCGTTCCTGGGTCGAGGAGCACGCCGGGGAATAGTCGAAGCCGACGGCTCGCTCGTGCCACGGGATCGGCCCGGGACGGTGTACGCTCAGGAACCGCCACACCAGCGGGAGAACAATGCACCGGTTCATGACCATCCTGGTGGCGGCGGCCCTGTTGCTGGCGGCCTGCGGAGACTCGGGAGGGACCGATGAGGCCGCTCCGGCGGAGACCCCCGCCGACGCCACGGAAGCCGCCGAGACCACGGCAGCGCCCGAGACGGCAGCGCCCGAGACGGCGGCGCCCGAGACGGCGGCCCCCGAGACGGAAGCGCCTTCGAGCGACGACGCTTCCGACTTCGGAGTGTTTGCCGACGAGGACTGCCTGTTCCTGGTCGAGGCGCTGCAGGCGGCACCGTTGGCGGCGCTGGGCGATCCGGAATCGGCCAGTCTGGAGGACACCGCCCGGCTCATGGAAGAAGTCGCCCGGGCCGCCCCCGACGAGATCAAGCAGGACATGCAGACACTCGCCGAGGCCTTCGCCGCCTTCGCCGAGGCCGCCGCAGAGGCGGGCGTCGACTTCGCCAACCCGGCCACGTTCACGCCCGAGGCCATCGAAGAGCTCGAATCCGCCGCTGCGGCCACATTCGACAGCCCCGAGGTCCAGGACGCCGGCGATAGGGTCAGTACCTTCTTCGACGAGAAGTGCGCGGGCTGACGAGGCCGGATCCACCGGGCCACGGGGAATCTCGGGCAGCCGGCGCGGTCCCGGGGCCGGGGAGGCCTGCTAGCGCACCTTTCCGTCGGCCACGTCGAGCACCAGCGTCACCGGGCCGTCGTTGATCAGGTCGACCTCCATCATGGCCCCGAACCGGCCGCCGGCGCACGGCACCCCACGCTCCTCGACCAGCTCCCCCAGACGCTCGACCAGCGGCTCGGCCACCTCGGGCGGGGCCGCGCCCACAAACGACGGCCGGCGGCCCCGGCCGACGTCGGCCAGCAACGTGAATTGGCTCACCGCCAGGATCGACCCCCCCACCTCGCCCACCGAGCGGTTCATCTTTCCCTCGTCGTCGGCGAACACCCGCAGCCCCACCAGCTTGTCGGCCAGTGCCCGGGCATCGGCCTCGGTGTCGGTAGGGGCCACGCCCACCAGCACCGCCAGCCCTTGCCCAATGGCCCCGACCGTCTCCGCCCCGACGACCACCGAGGCTCGCCTCACCCGCTGCACCACGGCTCGCATGACGGGCAGGCTATCGGGCCCGAGGCAGATGCCGTCAATCGGCCCATCGCTCGGCCGGCCTCTCCACCACGTTGCGAGGGCGATCCGCACCGTGCGGCCGGGCAGCCCGACCCACCGCGCCGTTCCGCCGGCGCTTGCGGGGCGGCGGTCGACCGGGGCGGGTGCCCTCCCGGCGGTGTCCACCCGGGCGCCAAGCGCGCCACGATGGAGGCGTCTCTTCCTGCTCGCATGCCGTCTACATGGAAGTTCCTGGGTGACGACTGGGTGCAGACCGACGGTTACTGTGCGTACATTCATGGGTACTGCCCGGTAGAGGACTCGATTCGAACAGCTGGGGCGGAGCACGAGGTTCATGTCTGTATCACCCGTCGAATTTCCCGACTTGCCCACCCTGGCGCACGGGTTGAATGCCGCCCTCGAAAGCCATGGGTCTTCCCGGGGCCCGGTGACCATCCTTGCCCGAGAGCCCAATCCGCGCCGAAGTACCTACCCGAGTGAGGTCGTCGACTGTCGGTTGGCGGATGGAAGCGAAGTGCGGCTGTTGTGCAAGTACGCCGCCGAACGCGGGCATTCGGCTCATGGGCATCGGGGCGGCGTTCCCTACGAAGCCGAGGTCTACCGCCACGTTTTGCAGCGCCTACCGGTGTCTGCACCGATGTTCTACGGGCTGCAGGGCGATGGGGACACCGGCCGGACGTGGTTCGCCATCGAATACATCGACAGGAGTGTGCAGGCCAAGGATCCGCCTTATCGAGAGCCGATGTATGCGGCCGCCGGCTGGCTGGGCCGGTTTCACCGGGCCAACGAGTCGGCGCTTTCGCCCAGCGCACTGCCCTTTCTCCACAGGCATGATGCTCGGTATTACCTCGGCTGGTCGGAACGGACCGCGCAGCTGTCTGGCCCCTTGCACCAACGCTTTCGCTGGCTGGCCACCCTGTGCCGACGTTTCGAAGAGGTCGTCGACGACTTGTTGGAACCGCCGGCGATCATCATCCACGGCGAGTACTACCCGAAGAACATCCTGTTCCGCGACGGGACGGTTTACCCCATCGACTGGGAGTCGACCGCGGTCGGCATCGGCGCAATAGACCTTGCCAGCCTGATAGAGCGCTGGCCTGCGGCGGTCGTAGAGAGGTGTGAAGCCGAATACCTGTCTGCTCGCTGGCCGGACGGCCCACCGGCCGACTTCGCCCAGAGACTCGATCTTGCCAAGCTCTACTGGCGATTCCGCTGGTTGGGCGAACGGCCCGACTGGACCAGAGAGGAAAAATCGCGGTGGCGTTTTGGAGAGCTGCGGGTGATCGGTGAACGATTGGGTCTCATCTAGAGGTGAGATCCCCGACCACAGTCGGGTCGGCGCCGATGGTGGATCCTCGGCCTCGGCGATTCTTCCCCGGTGAGACCCCTCGTTTCGTCGAAGAGCACGATTCCTTCCGGAGCCGCCGGCCGACGGCGGGAGCGGTGCCTGCCGGCACGGTCCGCCGGCGCCTCGGCTTCCCGGCTCCCCCGGACAGGCCTCCCCGACCGGCCTCCCGACGCCCCGTCAGACGCCGATCACCGACGTGAAGGCTCCCCAGAACAGCGAAACCACCAGCCCGGCCACCATCACCCCGACGGCAATCAAGCCCAGCGCTCTCCACTTCCCGACGCCGAACACGTAGGCGGCCAGGGAGCCGCTCCAGGCACCGGTGATGGGGAGCGGGATCGCCACGAACGTGATGAGGGCCGCATCGCGTAGGCGCTCGTAGCGGCGGGAATGTCGGCGCTCGGTATAGGAAGAGAGCCGCTCGATGATCCGGTGCAGCCAGCTCCAGTGGCGCTCGGCCCAACCGGCCACCGGCGGCAACAGCCACAGGATGAACGGCACCGGTACCAGGTTGCCCAGCACCGCCCACCAGTAGGTCTCCACCGGGCCCATGTCGAAGAACGAGCGGCCCAGCGGAACGGCGGCCCGGAGCTCGAGAATCGGCACCATCGCCACCACGAACACCGCCAGCGGTCCGGGAAGACTCTCGGCCCACTCGAGAATGGCGTCACGCATCGCCGGCCTTTCGGTGGGCCTCCAGCCGCTCGAGCATGGCGTCGGCGACCGACAGCGCCGGCACCTGGTAGCGGCCCCGGCGCACCCGGCGCCGCAGGGCGCGCACCCGTCGGTTTCGCACCAGCTGCTCGAGGCGGTTCGTCATGAGTGCTCGGCCGCCGGGACCGGCTCCTTCACCGGTGGGACCAGCAGGCGAAACACCACCGGAGCCAGGACCGCGCTCACGGCCACCAACAACACCGCCCCCGCCTGGAGGCCGGGCGACAGCAACCCCAGGCCGAGGCCCACATCGGCCAGGGCGATGATCACCGACAGCTGGCCCGACAGCAGGAACCCGGCCCCCAGGGCCTGGCGAAGCGTGAACCGCCGCAGCACCAGCAACAGGAGCGGCAACACCTTGATCACCACCGCCACCAGGATCAACGCCATCGCCTGACCGAGCACGCCGGCATCCCCCAGCTCCTCGAGGGGGAACGTGATCCCGACGTTGATGAAGAAGATCGGGATCAGAAAGCCGTATGAGAAGCCGTTGAGCTGGTCCACCAGCCGGCCCGGGTCGCGAAACACGTAGCTGAACACCAAGCCGGCCAGGAAGGCGCCCAGGATGGCCTCGACGCCCAACAGCGCCGACATGCCGACGAAGACGAACATCAGGGCCAGGCTGGCCCTGATCCCCATCTCCTGGGGGTCGGTGCTGCTGAACAACCGCTCGAAGCGCTCCGGATACCACCAGGCGGCCTGCCGCAGCGCCAGCAACACTGCGGCGATGGCGACGAACAGCAGAGGGACGGTGAGCAGCTCGAGGCCAAAGCCGTCTTCCACGATGATGACGAACACCACGATCCCCACCACCGACAGCACCTCGGCGAAGATGGCGGAGATGAGGGTGATCTGACCGAGTCGGCTGCCCGTGTGGCCCCCGGCCCGCAACGTCGGCACCACCAACCCCAGGGCCGCCGAGGAGATGAGCAGCGTCAGGAAGATGCGCTGGTCGGTGAACTCGGTATCGAGGAATCCGGCGCCGGCCCAGCCGGCACCGACGATCAGGGTGAACAGGACCATCCCGGTCACGAGCTGGGTGGGGCCCTGGCGCTCGAGGCGGCCGAAGTCGATCTCCATCCCGGCCAGGAACATCAGCAGGAACAAGCCGAACTCGGCGAGGAACGTCAGCAGCTCCTCGCCCGACTCGATGATGCCGAACACCGGACCCACCAGGATGCCGAAGAGGATCTCGGCCACCACCGCCGGCAGCCGGAGCCTGCCGGCCACGATCGGAATGAGGAACGCCGCCCCGGCAATGAGGATCAGCGACAGCGGCGTAGCGACTCCGTGGGCTCCCCCCTCCTCAGCGGCGAACAGCACGACCTCCACGGACTACGCCGGAGCCGGCACCAGCAGCACCGAGACGTCGAGACGCCGAACGAGGTGGCCGCTGATTCCGGGCGAGGTGACGCTCGGCGCCCGGGCCCCCATCCCCAGTACCACCAGTCCGGCCCCCTCGGAGACTTCCTCGAGCACCCGGACCGGGTTGCCCTGACGGACCAGGCGGCGGGGCCGGACTCCCAGCGCGGCGGCCTCCTCCCGCAAGCGCATCATCGCCAGCTGGGCATCCTCCTTGGTGTCGCCCCCGGCCAGGAAGGGCGGAGAGACCACCGCCACACCGGTGAAGCTCGACTTGGTGTAGACCGCCAGGTCGATGGCGGCTCGGGCCGCGGCCCGTCCCGCCGGGGTGATGCGGGCCGGAGCGATGATGGGACCGGTGCCGAGCGATCCGCGGCTGAACAGCACGGGAGTGCCCAGCCGCCAAGCGGCCCGCA
>CAYFYE010000078.1:0-11978 GCA_964347285.1 uncultured Acidimicrobiia bacterium
CCGGCTTGGTCCTGTTCCCGGCGGCGGTGGTGGGGGTGGTGGCGCTGCTGCTGGTCTAGGGAACGGGCCGCTGGGGCCGAAAGGGGCCGTCAGTAGGTGAGCTTGCGCATCAGCGGCCGGGTCGGAGAGCGCCGGGCGATCTCGGTGAAACCGGCGTCGCGAAACATGGCGGCGAGGCCCCACCACGCCTCGGAGTTGGCCGCCTTCTCCTTGTCGAGGGGATAGCCCTCGACGGCCTCCGCCCCTTGGGACCGGGCGTAGTCGACGGCGGCGTCGAGGAGGGCGCGGGCGATTCCCTCCCCGCGCCGGCCCCGTTTGATGTAGAAGCACACGATCGACCACACCGGGACGTCGTCGACGGCTTTGGTGACCGGTGAGCGGTTGAGGCGCCCGAAATCTGGGCGGGGCCCGACCGATACCCAGCCGACCGGCGCCCCGTCCCGGTAAGCGAGCAGGCCGGGAGGCCGGCCCCCCTCCACCAGGCGTTGCAGTGCCGCTCGGTTGTCTTCACCGTGGTGCTGGTCGAATTCCCGGCTGGTCTGGCGCGACCACATGCACCAGCAGCCGGAGTAGGCGCCACTGGGGCCGAACAGCTCCTCGAGGTCGGCCCAGCGCTCGGGGGTGACGGGATGGAACTCGAGAGCCGCCATGGCGGGAGAGAATCTACCGGACCGGCCTACAGTGACCCAGGCCGAGAGGGGGCGGATCCAAGATGACCAAGCCGAAAGTCGTCATTATCGGGGGCGGCTTTGCCGGGGTGGAGGCCGCCCGGCGCCTCGGGGACCGGGCCGAGGTCACCCTGGTCTCCCGGGAGAACTTCCTCCTGTTCACCCCGATGCTGGCCGAGGTGGCTTCGGGAGACGTTGAACCCCGTCACATCACCTCTCCGCTTCGGCAGCTCTGCCCGCAGGCGCGAGTGGTCATTGGTGAGGTCACAGCCGTCGACGTTGCCCGACGGACGGCCGAGGTGATGCCCGACGTCGGCGTCCGGTCGATCTCGCTCGGGGGCGACGCGCTGGTGCTGGCGGCCGGGTCGGTGCCGGCCGGGTTCGGTGTTCCGGGCGTCCCGGAGAACACGGTGGAGTTCAAGTCCATCCTCGATGCCCTCCGCCTCCGCCGCCGGGTGGTGGCCCTCCTCGAGGCCGCCGCCGAGGAGCGGGATGCGCGGCTGACCACGATCGCCATCGTGGGGGCCGGGTATGCCGGCGCCGAACTGGCGGCCGGGTTGGCCGACTTCCTCGCCGATGCCGTTCCCAAGTTCTACCCGACGGCGCCTCGCCCTCACCTGGTGCTGATCGATGCCGTGGAGCGGGTCACGCCCAACTTGCCGGCCGGATTGAGCCGGGCGGCGGCCCAGGCGCTCGAGCGTCGCGGTGTCGAGCTGATCCTGGGGCGCAAGGTGACCGAGGTAGGCCGAGCGCATGTGGCCCTCGACGATGGCACCAGGGTCGAGACCGGGACCACGATCTGGGTGGCCGGCGTACGGCCCGGCCCGCTGGCCGAAGGTCTCGGCCTCGAGACCGACCACTCGGGCCGGATCGTGGTCGACACAATGCTCCGCACCGGCCCCGGGGTCTTCGCCCTGGGCGACATCGCCGCGGTGCCCGACGGTCACGGGGGGGTGTGCCCGCCGACGGCGCAGCACGCCGTGCGCCAGGGCCGCTACCTGGGCAAGCATCTCATCGCGATTCTCGGAGGCTCATCGGTGAAGCCATTCCGCTACCGGACCGTGGGGCAGCTGGTGTCGCTGGGCCATCGCAATGCCGTGGGCACGGTGATGACCATCAAGGTGTCGGGTTTCGTGGCCTGGTTCCTGTGGCGGAGCTACTACCTGATGCGGCTGCCGACGCTGCTCCGAAAGGCGCGAGTCGCCATCGACTGGACGCTCGACCTCATCTTCCCTCCCGACATCGCCGGGCTCCCCGCCGCCGACGTCGGACCGCTGCCCGGAAGGGATCAGGGAGCCGTCTGAGCGACTCGGGGGCGTTCGGGCGGCCGCAGGGCCCCAGGGGGCCGGCCGGGACTTTGCAGGACGGGCCGGTCTCGCCATCATGCACCCATGGCCCTGATCGAAGTGGAGGATCTGGTCAAGGTGTACCCAGGCGGAGTACGGGCCGTGGAGGGGATCTCGTTCGCGGTCGACGAGGGCGAGGTGTTCGGCTTTCTCGGGCCCAACGGCGCCGGCAAGACCACCGTAATCCGCATCCTCGTCACCCTTCTCGCCGCCACCGAGGGCAGAGCCTTCGTCGACGGACTCGATGTCAGCGCCGAGCCCGAGGAGGTCCGCAAGCGCATCGGGTACGCCGCCCAGTTCATCGGGGTCGACGACGACCTGACGGGCCGTGAGAACCTCATCCTCCAAGGACGGCTACACGCCGTCCCTGCCCCGAGCGCCCGTGCTATGGCCGACGAGCTGCTCGAGGTGTTCCAGCTCACCGACGTCGCCGACCGCCGGGCCGGGACCTTCTCCGGAGGGATGCGACGCCGGCTGGACTTGGCCCAGGCACTGGTGCACCGTCCCCGGATCCTGTTTCTCGACGAGCCCACGACCGGACTGGACCCCCAGAACCGGCGGGCCCTGTGGACCTATCTGAAGAGCCTCAATGCCGACGGGGTGACGATCTTCCTCACCACCCAGTACATGGAGGAGGCCGACGAGCTGACCGAGCGGCTGGCGATCATCGACCACGGGCACATCGTCGTTGAGGGGTCGGCGGAGGCTTTGAAGGACGAGCTGGGCGGTGATTCGATCACGATCACGCTGGCACCGCAGGCCGGCGACGGCCAGCTGGATGCGGCCCGCAACTACCTGGCCGGGCTCTCCGACGTGGGGGACATCCAGGCCTTCGATCAGTCGCTGGCCGTCTTCGTTCGGGACGGAGGGGCTCGCCTCCCCGAGATCGTCCGCGGCCTCGACGCGGCCGGGGTTCCGGTAGCTCGCTTCGAGCTCGCCGAGCCCCGCCTGGACGACGTGTTCTTACGCCATACCGGCGATCGCCTTCGTGTCGAGGAGGTCAAGCCGCCCAGCAGGCACGCGTTGAGCCGGAGGAGGAGGCAGTAGTGCTGCGCACCCTCGACGAGAGCCGGGTGCTGTGGGGCCGGCACATGCGCAAGCTGGTCCGAGTTCCGCTGCTGCTCTTCTTCAGCCTGTTCCAGCCCCTTCTGTTCCTGGTCCTGTTCAGCCAGGTGTTCGACCGGGTGGGGGACTTGCTGCCCCAGTACGACACCTACCTCCAGTTCCTGGCGCCCAGCATCATCGCCCTCACCGCCCTCAACTCCGCTTTCCAGTCTGGGATGGGCATGGTCACCGACATGGAGGAGGGGCTGCTCGACAAGTTCCTGATCGCACCGATCCACCGCCACAGCATCCTGTTCGGCAAAGTCCTCGCCGACGGAAGCCGCATCATGGCCCAGGCCTTCATCGTGGTGGCGGTTTCGTTCGCCATGGGGGTTCGCTTCCAGACCGGGATCCCCGGAGTGCTGCTGATCATGGTGATGGCGGCCGCATTCGGGATCGCCTGGGCCGGGTTGTCCAACATCATCGCGCTGCGGACCGGGAACGCCGAGCTGACCATGATGCTGGGCATCCTCATCACGTTCCCGGTGCTGTTCCTCTCCACCTCGTTCATGCCCTCGGCGCTCCTGCCCGACTGGCTGGACACGGTCGCCCAGTTCAACCCGATCACCTACATCGTGGAGGCGATTCGCGCCGTGACCAACGACGGCTGGGCGTGGGGGGACATCGGGCAAGCGTTCGCCGTCACCGCCATCCTGGGGGTGGTGACCTTCACCGCCGCCACCCGGGCCTTCTTCAGGGCGATCGAGTAGGTGCGGCTGGTAGTTCTCGGCTCGGCCGGCAGCTACGCCGCCCGCGGGCGGCCGGCCTCCGGCTTCCTCATCCGAAGCGGCGCCACCGACATCCTCATCGATGCCGGGCCGGGGACGTTCATGCGGCTGCTGGAGCATTCCGATCCGGCCCACCTCGCAGCGGCGGTGATCTCACACCGCCACCCCGATCACAGCGCCGACCTGCTGGCGCTCTTCCACTACCTGGCCTATGGACCGGATCGTCACCGCCTGCCGATGTACGTTCCCGAGGGAGGCGCTCAGGCCGTGGCCGCCTTTCTCGACGCCGGCGACGACCATGCGGTGTGGAAGATCTTCGATTGGCGCACGGTGACCGAGGGGGATTCGGCGCTGGTCGGTGCGGTCCAGCTCTCGTTCGCCCGCACCGCTCACCCGGTGCCCACGGTGGCGGTGCGGGCCGAGGCCGATGGCCGGATCCTCGTCTACTCGGCGGATACCGGACCGGGCGGCGGGTTGCCCCGTTTGGCCGAGGGGGCTCACCTGCTCCTGTGCGAGGCCACCTTCCAGGGAGAGCTGGGTGGGCAGCCCTATCCCCATCACCTGACCGCCGGCGAGGCCGGGGCCCTGGCCGCTCGAGCGGGCTGTGAGCGCCTGCTGTTGACCCACCTGATCCCTAGCCTGGATGCCGAGCGCTCGCTTGCCGAGGCGCGAGTGGAATTCGATGGTCCGGTGGCGACCGCCGAGCCGGATATGGAGGTAGAGGTGTGAGGGACAGGGGCAACGAGGAGCTCCGACCAATTCGCATCGAGCGGGGCTACACCGAGATGACACCCGGCTCGGTGCTCATGACGATGGGCCGGACCATCGTCCTGTGCACGGTGTCATTCGAACCCGACGTGCCGCCCTGGCTGCGAGGAGGCGGGGCCGGCTGGGTGACGGCCGAGTACGCCATGCTGCCGGGATCCAGCAGGGAGCGGATCTCGAGGGGATCGATATCGGGTGGGCGCACCAAGGAGATTCAGCGGCTGATCGGGCGATCGCTGCGGGCCGTCGTCGACCTGGAGGCGATGGGGGAGACCTCGATGCGGGTCGACTGCGACGTGCTGCAAGCCGATGGGGGCACCCGGACCGCGGCGATCACCGGGTCCTGGGTGGCCCTCCACGATGCGTTCGAGTGGGCGACGGCCGACAAGAAGGTGCCCAAGAACCCCATCGTCGATCATTGCGCAGCCGTGAGCGTCGGAATCGTCGCCGGCGAGGTCCTGCTCGATATGTCCTATGAGGAAGACGTCGGGGCCGAGGTCGACGCCAACGTGGTGATGACCGGCTCCGGCGATCTCATCGAAGTGCAGGGCACGGCCGAGGGCGTCCCCTTCTCCCGTGACCGTCTTGACGAGATGCTCGACGCGGCCGCCAAGGGCATCGGGGAGTTGGTTCGGATCCAGGCCGAGGCGGTGGGGTCCTGAAGCTTGACCGGCTGGTCGTCGCCTCCTGCAACCCGGACAAGGTACGGGAAGTGGAAGAGGTCCTGGCCTTGCTCCCCGGGTCGGTGGAGATCGTGCGCGGCCTTGACTGGCCGGAGGTCCCCGAAACCGAGGAGACGCTTGAGGGGAACGCGCTTCTGAAGGCTCGAGCCGTCGCGGTGGCCACCGGTCTGCCTGCGCTCAGCGACGACACCGGGCTCGAGGTCGACGCTCTGGATGGTGAGCCCGGGGTGCATACGTCCCGGTTCGCCGGACCGGACGCGACCTATGGGGAGAACGTGGCCAAGTTGCTGGAAGTCCTCGACGGCGTCGAAGACCGTTCGGCGCGGTTCCGGACCGTGGTGGCCCTGGTGGTACCGGGCGGTGGAGAGGTGGTGGCCGAGGGGGTGCTGGAAGGAGCCATTGCCGCCGCGCCGCGCGGCGAGGGTGGGTTCGGATACGACCCGGTGTTCGAGGTCGAGGCGGGGCGGACGCTCGCCCAGCTGACACCGGAGCAGAAGCACGAGGTCAGCCACCGGGCCCGGGCGCTGCGGGCGCTGGCCGCCAAGCTGGGGAGCGGACCGGTCGGGTAGGGTCGGGCCGAGCCTGGAAAGGGAGGGGTGATGGGACGTCCGGTGCACTTCGAGATCCCGGTAGACGAACCCGAGCGGGCCAAGCGCTTCTACGCCGCGGCCTTCGGCTGGGAGTTCCAGGAGTGGGAAGGTCCGATCGAGTATTGGCTCATCACGACCGGACCCGGCGACCAGCCCGGCATCGACGGCGCGCTGGCCCGCAGGCGGGACGACTTCCGGACCCCGGTCATCATCATGGACGTCCGTTCGATCGACGAGGCCATCGCAAAAGTAGAGGCGTCGGGGGGTACGGTCACCATTCCCAAGACGCCGATCCCCGGCGTGGGTTACTCGGCCTACTGCCTTGACTCCGAGGGCAACGCCGTGGGGCTGTTCGAGAGCGACGAATCGGTGCCGATGCCGGGGACCGACGGCTAGCCGGTCCTGCCGACCGGCACGCCCGGTGCGGGCGGAGGGACTCGAACCCCCAATGGGCCGAAGCCCACCAGATCCTAAGTCTGGCGCCTATACCAGTTCGGCTACGCCCGCGTGGGTCGCGTGGGACTTGAACCCACAACCTACGGATTAAGAGTCCGTTGCTCTGCCAAATTGAGCTAGCGACCCACCGACGAGGTTACCAGCAGGGCGCCTCGCGGCCTCACGGCCCCCGACCCTCGGGCGCCCTAGTTCTCGACGACACCCAGGGATCCGCCACCGGCGGGGTCGAAGAGATGGGCCCTGCCCACCCGAACCCCGAGGAGCGCTCCCGGCCGGGGCGGAGGCCCCTCGACGCGCATCTGCAGGACCACCCCGTCGCCGAAGTCGAGATCGGCGAAGCCGCGGTCTCCCAGATTCTGCACCGCCCCCACCGCGGCTTGGGTGCCGTTGGGATCGGGGTGAACGTCCTCGGGGCGGACCCCGAGCCGGATGGGTCTGCCCACATATCGCTCGAGGGCGGCCGGCCAGGCCTTGAGGCGCAACCGCCCGGCCACCACCTGGAATCCGGGTCGGTCCCGCTCCACCCGGGCGTCGACGATCCGCATGGGAGGGGACCCCACCAGCCCGGCGACGACCTCCGACCCAGGGTTCCGATACAGGTCGAGCGGTGCCCCCATCTGCTCGAGCCGACCCTCCGCCAGCACGGCGATCCGATCGGCCAGGGCCATGGCCTCGGCCTGGTCGTTGGTCACGTACAGCGTGGTGACGCCGTAGCCCTGCTGGAGGAGTCGCAGCTCGCGCCGCATGGCGACCCGCTGCGCCTGATCGAGCCGGGCGAGAGGCTCGTCCATGAGGAATACGTGGGGAACCCGGACCATGGCTTTGGCCGCCTGCACCAGCTGCTGCTCGCCGGCGGCCAGCTCTCCCGGTTTGCGCTCCAGGATGTGGGAGATGGCCAGTACCCGGCTCTCGGCCTTCACGCGTCGATCGACCTCGGCGCGACTCACGTGCGCCACCTGCAACGGAAACGCCACGTTCCCTCGCGCCGTCAACATCGGGTACAAGGCGTTCTCCTGAAAGACCATCGCCGCGTTGCGTTGACTCGGCAACAGGTCGTTCACGCGGGCTTCGCCGATGAACACATCCCCGCTCGTCGGACGGTCGAGCCCGGCGACCACCCGCAAGACCGTGGACTTGCCGGCTCCGGTGGGGCCGAGAATGGCCAGCAGCTCGCCGTCCCGCACGTCGAGATCCAGGGCGCGCAACGCCGGGACGCCATCGAAGATGACGGTGATGCTCTCCAGGCGGACTGAGGCCACGGCTCTCTCCCTCGGCCATCCTACGGCGGCGCCGTTGGGTTTGGTCCCGGGGTGCCACAATGGTCCGGCGCGGGCTGTGGCGCAGCTTGGTTAGCGCGCCTGCTTTGGGAGCAGGAGGTCGCCGGTTCAAATCCGGCCAGCCCGACCGAGTTCATCGGCTCTTCTCTGAGAGAGGACTGCTCTTCGCCTGCCCCGGATGGGGCGCCTCTACAATGCGGCGGCGGCTTGCGGGTGTAGCTCAGTGGTAGAGCTCCAGCCTTCCAAGCTGGCGGCGAGGGTTCGATTCCCTTCACCCGCTCGACAGGGTGCGAGCTCGCCCCCGTAGCTCAGAGGACAGAGCAGGAGCCTTCTAAGCTCTTGGTCGGGGGTTCGAATCCTCCCGGGGGCACTGGACCGGCCGGGCTTCCGGCGATCCAGAGCGTGGTGACCGTAGCTCAGTTGGTTAGAGCGCCGGGTTGTGGTCCCGGAGGTCGGGGGTTCGAGTCCCCTCGGTCACCCCGAACGACGGGCGCCGAGGCGCGCCCGCCGACGCAGGAGCTGGGTTTTGGACACGACACTCACTGAATCCGGGCCTTTCGAGCGCGTGCTGACCGTGCGTATCCCCGGCGCCGAGCTCACCCAAGCCGAAGACCGTGCCGCTCGCCGCCTGGCCGCCGATGTCAAGATCAAAGGGTTTAGGCCCGGTAAGGCCCCGCGCCGCCTCGTCGAGGCCGCCGTCGGCTCGGAACGTCTACGCACCGAGGCACTGGAGGACGTGCTTCCCGGGATCATCGACTCCGCCCTGAGCGAGGCCGAGTTGGTGCCGGCGACCATCCCCGCCCTGACCGACACCCGTGACTCCGGAGACGGCTTAGAGGTCGACATCAAGGTGACTCTCTGGCCCACGGTCGACAACCCTCCCGATGTTGCGGAGAGGCCCGTCGAGATCGAATCGATCGAGGTCACAGATGAGGAGATCGGCGAGCAGATAGAGCGGCTGCGCCATCAGTTCGCCGAGCTGGAGGAGACCGTGCGACCGGCCGCCCAGGGCGACTACGTGCTCATCGATATCAACGCCATGCGGGGCGGTAGCCGTATCGAGGAGGCCTCGGCTTCCGACCTTCTTTACGAGGTAGGGTCCCGGTCGTTCATCCCCGGTCTCGACGAGCCTCTCGAGGGCGCGACGGCGGGCGACATTCGCAAGTTCGTAGCCGAGCTGCCGGCCGGATTCGGTGATCACGCCGGCCTCACCGCCGAGCTTCAGGTTCTAGTCAAGGGTGTGCGCTCCAAGAAGCTGCCCGAGGTCACCGATGAGTGGGTCACCGAGGTCTCTGAGTTCGGTTCGATGGACGAGCTCCGCACCAGCCTTGGCGCCGAGCTGGGTGAGCTCAAGAAGGCTGCCGGCCGTGCCGAGCTTCGCTCCAAGGTGATCGATGCGCTGCTCCAAGAGGTCGAACTCGAGTTGCCCGACTCGCTGGTTGGTGCCGAGATGGAGAACCTCCTCCACTCCCTCCTTCACCGGCTGGAGTCGCAAGGAGTGGGCCTCGATTCCTACCTGCAAGCGGTTGGGCAGGACCAGGAGCAGCTGCTCGCCGATCTGCGCGCCCAGGCCACCAGGAACCTGAAGGTGCGGATCCTGCTCGACTCCGTTGCCGCAGCACGGGATATCGAGGTGGAGGCCGACGAGGTCGACGACGCCATCCACCGGCTGGCCGCCGCCGCCGACCGGCCGGTCGAAGAGGTTCGTCAGGCAATGGTGGAGCGTGATCAGGTGCAAGCGCTGGTCGGTGATATCCTTCGGCAGAAGGCCCTCGACGCAGTGGTCGAGAGCGCGGTTCCGGTGGATGCCAGCGGCAGTCCGGTGGTGCTCCTCCCCGAGGAGGCCACCGAAGAAGGTGGCTCGACGGAGGTGATGGAATGAGCGAGATGGTGGACTACCTGGTACCGACGGTCGTAGAGCAGACGAGCCGGGGCGAACGGGCCTTCGACATCTACAGCCGCCTGCTGAAAGAGCGCATCATCTTCCTGGGCACGCCGATCGACGACACGGTGGCCAACCTCATCATGGCGCAGCTCCTCCACCTGGAGGGAGAGGAACCCGAGAAGGACATCGCCCTCTATATCAACTCGCCGGGCGGCATCATGACCTCGCTGATGGCGATCTACGACACGATGCACTTCATTCGGCCCGACGTGGCCACCTACTGCATGGGTCAGGCGGCTTCGGCAGCTGCAGTGTTGGTAGCGGCCGGCGCTGAGGGCAAGCGATTTGCCCTGCCCCACTCACGGATCATGCTCCACCAGCCCCACATCGGCGGTCTCGAGGGCCAGGCCACCGACATCGAGATCCATGCCAAGGAGATCATCAGGGTCAAGGAGGAGATGAACCAGATCCTCGCCAAGCACACGGGCCAGAACATCGAGAAGATCCGTATCGACACCGATCGCGACTTTTGGATGACGGCCGTCGAAGCCAAGGCATACGGCGTCGTCGACACGGTGCTGGCCGGCCGGGAGCTGGCTGCGGTGGCGTCGGGGAGCTAGCGGGTGGCCAAGCTCGAAGGCAGCGATCTTCTCAAGTGCAGCTTCTGCGGCAAATCGCAGAAGCAGGTGAAGAAGCTCATTGCCGGCCCGGGCGTCTACATCTGTGACGAGTGCATCGATCTCTGCAACGAGATCATCGAAGAAGAGCTGGTGGAGACCGAGGAGGTCCCGTTCGCGGAGCTCCCCAAGCCCAACGAGATCTACGAGTTCCTCGATGACTACGTGGTCGGGCAGGATCAGGCCAAGAAGATCCTCGCGGTAGCGGTCTACAACCACTACAAGCGGGTGCGGGCCGGCCTGCGGGGCAAAGACGACATCGAACTCTCGAAGTCCAACATCCTCATCATCGGGCCCACCGGCTCAGGCAAGACCTTGCTTGCCCAGACGCTGGCCCGAATGCTCAATGTGCCATTCGCAATCGCCGATGCCACCGCTCTGACCGAGGCCGGTTACGTTGGAGAGGATGTCGAAAACATCCTCCTCAAGCTCATTCAGGCGGCCGACTACGACGTGAAGAGGGCGGAGACCGGGATCATCTATATCGATGAGATCGACAAGATCGCCCGCAAGGCCGAGAACCCCTCGATCACACGGGACGTTTCCGGGGAAGGCGTGCAGCAGGCGCTCCTCAAGATTCTGGAGGGCACCGTCGCCTCAGTCCCGCCCCAGGGCGGTCGCAAACATCCCCACCAGGAATTCATTCAGATCGACACCACGAACATGCTGTTCGTCTGTGGCGGCGCCTTTGCCGGACTCGAACAGGTCATCGACCACAGGATCGGCAAGCGTTCGGTCGGCTTCGACGCTGAGATCCACCCTCGCTCTGAGTATCGGTCCGGCGAGGTGCTCGCCGAGGTGCTTCCCGAGGACCTCATTCAGTACGGTCTCATCCCCGAGTTCGTGGGCCGCCTCCCGGTGGTCGCCACAGTCGACGACCTGGACGAGGCCGCGCTGGTTCAAGTTCTACTTGAGCCTAAGAATGCGCTGACCAAGCAGTTCATCAAGTTTTTCGAGATGGACGGAGTCGAACTGGTGTTCACGGGCGACGCTCTCGACGCCGTCGCCGATCAGGCACGGCTACGGGGCACCGGTGCCCGCGGCTTGCGGGCCATCCTCGAGGAAGTTCTCCTCAACACGATGTACGAGCTCCCCTCGCGATCCGACATCGCCCAAGTGGTCATCGACGCCGAGGTGGTGCGGGAACGGATCAATCCCGCCCTCATTCCCATCCAGGAGCTGGGCGCAGAGCCTCCTCAGGAGCAGTCGGCTTGAGTCCGGGGCTCCGCCCCTCTCGGTAGCCGCCGCGACACCGATTACGCCGCCAGTCGGTTGGGGGGTCGCGAAAAACCCCGAAGTCGCGTTTCCGAGACGGGCCTGAAGTGGCCAAAAAAATGAAACAACACGCTGAGCGCGCCGCGACGACGGCACCGTATAGTGGACGGACCACACGGTTGGGCGGAGGGAAGATGTCGATCACCCCACGGGCGTACGTGCGCCGCAAGCTCTCGATCCTCTGGGTGGTGGCTCTTCTTGCGTCCCTCACCAGTGGGCCGCTGCTCCCGAACGGGTTTGCCTACGGCACCAAAGACACGACCACCGGTCAACCCGACGTCGCGAGCGAAGACGTCGCTGCGTCCGAAGCGCCTTCTGCTGAGGAGCCCACCGCCGAAGAGCCCCGCGTGGTCACCGAGGAAGAGTTGGCCGCCGCAGAGAGCGTTCCCGAAGAACCCGACCCCGAAGAACCTGCTCCAGAGAGCGTCCCCGAAGAACCCGCCCCCGAAGAGGGAGAACCCGCCCCCGAAGAAGGAGAACCCGCCCCCGAAGAAGGAGAAGCCGCCCCCGAAGAAGGAGAAGCC
>CAYFYE010000079.1:0-11966 GCA_964347285.1 uncultured Acidimicrobiia bacterium
GAGCCGAGCTCAAGAGCCTCCTGAACAGCCTCGAAGCCACGACCCTTTACGTCACCCACGACCAGGTGGAGGCGCTCAGCATGGGGGACCGCATCGCCGTGATGAACCAGGGCGAGCTCCTTCAGGTGGGTGCTCCGCTGGAGATCTACGACAATCCCGCCTCCCACTTCATCGCCAGCTTCATCGGGAACCCCCCGATGAACTTCCTGGAGGCCGAGGTACTCGACGGAGGCCGGGGGGTGCGGGTTCACGACGTCGACCTGGCCCTGGCTCCCCGCGATCGCCGCTCGGGGTCGGTGCTCCTCGGCATCAGGGCGGAGTCGATCATCGTCCACACCGAAGAGCACGCCGGGAGCCTGCCCGCCAAGGTGATCGTGATGGAGCCCCTCGGCGACCACAACCTCCTGACCGTGGGGACCGTGGGAGATCAGCTGAAGGTGAGCACCCGTCCCGACTCCTTCTTCGACGGGGGCCAGGAGATATGGCTCGAATTCACCCCGGAGAGGGTGCGGTGGTTCGATCCCGAGTCCGGAGCGTCGATCCGCTGAAGCGGGCCCGCGGTCGGTTTCATCCGGAGCGACAGAGGAAGAAGGAGAGGCCCTCGGTGTCGATGTCCAGGTCGCGTGCGTCGAAGACCTCCACGTCGCCGAGGCCGGCCTCGGCGAGGGCCGTGGTGACCTCGTGTTCCGAGAAGCAGCGCTGGGTCAGCGCCAGGTCCTCACGCCGCCACCGGTCACCATCCGGCGTCAGGATCGTGAAGTCCATGCGGCCGATCCCCTCGCCGGCGTCGAACTGTGATCGGGCCACGATCACCTCGTCGTCGCTCACGATCCCGAACGAGCCTTGCCAGCGGGACCGGAACCCCTCCTCCATGTTCAGGTCGAAGAGGAACGGAGCTGCCGGGGCAAGGACGTCCGAGACGCAGCGAAAGGCCCTCGTCAGGTCGGACGGCGTCATGAGGTGATTGAGGCTGTCGAAGGTCGATACCGCGGCATCGACCGGCCCGGGGAGAGTGAACGATCGGGCGTCGGCGACTACGAACTCGGATGCCGGCGCGTTCCGTCGGGCGTGGCCGATCATGGCCTCCGAACCGTCGATGCCGACGACTCGGTAGCCGCGATCGCCGAGGGCGGCGGCCAGTTGGCCGGTTCCACAGCACAGATCGAGCAGCACCGAGTTTTCGGCAAGATGTTCCAGGATCAGCCGGTCGAGGGCGGGTAGCACGCGAGTGGCCATCTCTCCCCAGTGCCGGTTGTAGGCGTCGGCGAACGGGTCGTAGTCCGTGTACCGGTTCACCCGGCTTCCCGTCGGCCGGTTCAGGCCCGGCCGGCGGCTACCTCGTCTTCCCGGGTGCGGCCGGCGAGAAGGATCAGATCTTCGTGAAGCTCGAACCAAATGGTGTGGTAGCTGTCGACCCGGGGCGAGGCGATGTAGAGGTGGTCGCCATCGCGGTTGTGAGCGGCGGCCCGTTCCAGCCGGGCCCGGTAGGCGTCGAGACGAGGAAGGTCGCTGCTCAGCGGCCGGAGCCACGCCACCGCCTCGTCGTGGAGCGAGTCGAGCCGGTCCAGCACCGAGGCGTCGTAGTTCCGATCCGAGTGGTCGTTGAGCACCTGCTCGCCGTCCACCTCGCGCATCTGCCAGGCCGTGACCGCCTCCTTCATTCGAACATCGAGCGCCAGGAACGCGTCGAGTGCTTCGACGGCATTCTCTGCACCCCACTGCTCGCGATCGGCCCCGATCATCTCAGCGCCGAGGGTCTTCCCGTCTGCAGTCAACTGGAACATGCCGCCGGCGAGTTCGGTCACCCCGTCGGCCGTCATCCGATCGAGGACCGAGGCCATTTCCTCTTCGGTGGTGAACAGCGCCGGTGCAAGCCCGTCCGGCGTCACGAATCCCTTGATGAGAAGGGCCCGGACGACCTCCTCCACCTCCGGCGGGCCGGCCTCTGCTGCGGTCTCTTCGGGCTCGGGCACGGTCGTCCTCCTCTCTATGGGCCGTTCGACCTCGATCCCGAGCTCCTCGGCCCAGGAAAGGAGCCTCGCAGCCTCGGGGACGATCGTAGCGACGCTGACCACCGCACCTGCGAAGACCTCGCCGGTGCCGCCGTCGATCGTGAGCATGTCTCCGGGGTGGAGGGTGTGGTCGCCGATCGAGACCGCGTCTCCGTCGACCTGCACGGCCCCGGCTCCGACGACCGCGGGGATTCCCCATCCCCGGGCCACCACTGCGGCGTGGCTGGCCAAACCGCCGGTTGAGGTCAAAATCCCGGCCGCCCGGGCCATGCCGTGGACGTCATCGGGGGACGTCTGAGGTCGGACCAGGATGACGCTCCGGCCCGACTCGGCCATCGCCACGGCCGCCTCGGGGGTAGTGGCGATCTCGCCCGAGGCCAGCCCCGGTGACGCCGGCAGCCCCACCGCCACGACCGGAACATCCTCGCTTCGCTCGACCGGCGTCGTCGGGGGGTTCTCCAGGTGTTCGGCCACCCGCTCGACCGCTTGGGCGCGGGAAAGCGGAAAGTCCTCGTCCTCGGCCATCTCGACGGCGAGCCGCAGTGCCGCCTGGGGACTCCGCTTGCCGATGCGCACCTGGAGCATCCAGAGGCGGCCCTGCTCGATCGTGAACTCGATATCACAGAGGTCGGCGTAGTGGCGCTCAAGGGTGTCGGCGTATTGCCGGAGCTGGGCGGCGACCTCCGGCATGCGCTCGTCGAGCACGGCAATGGGCTCGGTCCGGTGGGTTCCGGCGACGACGTCCTCGCCCTGAGCGTCGAACATGACGTCGCCGTACAGAGTCGTTTCCCCGGTGGCCGGGTTCCGGGTGAAGATGACACCGGTTGCCGAATCGGCGCCCCGGTTGCCAAACACCATGGCCTGCACCGTCACCGCCGTCCCCAGGTCGTCCTCGATGCCCTCGTGGGCCCGGTAGCTCCGGGCCCGGTCACTGTTCCACGATCGAAACACTCCCTCGATCGCTCCGCGCAGCTGCTGCCACGGATCGTCCGGGACGGCGGCAACGCCGACGATGTCTCGATACATGGCCGAAAAACGGTCGCGGCACGCCTCGGCGAATGCGCGATCCCCGGACACCGCCGCCAGCCCTTCCGCCGTTCCATCGTTGAGCCCGAGGTTGAGGATGGTGTCCATCATGCCCGGCATCGAGACCGGGGCTCCGGAGCGGACGCTCACCAGCAAGGGATCCGCCGCATGGCCGAACCGACGGCCCACCGCCCCTTCCAGGCGGCCCAGGTGTTCGCGGATCTCCGCGTCGAGCCCGCCGGGCCAGCCGTCCGTCAGGAAGGCCCGGCACGCGTCCGTCGAGATCGTGAAGGCGGGGGGAACCGGCAGGCCCAGCTCGTTGGCCATCACCGAGATGTTGGCCGCCTTGCCTCCGATGAGCGCGGTGACCTCGGCCGGCGACGCGTCGTGCGGATGGTCGAACGCGAAGACGTAGGGCACGTTTTCGGATTGTAGAAAGCCTGCTTGGTGGTCCGGCTGGGGCCCGGTTTGTGCCTCCCTGAAGATGCCGGTGCCGGCCGCGCCTTGAGGCCGGCCGGGGTGTCGACCCTCCTTACCTCGACATCGGCATCGACTCGTAGACCTCGATCGCACACCCCTCCGCCCAGTCGAGGTGGGGATGGCCTTCGAGCAATGCCTTCGCTCCGGCCATGTCCTCGGCCTCGAGGATCGAGTAGCCGGTGACCTCCGAGTCGGTCGGGGAGCTGCCCGACGCGGTCAGGCGCTGGCCGCCGCCGAGCGGAGAGCCCATATCCACCAGCTGGTCCCCGCACTTCGCCGCCCAGGCCATCCACGGCTCCATACCCTTCTGCATCTCTTCAGGCGTGGCATTTGCCGCAGCCTCGACCCAGGCCACCGGTGCGTGGTAGAGAACGATGAATCGGCTCACAGTCTCCTCGATCGACGACCCGGCCAGTCTACGTGACCCCGTGGCGCGAAGCCTCGAAGTATCTCCGGCGGAGGGTGCCGTTCTAGCCTCATTGTCGATGTCGCTCGATCGCACCCGACTTCGCAGCGGCCCGGCCGCCGGTGCGCTGCTGCTGGTCGTCGTTGGGGCCTGCACCGCCTCCACCGACACGACTGCCGGAGCGGCGCCGGCCTCGACCGACCCCGTCGAGACGGTGGGCACAGCCGCCGTGCCGGCCCCAACCACGACCACGTCGATCCCTGCCGACTTTCAGGCGCCCGTCTCGACGTCGGTCCCCGCCGCTCCCGGGCCCGATCCAGCGCCACCGGAGCCGGCCCTGCCGGACGGGTCGAGCGGAGTGGCGGTCGCGGCCGCCGGGGGAGCGGTCATCGCCGAGGAACCGGACGGCATTCCGTTCGTGCGGGCTCACGAAGGTTTGGTGTTCCCGGTGGTGGGAAGGCGGGGGCGGTGGCTGGAGGTGGCGACCCCTTGCGAGACCACCGCCTGGGTCGACGGGGACCACGTTCGCTTTGTGCCGGGCGCGTTCGGCGGCGAGGCGCTCGGGGCGGGCTTCGCCATGAGCGACGCCGTCGTGGTGCTCGATCCCGGCCACGGCGGTCCCAACACCGGGGCCGTCGGGCCGCGGGGCACGATGGAGAAGGACCTCAATCTCGACATCGCCCGGCGAACCCGGGATCTGCTGGAGGCTCCGCACGCCATCGATTGGGAAACGGGAGCCATCACCGAAGGGAACGAGATCCCGGCCGCCGGCACCGTGTGGGTCACTCGCACCGAGGGCCCGGAGGGCGCCGACATCGAGACCGGGCTGGTGTTCCGGGCCACTCTCGCCAATGTCGCCGGGGCAGATGCGCTCGTGTCGATCCACAACAACGCCGCCCCGGATGGGCCCAGCGAGATCACCGGCGCCGAGGCCTACTACCGGGTGCAGGACGCCGAATCGAAGCGGCTGAGCGGGCTCGTGGTGGAGGAGCTGCGGCGGGGATTCGCCTCCTTCGATGCCGATTGGGCGTCGGCCGTCGACGCCGGCGCCAAGTACCGGGTGCGGCGGGACGGCGCGACCGATCTGTACGGGGTCCTCAAAGATGCCAAAGTGCCCGCGGTGCTCGTCGAGGGGGCCTATCTGACCAACCCCTCCGAGGAGGCGCTGCTGCTCACGCCCGAGTTCCGTCAGGCCTACGCCGATTCCATCTACAGAGCCCTGGTTCGCTTCCTCACCACCGACGATCCGGGGTCCGGCTTCGTGGAGCCGATAAGGCGAACCGCCTCGCCCGGCTCGGGATCTCCGCAGCCGTCCTGCACGATCCCGGCTCAGCCCTAGCGAGCCAGCAGGTAGACGGCGAGGAAGACGCCGGCGGCGACCCCGGTCAGCATCGGGATGGCGTACCCGAATCGCTCCCGTTGAGCGAATGCCCATCCCAGGGAGTTGATGGAGGTGTAGAGGAGCGCTCCGGTGGCGACGGCGCCGAGCACCACCGCCCAGTGAGTGTCCAGGATCAGGCCCACGCCGGCGACGATCAAGGCAGCCGCGGTTGCATACTCGGCGAGCCAGTGCGGCCAGAACAGCGTCCCGGCGTCGGGGTCGCGCGCTGCGAACACCCCGTGCGTCAGGTCGATCTGATCACCGGCCAGGATGTCGCGTGTCCAGACACCGGCGATGGCGATGCCCATCACGATCATCACGGCCGCAGCTGCCACGTCCACAGCGTCAGGAACGGTTGGTGCCGCCGGCCCAGTCCAGCAGCACCTTCCCGCACTCGCCGGAGGCGGCCACCGCGAACGCCTCCTCGAACCGGTCGGCCGGGAACTCGTGGGTGATGACCGGAGCGATGTCGAGCCCGGTCTCGAGCATGGCGATCATCTTGTACCAGGTTTCGAAGAGCTTGCGCCCGTAGATCCCCTTGACCGTCAGGCCTTTGAAGATGATCTCACTCCAGTCGATCGGGTTGCGTTCCTTGCTGGGAATGCCGAGCAAGGCCACGTTGCCGCCGTTGTTCATCGTATCGAGCATCTGCTGGAGGGCCGAGGCGACCCCGGACATCTCGAGGCCGACGTCGAACCCCTCCATCATGCCCAGGTCTGCCATGACGTCGTTGAGGTCGGTCACTCGTGGGTCCACCGCCCGGTCGGCCCCCATCTCGGCGACGATGGCGAGGCGATAGTGGTTGACGTCGGTCGCCACTACGTAGCGGGCCCCGACGTGGCGGGCGATCGCCACCGCCATCATGCCGATCGGCCCCGCTCCGGTGGCCAGGACGTCCTCTCCTACCAGGTCGTAGGAGAGTGCGGTATGGGTGGCGTTGCCGAGAGAGTCGAGCAGGCTCGCTACCGAGTCGTCGATGTCATCGGGCACCGGATAGGCGTTGAAGGCGGGTATGGCAATGAACTGGGCGAATGCGCCCGGTCGATCCACGCCGACTCCAATGGTGTTGCGGCAGAAGTGGCGACGCCCGGCCCGGCAGTTGCGGCACACTCCGCACGTGATGTGGCCTTCACCGGCCACCCGCTGGCCCACCTCGATGCGCTCGACTTCAGAGCCGATCTCGGTCACTCTTCCCATGAATTCGTGGCCGACGGCCATCGGCACGGGAATGGTGTGCTGGGCCCAGCGATCCCAGTTGAGTATGTGGAGGTCGGTGCCGCAGATGGCGGTCTTGGAAACCTCCACCAGCACATCGTTGGGACCCACGTCGGGCGGTGTCACCTCCTCCATCCAGATGCCCGGTTCCGGCTTCGCTTTGACGAGGGCTCGCATCAGCCAATCACTCCGAGCTCCCGACCCACCTTGGTGAAGGCGGCGACGGCTTGATCCAGATGATCCCGGGTGTGGGCGGCCGACATCTGGGTGCGAATCCGGGCCTGACCCCGGGGAACCACGGGGAACGAGAACCCGATGACGTAGATCCCCTCGTCGAGCAGTCGGTCGGCCATGTCGGTGGCCAGCTGGGCATCCCCGAGCATGACCGGAATGATCGGGTGACCGGCCCCGGTCAGCTCGAATCCTGCTTTCTCCATCTCGGCTCGGAAGTACGCCGAGTTGTCGTGCAGACGGACCCGGAGCTCGTCACTCTCCCGGAGCATCTGGAGGACGCGCAGCGACGTGGCGGCAATCACCGGCGCCAGCGAGTTCGAGAACAAGTAGGGCCGCGATCGCTGCCGCAGCCAGGCGACGATCTCCTTGGCCCCAGCGGTGTATCCGCCCGAGGCTCCCCCGAGCGCCTTGCCCAGTGTTCCGGTGACCACATCCACGCGAGGGACGACGCCCCAGTACTCGGGGGTGCCGCCGCCTCGGTCGCCGAGCAGCCCCACGGCATGGGAGTCGTCGACCATTACCAGCGCTTCGTACTGCTCGGCGAGATCGCAGATCGCGGGGAGGTTGGCGATGATGCCGTCCATCGAGAACACCCCGTCGGTGGCGATCATCCGGAAGCGAGCATCCTTGGCGGCCTCCAGCTGGCGAGCCAGGTCGTCCATGTCGTTGTTGGCATAGCGATAGCGCCCGGCCTTGCACAGCCGTACACCATCGATGATCGAGGCATGGTTGAGGGCGTCGGAGATGATGGCGTCTTCTTCGCCGAGGATGGTTTCGAACAGACCGGTGTTGGCGTCGAAACAGGACGAGTACAGGATCGAATCCTCCGTCCCGAGGAACTCGCTCAGCTCACCCTCCAGGGTTCGATGGACCGTCTGGGTGCCGCAGATGAATCGAACCGAGGACATGCCGTAGCCGTAGTGGTGCACCGCTTTCTCGGCGGCTTCGACCAGGGAGGGATGGTTGGCGAGGCCCAGGTAGTTGTTGGCGCAGAGGTTCACCACCTGGCGCCCATCGTCGAGGATGATGACGGCGTCCTGCGGCGAGGCGATGGTCCGCTCCTGCTTGAAGAGCCCGGAGTCACGGAGTCCCGCCGTCTCGGCGGCCAGGTGCTCGAGAAAGCGGGCGTTCATGGGCAGAAATCTATCGCCCGTACCCAACGCCCGTCGCTGCCGGACGCGCCGCAGGGCACCCGGGGCGGGTCAGCGCCTGACCCGCTCCATTCCTGGGTCGTACAGGGGCTTGATCGACGCCACCGCCGGATACACCGTGCCGGCGATGTCGACCTCCCAGCGGGCCTCGTCGAGGTAGGCGTGGGTGACGGGCCGGCCCGCCTCGATCATCGCTAGGCCGACGGCGCCCCCCAACGTGAAGCCGTAGGAGGCGGCCCGCACATAGCCCACCGCGGTGCCGTTGCGCCGCACGACTTCGCCGTGGAACATCAACGGCTCGGGGTCGGTGACGAGGATCTGGGCCAGCCGGCGGGTGGGGGGCCCGGCCGCCTTCTTGGCCGCCGCTGCCGGGCCTCCGATGAACCCGTCGGGTTTGGCGAGGTCGACGGCGAAGCCCAGGCCGGCTTCGAAGACGTCGTCGCCGTTGTCGATGTCGTGGCCGTAGTCGCGGTAGCCCTTCTCCAGGCGCAGGCTGGACAGCGCCTTGAGGCCGGCATGGCGGAGGTCGAGATCTTCGCCGGCCGCCACCAGCCGGTCGTAGACGTCGGTGGCCTGCTCGGCGGGGACGTAGAGCTCGTAGCCCAGCTCACCGACATACGTGATGCGGATGCAGAGCACCCTGGCGAACCCGATGTCGATTTCCCGCGCCGTGCGGAAGGGGAATGCCTCGTTGGAGAGATCTGCCGAGGTGACTGATTGCACCAGCTCTCGCGAGCGCGGCCCCTGGATGTTGATCTGGGCGTAGCCGGGCGTCACGTCGGTGACGCCGGCCCGGACATCGGCCGTGAGGTAGCGGCGCATCCGGGTTGCTACGTGACGGTGGGCCGTGTCGGTGGCCACCACCCAGAACCGCTCCTCGTCGAGCTTGGTGACGGTGAGGTCGGCCTCGAGCGTTCCCCCCTCGTTGAGCCATTGGGTATAGGTGATGACGCCGGGCTCGCCGTCCACGTTGTTGGCGGACAGGGTGTCCAGGAACCGACCGGCGTCTCGACCTTCCACGAGGAACTTCGCCATGAACGACATGTCCATGAGGATCACCCCGTTGCGGGCCGCCTCGTGCTCGGCCTGCCAGTAGGGGAACCAGTTCTGGCGCCCCCAGGACAGGCACTCCACTTTGGGCTCCACGCCGGGCGGGGCGTACCAGTCGGCCCCCTCCCAGCCGCTCACTTCGCGGAAGTACGCTCCCTGCGCCGCCAGCCGATCATGTATCGGAGAGAGCTTCACCCCCCGCGCCGTCTGCATGGACCGGGTGGGGTAGTGACACTGGTACACCAGGCCGAGGGATTCCACGGTGCGGGCGGCCCGGTACGCCGGGTTGGCTTGATAGGGGTGGAGGCGATCGATGTTGATTCCGGTGACGTCGACGTCGGGCCGGCCGGTAACGATCCAGTGGGCGAGCACCCGCCCCACCCCGCCGCCGGTGAGGATGCCGACCGAGTTCAAGCCGGCGGCCACGAAGTAGTTCCGCAGCTCGGGGGCTTCGCCGACGATCGGTGCCAGATCTGGGGTGAAGCTCTCCGGCCCGCAGAACAGCCTCCTGATGCCGGTTTCGAGCGTTACCGGCACCCGGCGCATGGCCTGTTCGATGTACGGCTCCATCCGATCCCAATCCGGCTTGAGCTCGGCGAAGCTGACGTCGTTGGGTACCTCTTCGACCTGCCAGGGGGCACATTCCGGTTCGAACAGGCCGATCAGCAGGCCGCCCGCTTCTTCCCGGTAGTAGCCATAGGAGGCCGGATCCTCGAGCACCGGCCACGACTCGGACAGGCCGTCGATCTGCTCGGTGACGAGGTAGTAGTGCTCGGCCGCCTGGAGGGGGATGGTGACCTCGGCCCGATCGCCCAGCTGGCGGGCCCACATGCCGGCGCAGTTGACCACGTACTCGGCTTCGATGTCGCCGTGGGCCGTACGTACTCCGGTGACCGCGTCCCGGTCCTGGAGAAACCCGGTGACCGCCGCCCCTTCCACGATGCGGACTCCGAGCAGTCGAGCCCCCCTGGCGAGCGACATAGTGACATCGACCGGGTTGACCTTGCCGTCCTCCGGCACGAGGAAGCCGGCCAGGACATCGTCGGTGCGGGCCGGGGGAAACAGCTCCGCCACCTCGCGTGCCGAGATTTCGTGGACGTCCACACCACAGAAGCGGTTGAAGGCGGCCACACGCCGGTACTCCTCCAGGCGGTCCGGCTCGGTGGCCAGCTCGATGAATCCGATCGGCTCGAACCCGGTGGCCTGACCGGTCTCGACTTCCAGGCGGCGGTACAGGTCGCGGGTATAGAGGCGCATCTCGGTGGACGTCTCCGACATCGACCCGAACGTCACCATCAGCCCGGCGGCGTGCCACGTGCTACCCGAGGTCAGGCGGTCGCGCTCCAACAGCACCACGTCCGTCCAGCCCATGTGGGCAAGGTGATACGCGACGCTGCAGCCGATGACGCCGCCGCCGACGACCACTACCCGGGCTCGATCGGGGACGACCGGTTGGGGCGGGGAACGGTCCGCCGTCTCCGGCTGGTTCATCCCTCCTCCACGGGACGCTCCGTGAGCCTCGGGGTGGGATTAGAAGGCGTAGCTCTCACCCCAATCGAGGGGGACGACCTCGATGCCGTCGGCCGACAGGACGGTCGAGGCCAGAGCGGTGATCCATTGCCGGCCGCTTGGGCTGGTGTAGAAGTCGTGGATCGGCACCACCAGCTGAGGCGCCAGCCGCCGCGCGAAGGCCACCGAGGCCGTGGTCGATCCCCAGGGCGCCAGCAGGGGCAGGGCCAGAACCGGCGCGGTCGTGGTCGGCTGGTAACTGTCTCCGGGGTGGGTGAGGACTCCCTCGATCGTGTAGCTGCGGTTGGGAGGCGTGGCGCCGGTGGGGATCATCTCGTGAAGGACGTCCTCGGAGGTGATCCCGGGCGGATCGTGGGTCACCGCCTGGATGTCGTGTTCGGCCAACAGGGCGGCCACCGCTTCGTTGGAGTACACGTTCACGTCGTTGCCGCGATCGATCACCCAGCGCACGAACTCGGGCTTGACGTGATCGGCGTGCTCGTGAGTGATCAGCACCCGTTGGACGTCGCCGATCGAGTCCAGGTCGACCTCTCCGGAGTCGAAGGTGAAGAAGCCGGGATCGATCAGCGTATTGCCGTCTGCGGTGGTGACGAGAAGGCACGAGTCGGCGAGTCGTCTGATGGTGGGCATGGCGCGGACGCTAGCCGCTCGGCCGGGTCCACGACGCGCCCCGCCGGGGGTTCTGGTGAGATACGATCCCGACTCCGCCCGCCCCTGCCGATCATCGGTACCCCTCTTCTAAGCGATGCTCGGCCGGTGAACTCGAGGGCCTAGTCACTCCTAGTCCGGGTTTTTGGTGCTCCCGATGCCCCAAAACCTCTTGACGGGAGCTTCCCGAAACCACATAATGCGTTTCCTTAAACACTTAGTGTAGTTGATGGGCAGATGGGAGGCACTGACCTTCGACCCGTATGCGGTCACCTTGGGTCGAAGTGAGCCAGTGGTGAGACCGGCCCTCCCCTCCGACACCGGGGAGGCAATATGAGAAGGCTGGCGATTCGGCAGGCGGTGCGAGGCACCCTCACGCTCGCCGTAGTTGCTTTGATGACGACGGGCGTCGGTGTTGCGGTCTACGCAGCACATGCGAGCGGGCCGGTGTCCGTGGCCGGCAACCACACGTGCGCAGCCCTCGGTAGCTGGGAGGAAATCCGCAGGATCGAGCCGGTGTCTCCCGGAACCTACGGGCCCGTCACCATCGACGTCAGAAGCACAGCCGATGGGCAGGTGTTCGACTGGTGGGCGAGCGTTCCCGTCGACGGTGTGTTTGCCAAGGGTGGCAGCGGCGGCAACCTCTACACGTATTCTCCCGCTGCAACGTCGGATTCTCACACCGGGCTCCACGCTCCGGTCAACTCGAGTGGCAGGTATGCAGGGCTGAGCCACATCTCGTTCTGTGTGAGCACGACCACGACAACGACCACGACCACCATCCCTCAAACGACCACGACCACGACCACCACCCCTCCCACGACCACGACCAC
>CAYFYE010000080.1:0-5218 GCA_964347285.1 uncultured Acidimicrobiia bacterium
CGGCCGGCTCGTTGATCGGCAGCTTGATGATGCCGGTGCCGTCCCACACCACCTTGGACATCAGGGCCGAGTACTCGGTGGAGATGTCCTCGTCGTCGAAGTGGCGCAGCATCGTGAACCCGAAGATGCGGTCGTAGAACTCCACCCACTCGTTCATCTTGCCCAGCTCGACGTTGGCCACCACGTGATCGACGTGCTTGAGGCCGGCCCAGCGGGCGATCTCGTCGCTACGGGGCTCGAAGTCGGGCAGCTCACCGTCGCGGGCCACCAGCGAGTGGATGGTGTCGCCATAGGCCTCGATACCGGCCATCTGAGCCTTGCCCCGCTCGGTCTCGACGATCATGGACTCGTAGGCCGATTCGGCCCCGCGCTCGAGCGCCATCTCCCAGGCCGCCTCGGCGTCGGGCACCAGGAACGCCACGTCGCGCACCCCGGGGCCATGCTCGAGGACGTGCCGAGCCACCGGGTGGTCGGGGCCCATCGCCCCGGTCACGACGAAGCGGATGTCCCGGGAGGCGAGCAGATAGGAAGCGGTGTCCCGGACCCCCGTCTCCGGCCCCCTGTAGCCGATCACCGAGAACCCCAGCGCCGATCTCAGGAAATGAGCGGTCTGATAGGCGTTGCCCACCCACCACTCGAGGTGAGAGAAACCCTTGAGCGGGAAGCGGTCACGGGCGGCGTGCTCCTTGGCCCGTTCCAGCGTCTCCCGATCCACCATCGCAACCTCCTCGGCCTACGCACCGTCTGAGGCTACCCGAGGATCGCCCCTCGGGTTTCGGGTCGCGCCGGCCCGTAGACCGGGCCGTGGTCGGTCTCCCAATGGTCGGAGCGCGGCCGCCACATCGGCGGCGATTGGGGCAGTATGAGGCCGGAGAGGAGGAGCAGATGCCCTACTACCGGCGGCTCGGCGACATCCCGCCCAAGCGCCATACCCAGTTTCGCAAGCCCGACGGCGGGCTCTACACCGAGGAGCTGATGGGAGAGGAGGGGTTCAGCTTCGACTCGGCCCTGCTCTATCACCTCAACCCCCCCACCGCCCTGGCCTCCATCGAGACCGTCGATTCCGAGGTGCAGGAGACGTCGCCCAACCACCCGCTGCGGCCCCGCCACTTCCGCACCCACAAGCTGAAAGAGGGCGGCGATCCGATCACCGGCCGCCACGTGCTGCTGGCCAATGCCGACGTCACGATCTCCTACGTGGCCTGCGACCAGGACAGCGCCCTGTTCCGCAACGCCACCGGCGACGAGGTGGTCTACATCGAGGAGGGCTCGGGCCGCCTTGAATCGGTCTTTGGCATCCTGCCGTTCACCTCCGGTGACTACGTGGTGATTCCGGCCACCACCATCCATCGCTGGATACTCGACGATGACACGACGTTCCGGGCGCTGGTGGCCGAGGCCCGGGGCGGCCACATCGGCCCGCCGCGGCGTTACCTGTCACGGAATGGGCAGTTCCTCGAGCATGCCCCCTACTGCGAGCGCGACCTGCACGGTCCCACCGAGTTGCTGAACATCGACGAGGAGGATGTCGACGTGCTGGTGAAACGCCAATCGGGGATCACCCGGTTCACCTTCCGCCACCATCCCTTCGACGTGGTGGGCTGGGACGGGTGCCTCTACCCCCACACGTTCTCCATCCACGACTTCGAGCCGATCACCGGGCGGGTTCATCAGCCCCCGCCGGTGCATCAGACTTTCGAGGGGCCCAACCTGGTCATCTGCAGCTTCGTCTCCCGCAAGTTCGACTACCACCCGCTGGCCATCCCCGCCCCCTACCACCACTCCAACGTCGACTCCGACGAGGTGATCTTCTACCACGAGGGCAACTTCATGAGCCGTAAGGGCTCGGGCATCGAACCCGGCTCGGTGTCGCTCCACCCCGGTGGACACACCCATGGACCGCAACCGGGGAGCGTCGAGGCTTCGATCGGCAAGGAGGGGACCGAGGAGCTGGCGGTCATGATCGACACGTTCCGGCCCCTCGAGATCGGCCCGGGCGGCTGGGACGCCGAGGACGACAAGTACGCCTGGACCTGGCTCGAGGGCCGCTAGCGGCGGGCCGACTCGCCAGAACCGAGCCCGCCGGCCCCTTGGTACCCTGGCCGGGCTTTGCACACCGAGCCGCCCGCCGACGCCCGTCGCCTCCTCCTGGATGGCCTGATCGACTACGCCGGCCTGTTCCCGCCGGCCTCCCTGGACATGAAGGAGGCGGTGGCCGGCTACCGGGCCGCCCGGGCCGCCCCCCACGCCTGGATCGTCCACCGCTTCATCGTGCCGGCTTCGCGCCTCGGCGAGCTCGGCGATGTGCTCGACCCGGCCGCGGACGAGGAGGCCTGGCCGATCGCTCTTCTCCTCGACGCCGGTGATTGGCCCGACTTCGCCGCGTCCATGGAGGCCGCCGGCGAGTTTGCCGAGCGGCTGGTGCCGGCGGCTCGGCTCGAGTCGGCCGAAGCCAAGCTCCCCGCCGAGCGCCTGCGGGTGCCGACCCTTGCCGACGAGGTGAGCCGTGCGGCGACCGCCATCGGCGCCGGGGGGCTCGTGCCGTTCTTCGAGGTGCCCCTGGTGGCCGACTGGGACGAGGCGGTGTGGTCGGCGGTGGAGGACCTAGCGGCGGCCCGGGCCGCCACCGGGGTGGAAGTCGGAGCCAAACTGCGCTGCGGGGGCCCGACTGCCGAGCTGTTCCCCACCCCCCGCCAGGCCGCCCAATTCATCATCGCCTGCCACGACGCCGACCTGCCCTTCAAGTGCACCGCCGGGCTGCACCACCCGATCCGCCACGACGATCCGGCGACCGGTTTCACCCATCACGGCTTCCTCAACCTGCTGGGCGCTGCGCTCCTGGCCCGGGCCGAGGCGGCCGAGCACGAGCTGGTCGAGATCATCTCCGAGCGCGACCCGGCGTCGTTCACGCTGGAAACGGTCGGCTTTGGCTGGGGACACTTCTGGGCCGGGGTCGGTGAGATCGAGGGGACCCGACGGGTGCTCTTCGTCGGCTACGGCAGCTGTGACGCGGTCGAGCCGATCGACGAGCTGGCAGCTCTCGGAGCCCTTCCCGGCCGCGCGTGATGGAAGACGCCACGGTCGACCCGGCCCTGGGTTCGTGGGTCCCGGTACCGGTCGATTCCGAGTTCCCCATCCAGAACCTGCCCTACTGCGTCTTTCGTCGGGCCGACGAGCCGCCCCGGGTCGGTGTCGCCATCGGCAACCGGATCCTCGATCTCGACGTGATCGCCGAGGCCGGGTTGTTCGAAGGACTGGCCGACCTGCCCTGGGGACTGTTTGCCCAGGACTCGCTCAACCCGTTCATGGCGTTGGGTCGGGAGATGTGGACGGTGGTGCGCTGGCGGGTGTCCGAGCTGCTCAGCTTCGACAATCGAGAGATCCGCGACACCTGGGGCCTCGCCGAGAAAGCCCTGGTCCCCATGCCCGAAGCGACCCTGCTGCTGCCCTTTGCGGTGGCCGATTTCGTGGACTTCTACTCCTCGCTCGAGCACGCCACCAACCTGGGAAAGATCTTCCGACCCGAGTCGGAGCCGGTCCTCCCCAACTGGCGCCATCTTCCGGTGGGGTACCACGGGCGGGCGGGGACGGTGGTCGTCAGCGGCACGCCGGTCGTCCGGCCTCGGGGACAGGTGAAGCCCCGGGGCGGGCCGCCCCAGTGGATCGCCAGCCGCAAGCTCGACTTCGAACTTGAGGTCGGCTTCGTCGTGGGCACGGGTAACGAACTCGGCAGCCGGATCACGACCGACGACGCTGCCGACCACATCTTCGGTTTGGTGTTGGTCAACGACTGGACCAGCCGCGACATCCAGGAGTTCGAGTATCAGCCGCTGGGGCCGTTCTTGGGAAAGTCCTTCGCCACCTCGATCTCACCGTTCGTCGTGTCCCTCGATGCGGTCCTCCCCTACCGCGTGCCGGCTCCCCCTCAAGACCCCCCCGTCCAGACTTATCTGATGACACTCGAGGACTGGGCCCTCGATCTCGAGCTCGAGGTCGGCCTGGCCAGCAGGTCGATGCTGGAACACCAGCGCCCTCCCGAAATAATCAGCCGCACCAACTTCCGCTCGGTGTACTGGACCATGCCCCAGCAGCTGGCCCACGCCACCGTCAATGGAGCCCGTACTCGTACCGGCGACCTCTTCTCGTCGGGAACCGTGTCGGGCTTCGAGCCCGATTCCTACGGCAGTCTCATCGAGCTGACTTGGAATGGAAAGGTCCCGATCGAGCTGCCCGACGGGGCCGTCCGAACCTTCCTCGAAGACGGAGACACCGCGGTCATGCGGGGCTGGTGTGGCGGGAAGGGAAGGCCTCGCATCGGCTTCGGTGAAGTCAGGGGGACCATCCTTCCGGCGGAGGAGGGCTGACCACTCAGCCCGGCTCTGGAGCCAACCGACCACCGCTGGGGGCGGCGCGTGTAGGTTGGCGCCCACGGGCAGGACGACATGGGGATGTGATGACGCGAAGAATCGCCCTGGCCGGTTTGATGCTGGTCGCACTGGCGGGGACGGCATCCCCGGCCGCCGCCGAAATCACCGGCCCCTGTGACGGAACGGCCGAGTGGGAGAGCGGCCTCACGGTGACCGCCAGCGCGATCCGGCTTGGGGATGTGGTCGATATACCCGAGAAGGGAACCGTGAAATGGACCGGGACCATCGCGCTCGACCCGCCGCCCCAAGAGCCACGGCCGGTGAGCGGCTGGGTGAAAGTCAAGTTGCCCTTCCCCGTCGGCCAAGTCACCGTCGCCGATTGGAGCGACGATGGCGTCCTCACCTCGAACTCGGGATCGTACGAGTACGAGTTGCCGTCGATCCTGGCCGGGTTCGACGTGACAGTGACCGGCAAGCACTGGGAGGGAACTCACACGTTCGCAGGGGAACCCACGTGCTCGGGGACCGTGACTTTGAAGCTCGAGGGGACCAATCCGGCCGGCTTCATCACCGCTGGGTTCACGGTGATCAGCCTGGCCGGCGTGTTTCTCGCCGTCCGGGCCAAGGGGCCATCGGCGGGAGGGAGGACGAGGCGATGAAGCGACGCGGCCGTCCCGTTCTGGGCGCCATCTCGGGGTTCTTCACCGGGCTGTTCTTGGCCCTCACGCTGCTGGCATTCGGCGGCATCGCCCTCGACAGCGTCTTCTTGACGCTGCTTCCGATCGCCGGGATGGTGCTGGTCTTCGTGATCGCCATGTGGTTCCCCGTCGGCGGGAGCCGGGGGCCGGCCG
>CAYFYE010000080.1:5318-11681 GCA_964347285.1 uncultured Acidimicrobiia bacterium
TCGGCGCCTGCGACCACCGGCGATTGAGATGCAAGCGAGCCGCGTCTTCCGCTAGGCGGAAGCAGAAACCTCGTCGAGGGCGGCGAAAAACTTGGCGTTGTCCGCCTCCGTGCCCACCGTCACCCGGACCCAGCCCTGCGCCCACGGCCGCACCACGATGCCGTTGCGGGCCATGGCGGCATCGAAGGCTTCGGATCGAGCCCCGGGGTGCATGAACACGAAGTTGGTGACGCTCTCGGCGAAGTCGAAGCCGCGGCCGGAGAGTTCCTCGCCGAACAGTTTGAGGGCCTCCGCGTTGCGCTGAACTCGCTCTGCCACCCGGTCTCGGCACGCCAGTGCCGCTGTGGCGGCCGCCTGGGCAATCGAGCTCACCGTGAAGGGGGCCTGGACCCGGCGAAGTTCTCTGATCGTTTCGGGGTGACCCACCATGTAGCCGCAGCGCAGTCCGGCCAGCCCGTAGACCTTGGAGAAGGTCCGAGAGACCAACACGTTGTCGGCTTCCAGCGCCAATGGAAGTGCCGTCCCGTACTCGGGCGCTTGGACGTATTCGTAGTAGGCCTCGTCCACCACGACCAGGACCTCGTCGGGCAGGGCGGCGACGAAATCCCGCACGGCGTCACTATCGACATGCGTGCCGGTGGGATTGTTGGGATTGCACACGAATACCAGGGTGGTGTCGGACCTGAGAGCAGCCGTCATCGCCGGCAGGTCGTAGCGCTGATCCCGGTCGAGCGGCACCTCGATTCGTTCCGAAAATGCGGTCTGGGCGGCGATACGGTAGAGCCCAAAACTGGGCCAGCCGTATACGACACTGGTGCCGGGGCCGCCCACACCGAGGGCGGTCACCATCATCAATGCCGCGCTGCCGTTTCCGAACCAGAGATTGTCCGCCGCCACCGACAGATGGGCGGCCACCGCCGCCCGCAGCTCGGAACACTCGTTGTCGGGGTACCGGTTCGCCCCGGCCAGGGCGGCGGCGACCACATCCTGGACTTCCGGAAACGGTGGGAGAGGATTCTCGTTGGAGGCCAGCTTGACGATCTCGGTGAGGCCGAGTTGCCGGGCGGCTTCCTCGATCGGCGTGCCCGGCTGGTAAGGGATGATCGAGGAGAGATCCGACCGAAATCGCGGCATGGCGCTGCTGAGGCTAGCGAGCGGCCGAGGAACAAGGGACGGGCAACAGGCCGGGAAGGCTCGAACGGCGACGGCAACTCTGTGAGACGCCGCGATCGATCACTACCCTGACCCGGCGCGGAGTGAGGGAAAAACGGTGCCGCTCAATTTCGACCTGGCCGGCAAGACCTATGACCCGATCGAGGTCGCAGTGACTTCGGAGGCAATCGCCAGTTACGCCGAGGCCTCCTCCGATCCCAACCCTCGCTACCGGCCCGGGCCCGATCAGATTGCCTCACCGATATTCGCCGTCGTGCCCGGATTCCCCGAGCTGGCCAGGGTGAACCGCGATCCCGAACTCGGAATCGATGACCCGCTCATGATCATGCACGGGGAACAGGAGTTCCGCTACCACCGGCCCATCCACGCCGGTGACAAGCTCCTGCTCACCCCCAGCATCGAACGAGTAGAGGACAAGGGCGAGGGCGCCGTCTTCGTCACCAAGATGGCGGCCACCACTCCGGATGGCGATCCCGTGGTCGACTCCTGGGCCACCATCTTCGTGCGGGGTGGAGGAAGTGGCCGAGAGCGCTCGCCATCGCCCAAGCCGTCCGCTCCGGCCCGGGGCAGACCCGTGGGCACCTTCACGTCGAGGGTGGACGCCACCATGCCGGCCCGCTACGCCGCGGCTTCCGGCGACCACAACCCTATTCACCTCGATGACGAGGTCGCTCGGAGCGTGGGCCTTCCCGGCGTGATCAACCACGGCCTGGGAACGTTGTCCCTGGTCACCGGGGGCCTCGTCGACCTCCTGGTCGACGGCGATCCGGCACGGCTGGCCCACCTCAAGGTACGGTTCACAGACATGGTGTTCCCCGGCAGGGATCTCACCACCACCGTCTGGGAGTCGGACCGAGGGAACCACTTTCTTTTCGAGACGAGTCGCCCGGACGGCGCGGCGGTGATGTCGGGGGGGGTGGAGGCGGCCGGCGCATGACCCAGATCGAGCCCGACAAGCCACCCATCGGCCAGGTTTCTCGCGAGGCGCTCACCCGGGTCGAGAGCCCGTTGACGCTGCAGAGCCTCCTCGCCGCCATGTTGTTGGTGGCCCTGTTCGTCGCCAACCTGACCTCGCTGCGGGCGTTCGTCGTAGTGGTCGTCGGTGTGGTCGGGCTGTGGGCCTGGGACCTGACCGACACCGCCGGTCGAAATCAAACCGATCTCAACCCGCTTCCCGTGTTTGCCGGGGTGGCAGCGGCGGCTTGGGGCTCATACCGCTGGGGTTTCGAAGGCCTAGCCGTGGCCACCGCCGTAACGGTGGCCGTCGCGTTCGGCTGGGCCATATTTCGCCCCACAGAGCGCACGGCCAAGAGACTGTCGAATACGGCCTTGGCCTCCCTGCTGGCCGCCCTCAGCACGGGGCCGCTCATCCTGCTGCGGATGCGCACCGAAACCGAGGTGACCGCCTACGTCATCGTCATGGTGGTTGCCCTGGTCACTTCCGAGGTGGCTCGTCAGTTCCAGCACCGCTACCCATTGTTCGACGCCAACCTGGCAGCCCTTGCGGCAGCTGCGGCTGCCGGACTCGTCGTCGGCGCGGCGTTCTCCGAACTCTCCCTGTCGGCCACCTTCGTGGCGGCGGTGGCCTCCGCAGGAGGCATCGTCGCCGGGCAGACGGCCGGCTCCCTGCTGCGAACCGGTCACATATCACTCCTCCAGAGGGCCCCCGGCGCCTTGCCGATGATGGACGGAATTCTGCTCGCCTCGGCCATCTTCTGGCTGGCGATCATCACACTCTCCACCTGAGGAAACCTCTCAGCGGGCCAAGGGGCTCGGCCGATACTCGAGCACGTGGCTTTTCGATCCAACCCCGGTGGGTTAGCCTTGGGCTCACGCATGGTTCCCCGCCGCTCCTGGCGCGTTGCCGTACCCCTAGTACTTCTTTCCGTAGTTGTGAGTGCCCAGGGCGTCTACGCGCAGACCCAAGAGAAGGTCGACGAGACCCGAAGAGTCCTCGAGGACGCCAAGAACGAACGAGCCTTCGTCCTGAGCGAACTCGATTCGGCCGTCACCGAATACCAGACGGTCAATGCTGAGCTGGCCGACCTGACGTTCAAGGTCACCCAGCTCTACGACCGTATCGAGTCCTACGAGGCGAGTGCCCGCGACCTGCGGGGTCGCGCCGACGAGCGCGCCCTCGAAGCGTATATGGCCGGCGGCACCCAACTGTGGGATCTCTTCTTCGAAGCCGAGACGTTCGGTGAGTTGATCACCAGCCAACAGGTGATGGAGCGGGCCACCACCGCAGACACCGAGCTCGCCGACCAGCTGGCGGCCACTCAGCGCGAGATGGAGCGACTGCGAGAGATCCTGGCCGAGGATCAGCAGCGGGTCCGAGAGCTGAACGATCAGCTCCAGGGCCTGGTGGGCCAACTGGATGTGCTGTACGAACAAGCCAACATCGATGTCCTGGAGGCCGACGAGGCGTATCGCCAGGCGGTTCGAGAGTTGGAGCTGGAACGGCAGCGCCAGCGACTGGCCGAGCTGGCCCGGCTGCAAGGAGCGGCTGCCGGCATTTCCTCCGCGCTCGTCCCCGGCTTCATATGCCCAGTCCAGGGCGGGGCGAGCTTCATCAACGACTGGGGCTTTCCCCGCTCAGGAGGCCGGCGCCATAAGGGCAACGACATGTTCGCTCCTCGGGGAACGCCGCTGTTGGCGGTCGCCGACGGCACCGTGCGATTGTCGAGCAGCCACCTCGGTGGCATCGGGATCTGGCTGGTCGCCGACTACGGCGTGCACTTCTACTACGCCCATCTCGACGGGTACGCGGCCGGTTTGGCGAGCGGAGCACGGGTAGCCAGGGGGCAGGTGATCGGATACAACGGCGATTCGGGCAATGCCCGTGGGGGAGCGCCTCACCTCCACTTCGAGATCCACCCCGGGGGCGGGGCGGCGGTGAACCCGTATCCGACGAACGCCGCCGCCTGCGGCTAAAAAGGGGCTATGAGCCGGGAGTTCCAGCGCCGCATCGACCAGGTCAAGGACGCGGCCTTCCTCGAGGGGCTGGAATCCATGCCGTTGGAGGAGGTCCGCGCCAAGCGGAGCATGTGCGATGCTCTCGACACCGAGTACGCCTACTACCGGCGTCTCGTCCATGGGCGGATGGATCTTCTCGCCTTCGAACTACGGCGGCGGCGCGGCGAAGAGAGTCGGACTCTCATCGAGGCACTCCCGGCGATCCTCGCCGGGCCCCACGGCGAACGTAAGCCGGGCGGACGCCCGATTCAGCTCGACCTTCCCGATCTCCCCGACGTGGGACGACGCGAACTCGATCGGGTCCTCCACGACGATTTCTTGACCCGCATCGCCGATTTCTCGGACGAGGAGCTCGAGGACATTCAGCGCCAGCTCACCGAGGCCGAGGCCGAGATCTCGGAGAACCGTCGCATGGTGTATGAGGCCTTCGAGCATCTCCAGGCCGAACTGACCCGGCGCTATCGGGAGGGCCTCGCCGACGCCAGCGAGTTGATCAGTCCTGGCTGAGGCTCTGCTGGCCCGTTGCGTTCGCTCCGGGCTGGTCGAATCGACCCACCCGGGCCGGGTGGTGGCCGTCGTCGACGGCACGGCCGTTGCCCGCTGGGGCGATCCCGGGCCGCCGTTCTTTCTCCGCTCGACGGCCAAGCCCTTCCAGGCCATGGTGAGCCAGGAGTTGGGAGCCGACCTCGACCTGGTCGAGATGGCGCTCGCCTGTGCATCTCACGACGGCGAGCCCGTGCATATCGCCATCGTCCACCGCATGCTCGAGGAAGCAGGTCTCGACCCGTCGGCGCTGCGCTGCCCTCCCGCCTGGCCGATGTCCGAGGAAGCCGCCCGGGCACTGGCCCGCACCGGTGTTCGTGATCCGGCTCCGATCTTTCACAACTGCTCCGCAAAGCATGCCGCCATGTTGCGGGCCTGCGTTGCCCAGGGCTGGTCGCTCGACTACACCGCCCCCGACCATCCCCTGCAGCAGGCGATTCTCGAGCTCATCGCCGAAACGACCGGGGACGGTCCCCGACCAACGGGGGTGGACGGCTGCGGCGTCCCCACCGCGGCCGCCACCGTCGATGGACTCGCCGCCGCCTATGCCCGGCTGGCCACCGATCCCCGATTCGCAAACGCGACACGGGCGATGCGTCGCTACCCGGCCCTCACCTCCGGGACGCGGCGACCCGAGGCCGCGGTGGCTTCAGCCGTCGCGGCGGCCGTCAAAGGCGGAGCCATGGGGGCATTGGCAGCAGCCTCGGCCGGGGGGCTCGGCGTCGCCGTCAAATCCTCAGACGGCTCCTTTCGGGCGGCGACGGTGGGCCTGATCGAGGCGCTCCGCCGCCTGGGCTTCTTCTCCAAGACGGCCCTGGACTCGCTGGAGCGCTTTGCCCGCCCGGCGGTGACCGGTGGCACGAGCAATGTCGGTCGTTGGGAACCGGCGCTCGGCGAGCCGGAGGAGTGATGGCCATCGGCCCGGCGACTCGAGGCTTCGGGGGTGGGGAGCTCGGCCGGCGTGATCTCTCGTCTGCTGAGATGGTTCGGTGACTCCCGACCAGGCCCGTCGCCTCCTCGAGCGCGTGTCGGCCGACTGGGTCGAGGATCCCCGGTCCGACGTGGGGTGAGCCGGCGCCTACGAGGGCCGCTGGGGGGTCCGCATGGCTCAGCAGGTGCGCGACTACACGGCTGTCTGGTTCGACGTTGGAGACCGAACGCTGGGATACGAGGCGCACCTAATACCATCGCCGCTGCGCGGTTGTCAGGAGGTGTATCGCCGGTGCCTCTTCCGCAATGCCTCGGGCCGGCGGGCACACTTTGCCCTCGACGCAGCAGGCGGCTGCTCCTGCGGGGCAGGATCCCGCTCGAATGCCTGTCGCTCTTCGAGCTCGACGCCATCCTCGACGCTCTGTACGACATGGTGGAGGTGGCCTTGCGCAGCCTCGTTCGGGCCGGTTTCGGGCGCGAAAAAAACGGCTGAAATTCCACATGTCGACAAGCGTTGTGCACAACCTCTTGTGGATTTGTGTGGACATGTGGACAGGCTGCCGATTTGGAGGTCAAGAGGCCCCAGCAAACAGCAAATAACGAGGCGGATCCCCGCCAGAACGCGAAAGCGCGTCGTATCGAGATCCTTGACGCACGGGGGCGGGTCTCAATACTGTCGGCCGCACCAGGCCCAAGGTGCCGAACGCGCCGCAACCTCGTTCGGGGAAGTGCGGGGAACGG
>CAYFYE010000081.1:0-11555 GCA_964347285.1 uncultured Acidimicrobiia bacterium
CGAGTTCGTCGACCGGGGCTATGGCACCCAGGTGCTCACCTTCCCCGACGAGCCGTTTCGCTCGTACTTCTCGGGCAACACCGTGGAGATCTGCCCGGTGGGCGCCTTGACGGCGGTGCCATATCGATTCCGGGCCCGCCCCTGGGACCTGGAGGCCGTCGAGAGCACTTGCTCGGATTGTGCCGTCGGGTGCCGGGTTTCGATCCAGGCCAGCCAAAACCAAGTCCTCCGGCTGAACGGGGTGGACAACGACGCCACCAATCAGGGTTGGTTGTGCGACAAGGGCCGGTTTGGCTTCGAACCCATAGGGAGCGCCGAGCGGCTCGATGCGCCCTTGGTGAAGACGAGCGACGGCGAGATCGACGAGACCGATTGGTCGCGGGCCCTGGATGTGGCCGCCGAGCGTCTCGGGGCGCTCGGCACCGGAGAGATCGCCGGCCTGGGCGGGGCCCGTTCCACGAACGAAGAGGCGTATGCCTTCGGGAAGTTCTTGCGCACCGTCGCCGACACTCCCCATCTGGACGGTCAGCTGGGCGACGGGCTGGATCCGCATTTCCTGGTGGGGATCACCCCCCGGGCCCGGATCGACGACCTGGAGAGGGCCCGGGCCATCCTGGTTTGGGGCCCCGACCTCAAAGAGGAGCTGCCCGTTCTCTACCTTCGGGTGCGCCGGGCCGCCCGGGAGCTCGGGGCCGAGCTGATCGTGGTGCATCCCCGCCGGACCGGGCTCGACGACGTTGCCACGCACAAGATCACCTACCGACCCGGGGAAGGACCCTCGGTATTGGCCCGGATGAAGAAGGGAACGGGACGGCTGGCGTCGGTACGAGCCGCCCTGAGGGAGGGTCCGGTCGTGGCGTTGGTGGGCCGTACCGGGCTCTCCGAGGATCCCCGCCTAGCAGAGGCGGTTGCTGCCTTCGCCCGGGAGCTCCCCGGGGCCGCGGTGCTCCCGCTGGCCCGCCGGTCGAACGTTTACGGGGCCCTCGACATGGGCCTCGGCCCCACCCTGTTGCCGGGGCGGGTATCCGCCCGAAGTGACCAGGGGCTCGCAGCCTTGGAGGAGGCTTGGGGCCCTCTGCCCGAGGGCCCCGGGCGCGACGCCGCCGGCATACTCGAGGGGCTCGACTCAGGAGAGATCAAGGCCCTGGTCCTGCTGGGCTGCGATCCGGTGCGGGACTTTCCGGATCCGGCTCTGGCCCGTCGGGCCCTCGGCAACGCCGAATTCGTGCTGGCGCTCGACGTGCTGCCCACCGACTCGACCGCTCTGGCGGACGTCGTCTTGCCGGTGCACGGATTCGCCGAGATCGAGGGAACCGTGACCAACCTGGAGGGTCGGGTGCAGAAGGTCAACCGGTTGGTGCCCGGACCGGGTCGGTCCCGGCCGGCATGGTCGGTATTGGAGGACCTGGCCCAGAGGATGGGCTCGACGATCGGGGCCGCCTCGGCCGAAACGCTGGCGAAGGAGATCACCGAGGTCGCCCCGGCTTACCGGGGAGTCACGTGGGATCTCCTCGATTGGGGAGAGGGCCGCGAGGGTGTTGTGGTGCCGCCGGCCGAAGGCAGTCAGCCGTTGGCGTTCATTCCCGTCGATCCCGGCTTCGAGGCGGTGGCGGGTTCGGGGCTGGCGCTGCACCTCGGGCGAGTCCTCTACGACGACGGGGTCCGGGTTCGCCTCAGCATGTCGCTGCCGAAGCTGGCCCCCGAACCGGCCGCCCACCTCAACCCCGACGACGCCGGGCGGCTCGGCCTCGTCGAAGGCCGGCCGGTTCGGGTTTCCGACGGCCGGGACTCGATCGAGGTCGAGGTCCGACTCGACCCGTCGTTGGCCAAGGGGACGGTGTATGTCCCCTTCAACCTCGCCGCTACGGCCGGGTTGGCGGCACGCCCCGAGGTCAAGGTGGAGGCGGTGGGCTAGTGGACACATTCATCGAGGCCGCCATCAAAGTCGTCGCCGCCTTGGTCCTTTTGGTGGTCAACACCCTCCTTCTGGTGTGGGCGGAGCGCAAGCTCGTCGCCGACATGCAGAACCGAATCGGGCCCAACCGGGCCGGCCCCTGGGGGATTCTCATCACGCTGGCCGACGGCCTGAAGCTCTTCTTCAAGGAGCAGGTAACGCCCCGGAAGGTCGAGCTGGGGGTCTATCTCATAGCGCCGATCGCCGCGTTGGTGCCGGCGCTGCTCATCTTCCTCGTCATTCCCATCGGGGAGCCGTTCTTCATCGGGGACCGCCTCATCGAGCTACAGGGCACGGACCTCAACGTGGCCGTGCTCTACATCCTCGCCATCTCCTCGATAGCGGTGTACGCGGTGGTGTTGGCGGGCTGGTCGTCCGGCTCCAAGTATCCGTTGCTGGGCGGGGTGCGGGCTACCGCCCAGGCCATTTCCTACGAAACGGCCATGGCCCTGTCGCTGATACCCGTAGTCGTCTTCGCCGCCACCCACATCGGCGCCGGGGGAGACGTCGGCAACGGAGTGATGTCGTTGTCGACGATCGTCGAGCTCCAGTCGGGGAGCTACGCCGGAGCCATCCCGGCGTGGTTCGTCTTCGCTCTGCTGCCCTCCTTTGTCATCTTCGCCATCGCCGGCGTCGCCGAAACCAACCGGGCTCCTTTCGACATGGTGGAGGCGGAGCAGGAGCTGGTCGGCGGGTTCCACACCGAGTACTCCAGCATCCGCTTCGCCCTGTTCTTCCTGGCCGAGTACATCAACATGTTCAACATCGCCGCCATCGCTACCACCCTCTTCCTGGGCGGCTGGAACGGGCCTACCTTCCCCTCGGTCCTCCCCGCCTTCGTCAGTGGACTGCTGCCGATCTTCTGGTTCCTGCTCAAGTCGTGGGTCCTGCTGTTCGGCTTCATCTGGGTGCGGGCAACCTTGCCTCGCCTCCGCTACGACCAGCTGATGCGGTTCGGGTGGAAGCGGCTCATCCCGGCCAGCCTGGCGTGGCTGGTCATCTTCACGCTGGTGACGAGCTTCCGCAGCTTTGGAGCGCCGTGGTCATGAGCCTCCTGGCCGATCTTCTCAAGCCAATTGCCGGATTCGGGGTCACGTTCCGTCAGATGTTCAGGCGCCGGGTGACCTCCCAGTATCCGCAGGAGAAGAGGGTCAAGCCGCAGCGTTTTCACGGCCGTCACGTCCTCAACCGGTATCCCGATGGAATGGAAAAGTGCATCGGGTGCGAGCTGTGCGCCGGGGTGTGTCCGGCCCGGTGCATCTACGTGCGGGGAGCCGACAACCCGCCCGAGGCTCCGGTCAGCCCGGGGGAGCGGTACGGATTCGTCTACGACATCAACATGCTGCGCTGCATCTTCTGCGCCCTGTGTGTCGAGGCCTGCCCCACCGAGGCGATCACGATGACCCATCTCTTCGAGATGTCGGTGGCCGACCGCGATGACGCCATCTACACCAAGGAAGACCTGCTCGTTCAACCCGACGGGACCCCCAACCACCCCCTGGAAGACACGCCCCTCATCGACCTCGATGAGCTGAAGATCGCCGATGGGTGGATGCGGGCCACCGCTTCGGCGGGCCGGGCCGCCTACGAGGGCGTGGAGGCGTGGACCCCGTCGGCCGGGGTCGGACTCCGGCTCCCAGAGCGCGGCCAAGCGGCCGCTCCCTCAGGCGAAGGCGACGAGGAGGGATCGGAGTGATCGTCGAGACCATCGTCTTCTGGGTGTTTGCGGTGGTGGCGGTGGGTGGGGCGGTGCTGATGGTGTGGGCCGCCAATCCGGTCAACAGCGCCCTGGGACTGATGGCGACCATGTTCTCGATCGCGGTGTTCTACGTGCTCAATCAGGGCCATTTCGTCGCCGCCGTCCAGGTGCTGGTTTACGCCGGCGCAGTGATGACGCTGTTCCTCTTCGTCATCATGCTCATCGGCGTCGATCGAGCCGAGGACCGGTCGGAACGGCTCCCCTTCCAGCGTCAGATCGCCATCGGCCTGGCGCTTTTCTTCAGCGCGGTCGTACTGGTGGCGGGAGCCTCGGCATGGGTGACCGGCGTAGCCGGCCCGGAGGAGCCCAACGGGACGGTGGAGGCGGTGGCCGAACAGCTCTTCAACGACTGGGTGCTGCCGTTCGAGCTGACCGCCGTGCTTCTGATCATTGCAGCCGCCGGCACCATCGCTCTCGCCCAGTTCCGGCCCCGAGAACGGCTCCGGGCCGGGGGGCCCGACGAGGCGACCGCGGCGGCTGAGGCAGCCGGGGGGGCCGAGGAGGAGGTGTCCTCCTGAGGCATCCGAACCTGATCCGCCTCACCAGACTGCTGCGGGCTCCCTCGACCCGAGGCGGGGAGGGGTGCCCGTCGTGACCGTCACCCCCGGCTGGTACATGGCGCTGGCAGCGGTGCTGTTCTCGATCGGAGCCGCCGGCCTGCTGGTGCGGCGCAACGCCCTGATCATGTTCATGGCGGTGGAGCTGATGCTCAACGCCGTCAATCTCACCTTCGTCGCCGCCGGTCGAGAAGTGGGGGCGCTCTCGGGTCAGGTGGCCGTGTTCTTCGTCATGGTGGTGGCCGCCGCCGAGGTGGTGGTGGGGCTGGCGATCATCGTGGCGGTCTTCCGGCGCCGCGCCACTGCCTCGGTCGACGATCTTGCCGAGTTGAGTGGGTAGCCGATGGAGGGCCTGATCTGGCTGACCATTGCCTTTCCGCTGGGAGGAGTGGTGCTCCTCTTGGTGGCCGGCAAGCGGTTGGGAGAGCCCTGGGCCGGGGTGATCGGCACGCTCACGGTGGGAGCCTCGTTCGTGGTTGCCGTACTGGCGTCGATCGATTTCTTCACCGGCGAAGGCGAATCCCACGTGGTCCGGCTCTTCGACTGGATTCCGGCGTTGGGCATCGAGGCCTCTCTGATATGGGATCCACTGGCCTCGGTGATGACGATGGTGGTCACCGGGGTGGGGGCGATCATCCACTGGTACTCGATCGGGTACATGGAGGGTGACGAGCGCTACGGGCGCTTCTTCACCTATCTCAACCTGTTCATCGTCTCGATGCTGATCCTGGTCCTCGGCTCCAACTTCGGACTGCTGTTCGTGGGATGGGAGCTGGTAGGCCTGAGTTCCTATCTGCTGATCTCCTTCTGGTACACGAGGGAGACCGCGGCCGCCGCCGGGAAGAAGGCCTTCGTGGTCAACCGGATCGGCGACTTCGGCTTCCTCGTCGGCCTGATGGTGATCTTCTCCACGTTTGGCAGCCTCTCGTACGGCTACGTCTTCGAAGAAGCGCCTCGGGTGCTGACGACCGGCGGGGCTACCGCCATCACACTGCTGCTGTTCGTGGGTGCCATCGGCAAGTCGGCCCAGTTCCCGCTCCACGTGTGGCTGCCCGACGCCATGGAAGGCCCGACGCCGGTGTCGGCGCTGATTCATGCCGCCACGATGGTGACGGCCGGGGTGTACATGGTGGCCCGCACCGCGCCCCTGTACGAGCTGGCTCCGGTGTCGGCTGGGGTCGTGGCCACTATCGGCATCCTCACAGCTCTGGGAGCGGCGACGATCGCTCTGGGGCAGCGCGACATCAAGCGGGTGCTGGCCTACTCCACGATCAGCCAGCTCGGGTACATGTTCCTCGGCGTGGGGGCGGCCGCCTACACGGCCGGCATCTTCCATCTCTTCACCCACGCCTTCTTCAAGGCCTTGTTGTTCCTCGGGGCAGGCTCGGTGATCCACGCCTTGGCGGGACGGCAGGATCTGCGTCAGATGGGCGGCCTGCGCAAGCTGATGCCGGTGACCTTTGCCACGATGGGGGTCGCCTGGCTGGCCATATCGGGCATTCCCCCGCTGTCGGGCTTCTGGTCCAAGGACGAGATCCTGGCGGCCACTTTCGAACGGGGCGGCACCTGGGTGGTGCTGTGGGGAGTGGGCATCCTGACCGCGCTGCTGACCGCCCTGTACATGTCCCGGCTCATGTACCTGACGTTCTGGACCCGGCCCAAGTGGGAGGACGAGGGGCTCCATCCCCACGAATCGCCGTTGGTGATGACCGTGCCCCTGGTGGCTCTGGGGATCGCCTCGGCCGTGGCCGGATTCGTCAACACCCCGTGGCGGCTCGGTTTCGAGCACTTCCTCGAGCCGTCCTTCGAAGGAGTGCCCCTGGCGGCCGCGCCGCCGGCGGGGACGCAATGGGGGCTGGCGATCATCTCGGTGGTGGCCGGGGCCATGGGTATCGCCTGGGCGACCCGCCGCTACCTGTTCAAGCCGGCGCCTACCGAGGAGTCCGACACCTGGCGCTGGGTGCGCAATGGCTACTACCTCGACGACATCTACGGCAACACGCTGGTGCTGCCGGGCAAGCTGGGCGCCGCCTGGCTGGCGTTCGTCGCCGACCAGCGCTTCATCGACGGCCTGGTCAACGGGGTCGGGCTGGTGGTTCGCCGCGTCGGCGCGGCGCTGCGGCCCATCCAGAGCGGGTTCGTGCGCAATTACGGGGCGGCGGTGCTGGCCGGGGCGGTGGCGATGCTGGTGTGGTTCGTGGCCCGGGGAGGCCTGTAGTGGACTTCCCGATGCTCACCGTGCTGATCCTGCTCCCGGCGGCCGGTGCCCTCGTTATCGCCGTCATCCCCAAGTCGCGCCGCGAGCTGCTGCTGCCGGCCGGCGTCGCTCTCAGCCTGCTCCCGCTGGGAGCGGCCGGATACGTGGTGTGGGAGTACACGGCCGGGGGAGAGGCTTTCCAGTTCACCGAGAGAATCCTGTGGTACGAGCCGTGGGGGGTCAGCTACCACCTCGGAGTGGACGGCATCTCGCTCTTCCTGGTGGCGCTGACCGCCTTCTTGATGCCGATCTCGCTGGCGGCTTCGTGGTCGATCACCGAGCGGCGCAAGGAGTACGTCGTCGCGATGCTGTTCCTGGAAACCGGTCTGCTGGGAACCTTCCTGGCCCTCGATCTGCTGCTCTTCTTCGTTTTCTTCGAGGTGGTGCTGGTCCCGATGTATCTGATCATCGGGGTGTGGGGCGGGGAGCGCCGGATCTACGCGGCGGTGAAGTTCTTCCTGTACACCGCCTTCGGCTCGGCGCTGCTCTTCGCCGGCATACTGGCGCTGGCGGTCATCGCCAACGACCAGACCGGCTCGCCGACGTTCGACTACACCCGGCTCCTGGCGCTCGATCTGAGCCGGTCCACCCAGCTGTGGCTGTTCGGTGCGTTCGGGCTGGCGTTTGCCATCAAGGTCCCGGTGTTCCCGTTGCATACCTGGCTTCCCGACGCCCACGTCGAGGCCCCCACCGCCGGTTCGATACTGCTGGCCGGAGTCCTCCTGAAGCTGGGCACCTACGGGTTCCTCCGCTTCAACGTCGCCCTATTCCCCGAGGCGACCGTCGACCTGGTGCCGGTGCTGGCGGTGCTGGCGGTCATCGGGATCATCTACGGAGCGGTGGTCGCCCTCATACAGCCGGACCTGAAGCGGCTGGTGGCCTACTCGTCGGTGAGCCACCTCGGCTTCGTCGTTTTGGGCACGTTCGCGCTCACGAGCTCGGCGCTGCAGGGCGGAGTGCTGCAGATGGTCAACCACGGGCTCACCACCGGCGCATTGTTCCTGCTGGTGGGGATCGTCTACGACCGTCGCCACACGCGCCAGATCGCCGACTACGGGGGCATCGCCAAGGTGATGCCGCTGTTCGCCGGGTTCTTCCTGTTCATGGCGTTTGGCTCGATCGGCCTGCCCGGACTGAACGGGTTCATCGGGGAGTTCCTGGTGCTCACCGGGAGCTTCTTGTCGCTGCCGGAGGCGGCGATCGTGGCCGCCTTCGGGGTGGTACTGGCCGCGGTGTACATGCTGTGGGCGTACCAGCGGGTGTTCACCGGACCGATCACCCAGCCCGAAAACGAGAAGCTCACCGATCTGAACCTGAGGGAATGGGCGATGCTGGTGCCGATAGCTGCGGCCGTGCTCGTCCTCGGCATCTACCCGAAGCCGGTGCTGGAGCGCATCGAGCCGTCGGTCGATCGGCTCATCACCCGCATCGAGGCCACTACCGACTATCGAGTGCCCGACTTCGGCTTCGACCCGGTCGAGCTCGGCGCCGAAGGGGGTGAGGGGTAGATGTCCTTGCTGGCGGTTTCGGTCGAGGTGGCTCTGGTGGTCGGAGTGCTGGTGGTCCTACTGGTGGACATGATCTGGTCACCGCCTCGCCGGGTGCTGGGGGTGCTGGCCGGCGCCTCGCTCGCCGTTGCGTTGGCCTTCGCCTGGCTGCAATGGGATCAGGCGGTGCGCCACGGGGCTCCCACCCTGCAGTTCTCCGACATGATCGCCGTCGACGGGTTTGCCGCCTTGGGCGGCCTGGTGATCATCCTGGTGGCCGCGGCCGGCCTGGCCGCCGCCTGGGATCTGGTCGAGGAACTGGACGGACGGGCCGCCGAGTTCATCGTGGTGCTGCTGCTGGCGGCCTCCGGCGTTCATCTCATGGCCGCCTCCGCCAACCTGATCATGCTGTTCCTCAGCCTGGAGATCGCCTCGATCAGCCTCTACGTGCTGGCCGGCTTCACCCGGGAGCGGGTGGCCGCCGACGAGGCGGCCCTGAAGTACTTCCTGCTCGGTGCCTTCGCTTCGGCCGTCTTCCTGTACGGGATCGCTCTGGTGTACGCGGCCACCGGGACCACCTCGCTGTACGGTGTCGGGGCCTTCCTGTCGGGGAACGTGCTGCTGCGGCCGGCGATTCTGCTGGCCGGTGTCGCCCTGGTCCTGGTGGGGCTGGGCTTCAAGGTGAGCGCCGCTCCCTTCCACATGTGGGCCCCGGACGTCTACCAGGGAGCGCCGGGCGGGGTGGTCGGGTTCATGGCCGCAGCGGCCAAGATCGGAGGGTTTGCCGCCCTGGCCCGGCTGCTCACCGTCCCCTTCGTCTCCCGGATCGACGATTGGGCCCCGGCGCTGGCCCTGTTGGCGGCGATTTCGGTGGTGGTGGGCACGGCATTGGCCATCGCCCAGACCGACATCAAGCGCATGCTGGCGTACTCCTCGGTCGCCCACGCCGGGTTCATCCTGACCGGGCTGGTCGCCGGCGCCGAGGGCGTGCCGGCCATGTGGTTCTACACGGCCACCTATGCCTTCCAGGCGCTCGGGGCGTTCGCGGTGGCCGCAGTCGTGGGCGGCATGAGCCGGGGCCGATCGGCGCTCACCGACTATGCCGGGCTGTCGGCTCGCTCACCGGCCCTGGCCGGCCTCATGGCGTTGTTCATGGTGGCGATGGGAGGCATACCGCTCACCAGCGGGTTCGTGGGGAAGGCGGCCGTCTTTCAGGCCGCCATCGATGCCGGCTACCTGTGGCTGGTCATCATCGGAGTGCTGGCGGCCGTGGCCGGTTTGTTCTTCTACCTGCGGGTGATCGTGCTCATGTACATGCAGGCTCCCGCTCTCGCCGAGGCCCCTGGGGCGGCCGTTGCCGTACCGGAGGCGAGCCTGCCGGCCAAGGCCGCACTGGCGTTCGCAATCGGAGTGACGATCGCCTTCGGCATCGTCCCGTGGCCGCTCCTCGATGCCGTGAGGGATGCGCTTCCCATCTAGGAGCATTCGCCGCCTGGCGGTGGCCGCGGCCATCGGCGCCGTCCTGCTCCCCTTTCCCGTGCTGCCGACGCTTGCCGGCGGAGGGAACGTCATCATTCCCGAGGGTCGGGTCGAGGAGGAGGACTTCTACGCGTTGGGGGGCCGCGTGATCGTGGAAGGTGTCATCGAGGGAGATCTGGTCGCCGGGGCGGGTGAGCTGATCGTCACCGGTCGGGTCGAGGGCGACGTCCTGGCCCTGGTCACCGGCAAGGCCACCATCGGCGGAGAGATCGGAGGATCGGTGCGGGTGGCGGCGCGCGATCTGGTAGTCGACGGTCACCTCGAAGACGACCTGGCCGCAGCGACGATCGGGGGAAAGATGCGGGGCCGGGTCGGGCGTGATGTGCTGATGGCGGCGATGACCACCTCGTTCTCCGGCACGGCGGACCGCGACTTGCGCGGTCAGTTCTGGCGGCTCGAGATCGACGGCACGGTGGGTCGCAACGTCAACGTCACCGTCCAGGGCTTGCGGGTGACCGCCTCGGCCGAGGTGGGCGGCGACCTCACCTATCACTCCAACTCGGAGGCCGACCTATCGGCCGGGGCCGTTCTCGAGGGCCAGGTGGTGAAGCGTCGAGCCCGTGTCCCCCTCCAGGTGCGGACCATCCGGCGGCTGGTGAACCTGCTGAGCGTTCTGGCGTTCATCGTCACCGGCGTCGTCCTGTTCTGGCTGCTCCGTCGGTCCCTTCCCCGGGCCACGACGGCCGTCGTTCGCATGCCGATGCGCACCCTGCTCATCGGGATCGGGGCAATGGTGGTGGCACCGCTGGCGGCCCTAGCCCTGGCCATCACGCTGGTGGGCTTGCCGCTGGCGGCGCTGATCCTCGTGTTGTGGCTGGCGGCGCTGTTCCTCGGCCCCATTCCCTCGGTGACGGCCGCCGCCGACAAGGCGCTCCAGGGACGGGTCGGTCTCATCGGGGCCTTCATTGTCGGGGCTTTGGTGTGGCGGGGCGCGGTGTGGCTCATCCCGTTCGTCGGTTCCGTGCTGTACCTCGCCGCCGTGATGTGGGGGGTGGGGGCCTGGCTGGTCGGTGCGTGGGAGGCCCGTCGAGACCAGCCGGGCACCGAGGCACCGTCGTTGACCCGACCTCCGCCGCAACCACCGGAGCCGCCCGAGGAATGGGAAGCTCCCCTGCCGCCCGTTGCTCCCCCGCCGGGCGAAGCGGCCGAGCCCGAAGACGGAGAGCGTGGACTGGATCCCGGCCCGGGGTCCGATCAGGCCCGGACCGGCAAAGACGACGGTCCTCCGGGTCCGGCAGGGGAGGGGGTCTCGGAACATGGGAGCGAGAAGGCCGGGGGCGACCCGGACGGGCGGGGTGGGGAATGACCGGGCAATTTCCGACGCCCGACATGGAGCTGACCCACATCCTCGTGGTGGGCGATCTCGAGCAATCCCGGGACTGGTACGAGCGGGTGCTCGGGGCTCGTCTCCATCGGGAGTACGGGGGGACGTCGGCGGTAGTGGAGTTCGCCGGCAACTGGTTGCTGCTGGTCACGGGCGGCGGTCCTACGGCCGACAAGCCGGATGTCACCTTCGCCGCCCCCGAGGATCGGACGACCGTGGACCATTCGTTCACGATCCGGGTGGCCGACTGCACCGCCGCCTACGACACCCTCCGGGAGCGCGGCGCCGAGTTCCTCACCCCGCCCTACGACTGGGGCGCCGAGATCCGCTGCTTCTTCCGCGACCCGGACGGGCACCTGTTCGAGATCAGCCAGGCCGCCTGAGGGCCGTTCGGCCCGCTCACGGTGTGGATTACTCATTGTCGGCGGGGCTCGACAGGAGGATCATGGCAACGACCAAGGAGGTCGGGATGATGCGCCTGCTCACGGTCCTGGCTGCGCTCACGGTGCTGGCGACGGCATGCGGCGACGCCGCGGACACCACCACGATCCCGACCACGGTGGCCCCCCCGGGCACCACCACGACCCTCCCGCAGGCCACGACGGTCGCCCCCACCACGACGGCGGCGCCCACCACGACGGCGGCGCCCACCACGACGGCGGCGCCCACGACGACGGC